>JBDSIM010000313.1:0-49514 GCA_039917935.1 Cyclobacteriaceae bacterium | reverse complement strand
GCAGGTGCTGGGACAAATGCTGGGAGATAAAGACCGTCAAAAGGCAAACCGTGTTATGCAGGCCATGCTGAAAATGAAGAAAATTGACATTCCAACATTAAAGCATGCTTACGACGAAAAGTAGACGGGTAGGGAGAATTTTTCTGAGTATTTAATGAATGACAGGAGTTGAAACAAGGCGACATTTACCTGAAGCATAACATTTAGTGGAGAACTTTTTATCGAAACATAACAAGCCTGGCAGTATGGGCTGCTTACGGGTATTTGGAATTGGTTGTATCAGCACCGTATTTTTGTAAAAGTTTAGACATGCTACATTCTGTTCATTTTATTAGCTAAAAATATGGCCAATCTTGAGCGAAGGAAATTTTTAAGAGAGGCAGTGGCAGTTGGAATCGGCAGCATTTTCCTTACGGATGCAAATGCCCACACGACTCACGACACTTCGAAAATTTCTCTTCGGAAAAATAAAACCAATTCTCCCCTGGTCACAAAAAAGATAATCGTTGGTGGCGGGGGAATTGCCGGACTTTGTTGCGCCTACGAACTGATGAGAAAAGGTTATGAGGTTGTCGTGCTGGAGGCATCGGGCCGTTGCGGTGGTACTGTTCTCACGGTGCATGATGGTCTGGCCGACGGACTCTACGCCGACTTTGGGGCGGAAAATTTTACCAAACCTGGTTATGAGCAATACTGGAAGTATATCGATGAGTTTAAACTTCAGGTCGTTCCGTATTTCCATCGCGAGAGCCGGTTAAGCCTGCGGGATAACAAATGGTACACCGCTGAAAAGATTAGTGAAATGCGCGCAGATGAGATAAAAAAATCGGGAGGGTTCAACCAGAGGGAATTAAAATATCTTGCTTCGAATCCCGCAGCAGATTTGCAAACGCTTTTTTTGGAGCCCTATTTCGAAAAATTTACGAGCGAATACCAACCTTTTGGGATTGGTTATGACCATATGGAAAATATTTCCATCCAGGAGATCTATAAGAAAGAGGGCGCTTCGCCGGCAGCCATGAACTCCCTGGGAGGAGGCAGCTCCTCCGCGCTCTATACGATATGGCAGGCCTTTATTATGAACAAACGCGGGTATGATAAGGGTTATGAACTTTACAGGCTTAAAGGAGGGAACCAGGTGATGACAGATGAATTCACGAAACGTCTAGGCACTCGCGTAAAACTGGATTGCCAGATCAGGGAGATTGCCCATGGAAAAACCGGTGTTACGGTAAAATACAAGGAGTTTGGAGACGAAAAAGAGATGTCGGCCGATTACTTCGCGTGTTGCCTCCGTACAACGGCGTTGAAGAATATTCCTGTTACACCGCAATTGCCACCGGAAAAACACTTTGTCTTTGACAACATGGTCTATGATGTTACAACCCGGATTGTTTTTCAGGCGAGATCGGAATTCTGGTTAGATGACAACATCAGCATCAATCTCACTTTTGATCATCCGTCACTCAGGACCATCTGGCAGATCGCCGATGAGGTTGACACGCAAAGAGTAGCTTTAATGGCAAAAGCTCCGGGGGGAACTAACCCGCTGCGAACATTACAAGCCTTTAAGGAATTGTATCCGGGTAAGAAATCGAACATTACCATTGAACAAACGCTAGTGAAGGACTGGTCGAAAGATCAGTATTCAGGGGGTTGTGAGCGCGGTGGCTTTTCGGCCCTGGGAAGCTTGTCGAAATTCTGGCCTCATATCATGACACCGCATGGACGTATCCATTTTGGCGGCGGACATGCCGATAACCGCAGCTGGGGAATGGAGGCTGCAACGAATTCAGCGAACCGTGTGGCTATCGAAATTGACCAGGCCTAAATTATTTCCCTGACAACTGCGCCGGTACCGCCGCGGGATATTAACTCTGAGAGCAGATGTCGTTGGTCATGATTGCATCAACCTACAAGATAAGAAAGAACGTACTCGCGTGCTCATTAAATCGGGAATGCATTTTCCTTTTGATTGCCAGACAGCGTGGATATTTCAAGTGGCTTTAGCGAAGGATTGAAGATGTTGATCCTAATTCTATTGGATTGTAAGCGTCAATATTTACTTGTTAGTTCTCATTTATTTCCGTTTATTTTAAGGGATGAATAAAACTTTATTATCCGGGCTGGTTTTAGCGGGGGGCAGAAGTTCACGCATGGGAAAAGATAAAGGATTGATTGTCTATCATGAGAGGCCGCAACGTGAGCATCTGTTCAATCTTTTATCAAAGCACTGTGATCAGGTTTATACTTCGTGCTATGGCGAACAAGATGTTTCACCAAGTTTGCGTCCACTTGTCGATGAATACGATCTGGAAAGTCCTGTGAATGGGATACTCACTGCTTTTGGTAAGCACCCGGAAAGTGCGTGGCTAATCGTTGCAGTGGATATGCCTTATGTTGATGACGGGGCGTTGTCGCTATTGATTGATCGTCGCGATCAAAAAAAGGTTGCGACTTGCTTCTACAATTCCGATGAAAAGCTACCCGAACCGTTGCTGACATTATGGGAACCCCATGCCTATCCTTTATTATTAAAATTTGTCGGGAATGGAAATGTCAGTCCAAGGGGTTTTTTGAGTACGCACGCGGTTCATTTGGTTTATCCACCCGATAATAAGATCCTTCAGAATTTCAATTTTCCCAGTCAGCTTCCTTCCTGATCAGATCAAAATCCTTCATTGCTTTCGGAAAAATTTTATTTTATGACTGAGATAGTTTAAAAGCAATGCAAACCGTTGAAGATCATTTAACGCTTTCCATCGGTGAAGAAGTGAAAGCAACGCTGGAATATCCGGAAAATTTAAAGAGAATAGCGGAGTAGGATTCAGCAGCCACAACCCACAAAACATTTTTTCAGTTTGTTGCTCTTAGGCGGAATTGTGGTTAATTTGAGTCAGTGTCTTAAAACAAATGAACATATTGGTTACGTATCACAGATATCGATAAAGCCTCCGATAAGCATGTGACAAAAGATTTGAAGGCGATAGAATACACCATAAGTTTGGTTTTCTCAGTTACTATACGTTATGTGGGACAAGAAATTCAATGCCGTAAAATATTCAGAAGGAATACCGAAAACTTCCTATGAAGCACTGACGCGAGAAGAAGCGCTCCAGATTAAAATTAATGGAAGGTCTTATACTATTACCATGCGCACGCCGGGAAATGATGGCATTCTTGCAGCAGGATTATTATTCTCTGAAGGGATTATAAAAGTGCCGGATGATATTCTCAAAATGGATGAAGTGCCATCCCTGCAAGATGAGTGCACCCTTTTTGTTGATGCACTTATTAAAGAGGAGGTTCTTGTCGGCCAAAATATTTTTAACCGCTCGATCGCCTCCAGTGCCTCCTGCGGGGTTTGTGGCAAAATAGAAATAGGTGATTTGGATGTTCCGGTCAAACTCACTAAGACTTCCTGGAAACTTGAGATTGGTCTGATCCCGAAAATGCTCGAAAGGATGAGAGCATTGCAAGATACTTTTGAAAAAACCGGGGGTTCTCATGCAGCAGCTCTTCTCACGATAGACGGAAATATTTTGGCGGTCCATGAAGATATCGGAAGGCATAATGCAGTAGATAAAGTTATTGGTGAATTGTTTTTACAGCGCAGACTTCATTGCGCGGACATTTTGTTAATCAGTGGGAGAGTATCTTATGAAATCGTGGCAAAATGCTCCCGTGCAGGAATTTCTTTTTTGCTTGCTGTTTCTGCCCCCTCTTCATTGGCCGTAGATTTTTGCAATAAATCCGGGATAACATTAATCGGTTTTTGCCGGGATAACAGGGCCACAGTGTATACGCATCCGGAAAATATCCAACAGAAACCATGAAAGGCAAAAAGGACACTTCCTTGAAGGCACCGGCGGGCGGGTTTTTAGCTTTGGTATCAAGTTTAAAACATATACTTGGCGAAAAGGCAACAATTCCAGGGGTCCGGGCATTGTTTCGAATGAATAAGCCAGGAGGTTTTGACTGCCCCGGATGTGCTTGGCCTGATCCTGCAATTCCTTCTATCGCCGAGTTTTGCGAAAATGGCGTGAAAGCAGTCGCCGCAGAAGCAACAACCAAAAGAGTTTCAAAAGATTTTTTCAAAAGGTACAAGGTGAGTGAGCTGTTGAAACAGGATGGTTATTGGTTAGAGCAGCAAGGGAGATTATCGGAACCAATGTGGTTGGACAGAGACAAGGACCAATACGAACCTATCAGTTGGGAAAAGGCCTTTCACCTGATTGGTGAAAGCATGAAAAATCTTTCGCATCCTGATGAAGCTGTCTTTTACACGTCGGGCAGGACGAGCAATGAGGCAGCTTTTTTGTACCAGCTGTTTGGAAGGGAACTCGGCACAAATAATTTTCCGGACTGTTCAAATATGTGTCATGAATCTTCAAGCGTTGCTTTAATGGAATCCATAGGTGTTGGCAAAGGAACTGTCTCTATAGAGGATTTTCAAAAAGCCGAAGCAATTTTTATCATAGGACAGAATCCCGGAACCAACCATCCAAGGATGCTGACCTCATTGGAAAAGGCAAGAAAAAATGGATGTGAGATAGTCACTTTTAATCCTTTAAAGGAAAAGGGATTGGAAAGTTTTATACATCCACAGAATTTAATTCGCACTTTATCGAATAGAGGAAGTGCTATCTCTTCACTATATCTCCAACCTTTAATCGGTGGAGACTTTGCCTTGTTAAAAGGACTGATCAAAGGGATACTTGAAGAAGAAGCGAGAAATACCGGCCAGTTGGATCTGGAATTTATTGAGAATCACACGACAGGATTTGAACAAATGCGGGAAGATATTATGTCCACTAGCTGGGATGATATCACGGAACAATCGGGCTTAGGCAAATCAGAAATCCTTCAAGCTTGCAACATATATTTAAAATCGGATTCAACAATTGTGTGTTGGGCCATGGGCATTACCCAGCATAAGCATGCAGTCATTACGATCCAATATATTGTGAACTTGATTCTGCTTAAAGGCAATATTGGTAAAGCGGGTGCAGGCCTTTGTCCGGTAAGAGGACATAGCAACGTGCAGGGGGACCGCACAATGGGGATCACTGAAAATCCAGGCAAAGAATTTCTTACGTCGCTGGGAAAGGTTTTCAATTTTACCCCTCCCTCGAAACATGGTTATAATACAGTGGATGCCATTAGAGCGATGGATGAAGGGAAAGTGAAAATATTCGTTGGCATGGGTGGGAACTTTGCATCGGCTACGCCGGATTCGGACTTTACAGAAAAAGCTTTACGTAAATGTAAACTTACAGTACATATCAGCACCAAACTGAACAGGAGTCATCTGATTAGCGGAAAGCAAGCGTTGATCTTACCATGCCTGGGCAGGACCGAAATAGATTTGCAAAACGGCATTGCGCAAAGAGTAACGGTAGAGGATTCTATGTCCATGGTTCATGCTTCGCAGGGTATAAATGAACCTGCCTCCGGGAATCTACTTTCTGAACCAGCCATCGTTGCCTGCATGGCAATTGCTTCTTTGCCGGAAACAAAAACAGATTGGAATAATCTTGTGCGTAATTACGATAATATAAGATCTAAAATTGCAGAAGTATTGCCTGATTTTAAGGATTGCAATGAGAAAATTAATACACCGGGCGGATTTTATTTAGGCAATATGGCAGGAGAGAAAAAATGGAAAACACAAACGGGAAAGGCAAATTTTGTTACAGCAACGCTGCTTAAACTTCTGGTTGAAAATGGAAAATTAAGGTTGATGACGATTCGTTCCCATGACCAATATAACACCACAATATATGGATTGGATGACAGGTACAGAGGTGTAAAAGGGGAAAGGAAGGTAATATTTCTTAATATTTCGGATATAAAAAGTTTGGATCTGAAAGAGGATGAGCGCGTGGATATCATTAGCGATGCAGACGGAATACAAAGAATAGCCAAAGGATTCAAAGTAATAGAATACGATATTCCAGTCGGGTGCGCCGCAGCTTATTTTCCTGAGACAAATGTTCTTGTCCCCTTGGCTTCTGTCGCGGACAAAAGCTTCACGCCCACCTCTAAATATATTATTGTCGAATTAAAGAAACCTTCAGTTTAAGAGATGTATTTCAAGTTTGAAAAAGATTTTGTTGGCGAAAATGTAAGGTGTATTCCCATGATTGTGCGCTTCAAACTCGACGCCTGCGGAATTAAATTAAAACTGGCGGAATGGAGCCGGATGACCCCGGCCGAACGCGAACACTTTGCTACCGAAAGCTGTCAGACGCCCGAGGAGGCTACCCGGTACGGGGAAGACCTTCGTCAGTTGATCTATGAACGTACTGGAAATTCTGTTGCCGAGATTTCCATAGAGCCGAATCCTGCGTGGTCCCGAACCGATGAAATACCTTATTCCATAAGGGAAATGCTCGCGGGAAGCCCATGGTCTCTTTCGTTACAACAATGGCAACAATTTACCGACCTTCAACGATTTGCCTTGGTGAAGCTAAGCTACCCGGGACATGAAAATAAGAATTTTCCAAAAGCGATGGCGGAGTTTCCTGGCGGGAATGAAGAATAATTCTGTCAATTTCCTGATGCCATAACGCGAGGTGTACTGTACTGTAAGATATTCATGGGGAAAGGTGTCCCATGTTTCGTAGATGAAGCTGTGTGGGAACTACAATATTTTACAAAGCAGCACAACATCGCCGAGAAAGGGCGACGCACCCTTCATTCATTGCGTGAGGGATACTTTTTCGACGCAATAAAAATAAATAACAGATTGAAAAAGTCTAAATGAAAGCGGTTGTCTATACAAAATACGGAACGCCTGATGTCCTTGAGCTGGTTGCGATAGATAAACCTGTTCCAAAGGAAGATGAGGTCTTAATAAAAGTCTATGCGGTATCCATAAATGATTGGGACTGGGGCCTTCTTCAGGGTGATACATTCATAAACCGCCTGTTATACGGTCTTCTGAAACCGAAGATAAAAATACTTGGCTCTGACATAGCAGGCCGAATTGAAGCAGTGGGCAAAAACATAAAACAACTCAAGCCTGGCGATGAAGTGTTTGGAGATTTGAGCGGCACGTGGGGAGGCTTCGCGGAGTATGTCTGCGCTCGTGAAAATGCATTAGCTTTAAAGCCGGCCAGTATGTCCTTCGTGGACGCAGCTGCAATACCTCAGGCGGCAATGCTGGCAGTACAGGGTCTTTGTGATATTGGACAAATTCAACCAGGACAAAAGATCTTGATTAATGGTGCAGGTGGCGGTGTCGGTACTTTCGCAGTGCAGATTGCCAAATTATACGGAGTTCACGTGACGGGGGTTGACAGCGCGGGAAAATTGGACATGCTCCGCGAAATCGGTTTCGATGAGGTCATCGACTACGCACTGGAAGATTTTACTAAGAATGGCCGGTGCTATGACCTGATTGTTGATGTGAAAACCAATCGTTCTGTATTCGACTATGCTCGTGCACTAGGTCCGCATGGGACTTATGCCACTGTTGGAGGTTCCATGATTCGGCTTGTGCAGATCTTATTCCTTCGACCGTGGTTTTCAATGATGAGTAAAAAGAAGATACGTATCGTTGTTTTAAAGCTAAACAAGGATTTAGGTTATATGAGTGAGCTCTTCAAAGCCGGTAAAGTGAAACCCGTTATAGACGGACCCTTCAGGCTAGATGAGGTTCCTAAGGCATTCAGACTTTTTGGTGAAGGAGCGCACAAAGGAAAAGTTGTCATAGCGGTGGTGCCTGACCAAGCGAGATAAATATTTTCCAAGTGGACAATTGGAAAGATGCAGGAAGAAAGGTTGGTTCAAATTTCTTAGCCGAAGTTGTAGGTTCCTGACTTTAATTTTTGGTGCTGGGAAAAGGGTCCTGGGCAACCCGTCTTTTATAATGTCTGCGAAGCCGGATTTTATGAAAATGTTAGCATCCGGAAGGTTAAAATATTTACATTCATAAAATATTTTTATGAAAAAGCCGGGCAATTATTTATCGCGAAGAGAATTACTTAAAAGAGCCGCACAACTCGGATTGACAGGGGCATTTATTCCCAAAAGGGATCTATCACCTCTTGCAGGGAAGTCACGGGGAATAATTGCGGCTGAAAATAAGAAGGCCGGCACCACTGATTGGCAACTGACCTATATCAAGTCAGAGAACTACCGGTCGGAAATAATGGAAGGCTATTGTTCTCAAACCAGTGTGCGATCGGGCGAGTCTATTGATATTTTCCTCAGTGCCAGTACGCCATCCGATGTAACCGTTGATCTATTCAGGATGGGATATTATGGTGGTAAGGGTGGATGCCACATCACCAAACTAGGTCCTTTCCAAGTAACTCCTCAAACAACTCCACCGGTAGGGGAGGACCGGCTAAGGGAATGCAATTGGGAGCGCACCACCAGTCTCACCATCCCTAAAAATTGGGTTAGTGGAATTTATCTTGGAAAGCTTTCCTGCAAGGAACACCGCTATGAAAGTTACATCATCTTTGTGGTGTGCGATGACCGCAAAGCTGATATCATGTTTCAAACGAGTGACACCACCTGGCAGGCCTATAATAAATGGCCCGACAGTTATTCATTATACGATAGCGATCCTCCGCACCGCTCTGTTAATGCTACATCATGGGTAAGTTATGATCGCCCATATGCGAAATATCCACAGGTATTTGACCAACCTCTGTCTCAGGGTTCCGGAGAATTTTTGTTATGGGAATTTCCACTTTGCTATTGGCTTGAACAGCAAGGCTACGATGTCACGTATACCTCAAACATTGACACCCATGCGAACCCTTTGGGATTAGCACGGGTAAAATGTTTCCTTTCAGTCGGCCACGATGAGTACTGGAGTTTGGAGATGTACGAGAATGTTCAATCGGCCGTCCAAAAAGGACTCAGCGTAGGTTTCCTTTGTGGAAATTCCGTGTATTCGGTTATTCCCCTTAATCAGGTCAATTCAAAAGGGCAACCCCATCGTCTTTTGCGTCGCGACGGTTTTTTCGGTGGAGTAGACGCGGAAAAAATTGCGTGGGAAAGTTATATGGGTACAGAACCTTGGGTAAGGCACGGCCCAAGCGAGAGACTTCTTGTCGGCGCTCGCACGATGATACCTTTTAATGGTTCAGGAAACTGGATAGTGACAAACGCGAAACATTGGATCTTCGAGGGTACGCGAATGAAGGATGGTGATTTCATTCCGGGTCTTGTGGGATGGGAGCATCATGGGGATCCGGCAAAGATTCCGGGTCTTGAAGTAATCGCCTCGGGAAAAGTAATGTTAGCCGATGGGTTGGAGTCACCCTATACCTCAACGATATACCCAGGTCCAAAGGGAAACTGGGTTTTTAACGCATCAACAATTTTTTGGTCCTTGGGACTTTCCCAGCCTCCGGGAAGCATGCCCCCGTACGTCCACCTCGGCCGTCCGCATGGTGTTGATGAGCGGGTTCAAAAAATTACCTCAAATTTCTTGAAAAAGTGTGGGGTCAAAACAAATTAACGAACATGTCGCTATCTAAATGAAAGGATTTCATTTACGCTATTTAATAACAATAAAATGCGCCTTTAAAAGATCTTTTAAAAGGATTGCAGTTTTATAATGAGGATCTGGTCAATTTAGAACCCGATTTTTCGCCGGCATCTTTACAGGAAAGAAGGAATAATTTAACGAACGAAAAACCATTTATAAGGTATTTTGAATATGCAGACTTTATGGGTTATTCATCAGTAAATGTTTCTGAAAAAATGAAATTGAAATGTCGATATATGCCAATGTGGATACGGTGCCATGGAAGGTGATCAATGTTTCAGCATTGTTGAATGAATAGATATTGTACATTTATCTTGCGTACTCTTCTTCTGGTCGATTGATTGCTATAGACCGGAATTAATGGGATACAAGTCAGTTTTGTTCGAACTGTATTTTCATTGAATCCTCTAAAAAAAAATGAAAGTATTATATTATTAATTTACTGGGTTTTCGGATAATGCTTTTTCGGAGGAAAATATCCAAAAAAAGAAATCCGGTTTGGAAAATGCTTTCAACCAGGTACTTCCGTGATCCGCCCCAGGAAATAAGGTAAAGGAAACCGAAGCTCCTGCTTTTTCCAAAGCCATGGCCATTTTCTCAGTCTTGCTGCTGGACACCACCACATCTTTTTCGCCTGCAAAAATTTGCCAATTCGTACTAACCATGGACGAAACTTTACTTACATCCCCGTCACCGGAAATAGCGACTGCAGCTTCAAAAAAGCCCGGGTTTTGGGCAACCATGGCAAAAGTGCCATAGGCACCCATTGAAAATCCTCCAATGGATATTTTGTCTTCGTTAACCTTGTTGTCTGTTACAAAGGAATCTATTAGCCTTTTAAGTGTTTGCGTGACCGGTTCACTAAACCAATAAAATTCTTTAGGGCACTGGGGAAAAATAATAAAAGCGGGATAATTATCGCGGATGCTATCAACCTGAAAATTGGATGCTCCCAAAATGAGTTGCTGTTCATTATCCGTTCCCCTTTCATCAATGCCATGCAAAAATACATGTAACGGGTAATTTTTCGCAGGGTCGTAATTCCTTGGAACTAAAACACGGTAAGGCATATTACCGTAAGTTTGATATTGAAAGGTCTCAATTTTTAAATTCAATGATGATTTTTCGGGTTCAGAAACTTGTGTGATCGGTGAGGGCGCCGATATTTCCGTTGCTGGCGGCAAAGGAAAAACTTCATCATCATGTTTTTCACAACCTGAAATGATCAGTACTATGGATATCAATGATTTTACTACCTGTCTCATACTTCAATTGTTTTGTTATGGCTTCAGGTGACCTAAGTTTTAACACATAACCTGACAAAAAAGATTTGCCGGTTCATTTGACAGAAAGCGCCTTTAATAATTTAATTGGGGAATTCCTTGACCGACAATGCTGATTGTTCGATAAAAAAAGCCCCTTTTGAGAATGTGTTACTTTATAAGGCACCTCATCAGGGTATAAACCGGGCATTATCGGAATATATTGGTAAAATAGCGTACCCACCGATCATGGCCAAGCTTAGAATTGATCCAACGATTATTAGGGAGTAAGAAATAGCTGCCATTGTTCCGAGGGAGGTTTCGAATTTATTTGACGTCATTAGCGTTTTTTTTGGCGACAAACGACGACAGTTGTCGTGAGTTAATCAATTTCAACAATAGCTTTAATCACATTATTGGCGGGACCTAGTAAACTCTCAAATTCATTTTTTACCTGATCGAACCTAATCCGGTGAGTGACCCATGGAGTGGGATTTATCAATCCTTTTTTCAATGCTGCAATAACATTTTCAAAATTTTCACGCGTGGCATTGCGGCTACTCATCAATGTAGCTTCCCGTTTGTGAAATTCCGGATGACTGAAACTGATTTCGCCCTTTTGCAATCCAACCAGGACATATCGCCCTCCATGCGACATATAGGTGAATCCGGTATTAATAGCCTGAAGGTTTCCGGTGGCATCAAAAACTGCTGTCGGCATTTCTCCATTTGTGATTTCTTTAATGACTCCGACTACTTCATGGCTATGTGCTGAATTCAAAATAAAAGGTATTTGGAGTTTTTCTTTACAAAAGTTAAGCCTTGATTCTTTGATGTCCAAAGCAATAACCCTTGCTCCTGCTATTTTTGCAAACTCCATAATCCCAAGACCAATGGGCCCCGCCCCCACAACCAAAACAAACTCTCCTGGCTTTATGTCCGCGCGCCTTACGGCATGGGCACCGATGGACAAGGGTTCAATGAGAGCCAGTGAATCAGGTGGCAACCCATTACCCCGAACAAGGGAATAGGTGGGAACTGATAAATATTCAACCATTCCTCCATCGATATGTACACCGGCCACTTTAATATTCTCACAGCAGTTCGACTTACCTTCGCGGCAAGCAATGCACTTTCCGCAATAGAAATAGGGAATAATAGTAACGATTTCCCCATGTTTAATATCAGTGCTACCATCTATATCAACCAGTTCAGCAGCGATCTCATGGCCCAATATCCGAGGATAAGTGAAGTAGGGTTGAGTGCCTTCATAGGCATGAAGGTCTGTACCGCAAATTCCGATTCGCTTTATTTTTAAGATCGCCTGATTTTTCTTTAGCTCAGGTTTGGCTGCCCCCCGGTACTCCAGGTTTCCAGGCGATGTGCAAATTAATGTTTTCATTAAAAATTGGATTAAACTAAAAACTGTGGCCACGTCGCATTAGTAAAATTGTAATCAGACTGGAATGCAGTTACCACTGTTAAGGTAGGGCAACAGGTCTAAACTCTTTATTGTAAAACGAATACTTTATGTATCATAAATTCTATCTATCACAATTACGGGCCCGGAAATCTGAGCGAATAATACTAAATTGATTCGTTAATATTTATGTCGATCAGCGGTAATCAACATCTTTAAATGAAAATGTTTTTTCTGGTCTGCTTTTTCTTCTTCGGCGCTTTTGCAAATTTGAGGGCGCAACAGGATTTAAAACGCTGGTATAGTCAGCCTGCCCGTAACTGGAATGAATCCCTGCCGTTAGGGAACGGACGGCTCGGCGCCATTGTATTCGGCGCCCTGGGTGGGAATTTGCGCCTCATGACTGGCACCCGATTAAAATCAAACACCGGAATTCGGACAGCAAAAGGCGTTAATCCCAATCTTTTTTTTACTTCCGTTCACCAGCTCTCATCAGTTAAAAAAACCCGGACTGAGGGCAGGCACTATTATCAATATGATATTTCAACGGAAGCCGGGAAAGTTTATGTGTAAAAAGAAAATAAATTTGGTTGCGGAAATATAACGGGAGATCCATATGATGTGAATCCTTTCATTGGATGATAATTTATGAAAATGAAACGCAGACAATTTGTAGAGACGGTGGTGACCGTATTGGGCGGTATTTCCATCCCGAATTCCCTTTTCGCGAAGGGTGGATTCAAGCCAGTAAGGTTTGGAATATTTGCCGATCCTCATTATGCAGAGCGACTACCCGCCAATAACCGGTATTACAGTGAATCGCTTGGAAAAATCTGCGAATGTATCGAACTGATGAACCAAGAAAAAGTGGACTTTTTGATCGAGTTGGGTGATTTAAAGGATCAGCGTGATAATCCTTTGGAGGTGGAAACGCTTCAATTTCTAACTACCGTTGAGAATGAACTAAAACGTTTCAATGGACCGGTTTTTCATGTGTTGGGCAATCACGACCATGACAGCATTTCTAAACAGCAATTTTTAAACGCCATATCCAACACAGGTTTTTCCAGTGCCCTGAATTATTATTCCTTTAACCAGGGTTCTTTTCACTTTATTGTGTTGGACACGAATTTTACGTCAGACGGTAATGAATACGACCATGGTAATTTTGACTGGACAGACGCCCATATTCCTGACAACCAGTTAAAATGGTTAACCAAAGATTTACAGGATAATGTTGCGCCGACAATCGTTTTTGTTCACCACCAGCTTGATTCAATTTCTTTCGAAGTGGAACACAGAGTTCATTGTCCCGGCAACGCTGATGCCGTGAGGGGTATATTGGAGAATGCGGGTAATGTGATGGGTGTATTTCAGGGACATTATCACAAAGGAAGTTTGAACCGGATCAATGATATTTTTTATTATACATTAAAAGCCGTTGTGGAAGGAAGTGGTCCGGAAAATAATAATTACGCCATTGTCGAGTTCGGTCAGGGTAATCTCATTAGCATAAAGGGTTACCGGAAAACGGAATCGCAGGCTTTGAGGTAAATTTATTTTCGCATTGGCATTTTGGGGCAGAGCGTAAGCGGTGATAAAAATTAAAATTGGTTTTAACATTTGTTTTAGCGGTGTGCTTATTTGAGACTTGATAATTTAAGGATAGACCGGTCTGGAAATTCTAATAAATCGATTTTATGAAAAATAAAACAAACTCTTCAAGGAGGGATTTCCTTCAACAATCAACATTTGGGCTGGGTTCGGGATTCTTCGGCATGCCCTATAATTCAAACGGAAAAAACGACTATGTTCCAGGCAAAAAACTTCCCCGCGAAATATGTGTCGTCAGTGTTGATCTGGTAGGGCTGTGGCCGGATAAAACCACTGAATCCAGGCTAAAGAAAATGTTCGAAAGGATGGAGGATGTAGCGGGACTTCAACCGGATGTTCTTTGTTTGCCTGAACTATTTGATACGATGTGGGTGGAGGAGCAAAAAAAACTGGCTGAAATTGCCGAGGACGAGAAGGTTCCCGGCCCTGTTACAAGTAGGGTTGCTGAATTTGCAAAAAAGAATAACTGTTATGTAGTGTGCCCGATTATCACAAAAAAGGAAGGCCGTTTTTATAACAGTAGCTTGCTTGTAGACCGGAAAGGTAGTATTGCCGGTGTGTATCATAAAATTCACCCTGTTAAAACTGAAATTTATCCTGACCAGGCATTTAAGGGCGGAGGAGTAACTCCGGGCGCTCTAAATCAACCCGTTATTCAAACTGACTTTGGGAAAGTGGGTTTGCAGATTTGTTACGATGCCAACTGGGCTGACGGGTGGGATAGCCTGAGGAATCAGGGCGCGGAGGTAGTTTTCTTTTCTTCCGCTTTTCCCGGTGGAAGAATACTAAATTATTATGCGCTGAAAAATGATTCTTATATCGCATCCAGTACGGGTGGTGATGCCCGTATTATTGATATGTCAGGCAATGATTTTGATTCCAGCAGCGAATTTGTACGCTACGCATGGGCGAAAATCAATCTCGAAAAAGTAAATGTAACAACATGGCCAACAAGAGACAGGCTGCCGGACGTTTTTAATAAATATGGAAACAGGTTAGGTATAAAAGTTTGGAACCGCACGGATGTTATTACGATTGAAAGCCTCGATCCTGAATTAAAAGTTGCTCAGGTTTTAAAAGAATTTGATATTCCTACCTATGCGGATTTATTAAAAAAGGAGACATCGGTACAAGAAAAATACCGGCCAGCCCTGGTAAAAAAAAATAATTGAATCGGAAGAGGAATACTTTTCGGATATAGATATTCCATGATTACAGAAAACGCTCATGAACAAAAGTAAAAAAAACAAAACCGCTTGCCAAGAGAAGTCTGGGCAGCGGCCATCAGTCTGAAGGGGCTTTGGCCTGAACAGACGATTGAAAAAAGAATGAAAGCTGTCCTTGAAAGAATGGAGAGTGTATATGCGTTAGAGCCTGATGTGATTGTTCTTCCTGAGACCATTCAGACATCCTGGGTGACTGAATCGAAAACACTGGATCAAATAGCAGAAGATGAACATCAGCCTGGGCATATTACAAGTATACTCGCAGGGGTTGCCAAACAACATCATTGTTATATAACCTGCCCGATCGTTACCAAAAAAGATGGTCAATTTTTTAACAGTTCAATTTTGCTTAATCGCATGGGTCAGGTTGATGGCGTATTTCATAAAGTTCGACCAACGGCAACAGAAATTATTCCGGGTAGATATTATCAGGGTGGTGGTGTGACCCCGGGCCCACTCAGGCCGCCCGTATTTAAGACGGATTTTGGAACTGTCGGTATGCAGATTTGTGCCGATGCATCATGGTCCGAAAATTGGCAATCATTAAAACATGACGGTGCCGAAATGGTTCTATTCCCTTCGCAAGGGCCTTACTCGAATACATTAAGTGATCATGCATGGTTTAATCATTATTATATTATTTCTGCCACCGGCGAGGATGCCAGGATTATTGATATTTCCGGGGATGTATTAGCATCTGATGGCGAATTTGCAAGATGGGTATGTGCCCCGGTTAATTTGGAAAAAGTTTTGGTACATATATGGCCTCAAACCCTGAAGTTTAAGGATATCCAAAAAAAATACGGGAGGAAGGTGCGTTTCCACGTATTTCATTTGGAGAACTGGGCAACGTTAGAAAGCCTCGATCCCGATATCAAAATTAAAGATATCCTGAAAGAATATGATCTTCCTACATACGATGAACAGATTACGGAAGCCACGCAGATACAACAAAAGCACCGTATCTAAATATCCTTGGTTTATGCAAACATTTATTGTAGGCTGTATAAGCCGGATTTATCCTATTTTGCTAATACATAATAACCTGGATCAAGTTAGATCATTATATAATAATTATATTTTTTATATAAATGAACCCGAGTTGAAATGAATTTTATAAAATGAATCAAATGTTGTCAGAAATTTTGGAAATACCAGACCGGGGAAGAGAACTGCTCCTGGAGAAGTCAATATTCTCCCTTCCATTGCAGGTGCCTTATGTCGGAATGGGATCTTCCTATTTCGCGGCTCTGGCTTTTAAATACATGGGTGTTGACATCTATCCTGAACTCGCTTCGGAATATTTTACCTATCTAAAAAAGAAAACAAGACTACCGAACGCGGTGATACTTTCTCAATCAGGCCGAAGCACTGAATCATTGTGGTGTACGGATATTTTTGAGGAATATACTGCGGTGACAAACGATGTTTCCAGTGCGCTAGCCACAAACCTGAAAGCAAAAGTAGTAATTCCCATCATGGCAGGCGAAGAAAAACATTCATCTTCAAAAACGTATATGAATACGTTGTTAGCACTTTATAAGGGGTTTGGTATTGATGCTTCCTCTGCATTTCAGGTATTGTCTGAAAATTTTCAGGAATATCAGCTAAAGGGAGAAGTTATGGCAAATGAGGTTTTTGAATATATTCAATCTGAATATATTCGCGGGATATATATTACAGGCAGTGGCCCAAACATTTCCACCGCGATGGAGGCAGCCCTGATATTAAGTGAGAGTACAAAGAGAAACTTTCATGGCCTCCCGATGGCCCAGTATGACCATGGCCCAAAAGAGACGGCCATGAAAAGTATTGTCATACAAATCCTTGCCAGGGGAAGCGCTTACACACGCACAATGACTCTTTCTCAAAAAATTCGAAAGGCCGGAGCGCACGTTATTACTGTTGAAGAACGAGGTGTCACTGAAAGTTTTTCGGTATTGAATAACATCGTACCCTTTAATTTCATGGCATATTATCTCGCGGAAAAATTAAATATTGGCAAAACATTTACGGTTGGTGGAAAAGTTACTGAAGTAGAGTAATCGCGTCATTCTATCACGATCATCAGCCCCCCACGAGAAAACAATTGTGAACTATAACTATCCTACTTAAAAAGCCGAAGTGAGCATGTCTTCTAACAACACAAGCCAAATTCCGCCAGGGCCTTTGGGAAATTGTTATTCTCATGCCCCGGATAACTGAGTTTCAGCAACGCAAAACGCTGAAGATCCGATAATGACTGCCATTATCATCACTCAATACCAAAGACGGTGGCGTGTAGAAGAATACCACCGTTCATTGAAAAACAATGCTTCACTACAAGCCTCACCCGCTAAAACAGATCGGACACAATCCAATCATATTTTTGCCAGTGTACATGCTTTTTTTACGTTGGAGCTTATGAAAGTTATCCCTCAAGATGAATCATTATGCAATGAAAACGGTACTGGCTACTGTGGCTTTTAAAGCCGCCTTTGAAAAAATAAAAGAACTTAAACAAGGTATCCAGCTATGCCTTGATTTTGCGTAACATCAGTTAGTAATACTATTCTAATAAGAAGTAAGTTATCAGGAAGAATAAGTATTACTGATGAAAGTCATGGTTTGCGATGACTGATCTCAGCAAAGATGCAAGAGTATTTTGTGTGCTTTGAAGCATGAAATAGAGAATCCGGCTTTGATAGTCCTTTAAACAAGGGTAAAAAAAGTTTCTGTCCATCGTTCACGTTTCGAAAGAAAAACTGAAATCAGAACGAGACCTGATCGAACAGTTTTTAAAAGCTGTTGCTAAAGAGACAGGCTTTAAAGAGCCGTTTTATTATGTAATGGCCCATGATGATGTTCAAAAGGGTATTGATTTATTTGTTGATTCTGTGGGTGCAGACTTAATCGCTTTATCTACGCGCAAGAGAAATGTTTTTGAAAAAATATTTGATACAAGCCTTGCCAAAAAAATGCCATATCAGGCTCGTTTACCGCTGATAGCCTTTCATGCCATAGACGCGGAAGAAACAATGGCTAACGGAGACTTTTAAAATATTCAGAATAAAAAGTAGCACTTAATACAATCCTATGAAAACCATATTGGTTCCCACCGATTTTTCAGCACACGCCAAAGTAGCTGTGCGTTATGCCATTGAAATTGCAAGGCAGGGTAATTTTAAAATTGTATTTCAGCACTCCACATTTCTATTACCACCTCCACGCACTGCTTATACTTCTTATCTGAAAAGGGTATATCATCAAAGGGACATGATCTTAAAAAAACTGACTCACCATATTGATAAAATATATAAAGAATTAGACATTAATCGAGACAGTCACCGCACAAAACTTATGGTTAAGCATCACCCCTCCGTGGCTGATTCTATTCTTGAAACAACCCGCGAGCAATTCATTGACTTTATTGTAATGGGCACACGCGGGGCAAGTGGCATGAAGAAATTCCTTTTTGGCAGTAACACCTCTGCGGTAATCGAAAATTCGGAATGCCCTGTATTGGCCATTCCTTATGGTCATATATTCAAAAAAATCCAAAGGATCGCTTTCGCAGCACAAAATTTGAAAATCGAAAAAAAGGAAATTAGAAAAATTCTTTCCCTTGCCCAAGGCTTTGGTGCAACCATTGAAATCTTTCATGTCGTTAATGAACTCCAGTCTAACCGCAAAGCTGAAAATGTGGACATCGAATCGCAGGTAACCGATTTGATGAGTTCATTAAAATACCCAAAAATAAAAATTCATATCGATACAGAACGTGTTGACGGTGATGTATCGGAAGGAATAGAAACGTTTGTGAAACAGAGAAAGCCGGATATGCTGGTGATGCTAACGCATAAGCGTGGCTTCTGGGGCAAGCTATTCGATAAAAGCAAAACCACCGAACTAGTGCTTAGGTTAAAGACGCCCTTACTTGCTATTAAATAAACCTTAAAGAAAAGATTATGACAATCCTCGTTCCCACCGATTTTTCAAAACTGTCAAAAGTGGCAGTTTTGTATGCTGCACGAATAGCGAAAAAACTGACGGCTGATATTATTTTATTGGCTGTGATTTAATGGATTTAAAACAAACGCTGGTACCATTTTATTATTCCACTTTTAACCCAATGCACTATGCTTTCGAAAAGTCAAGCCCGTTTATTTTTCCTTGGTGGAACGGTCATTTCATTTGCCGTCTTCCTCGGACTCTCCTGGAATTCGTTGAGCAACGAAGTTCCTAAGCAAACGCACGAAGAAAACCTTACCGAAGGCGTTATTCGTGGCAAGCACCTGTGGGAATCCAACAACTGCATGGGTTGCCACACCATTTTTGGCGAAGGAGCGTACTATGCCCCCGAGCTGACAAAAGTAGTGGAGCGAAGGGGAGATGCCTACATCACTGCAGTACTTACCTCAAAAGCCCCCTGGGCACCACGTGGTCGTAAGATGGTGGCGTATGAATTTTCAGAAGCCGAGGCAGCAGACCTGCTGGAGTTTTTTAAGTGGATAGGAAATGTAGATCTGAATGGATTTCCACCCAAGCCATCTTACAAGTCGAATATTAATCACAACAAATAAGTCTTTATATATATGAAATATAAATCACAACAAGTAGCCTACTGGTTTTTTGCCCTCTCTATGCTACTCTTATCATTGCAGATTATCTATGGGTTTATCATGGGTTTTGCGCACATGGGCTATGACGGATTACATTCTGTTATCCCGTTCAACACGGCTCGGGCAGTACACACCAATCTACTGGTTGTCTGGTTGCTCTCCGGATTTATGGGCGCTGCCTATTACATTATACCCGAAGAAGCCGAATGTGAACTGGTAAGCGTTAAGCTGGCCTACGTGCAACTCATATCACTGGCTGTAGTGGGCGTTATCGCTATTGTAGGTTATCACTTTAATTACTGGGAAGGCAGAAAATTTCTGGAGATACCAAGACCGCTGGATTATTTAGTAGTGATTAATGTGCTCACCTTTTTAGGTTTGATTGTAGCTACTTTATATAAGGGTAAAAAAAGAACGACTACTTCTCTGGTGCTAACTATGGGGTTGGTCTTTGCTGCCTTGTTGTATCTGCCGGGTATGATCTGGTTCGACAATCAAACGATGGATTCATTCTTCCGCTGGTGGGTGGTTCATCTTTGGGTAGAAGGTGTGTGGGAACTGATCATGGGGGGTATTCTGGCATTTCTGCTTATTAAAATAACAGGAGTGGACAGAGAGGTCATTGAAAAGTGGTTGTATGTAATTGTGGGTCTTACGTTCATTTCTGGTATTCTGGGCACCGGTCATCACTACTATTATATAGGTGTTGGAAAGATATGGATCATCATAGGCGGAATCTTTTCCGCGCTGGAGCCACTGGCATTTCTGGCCATGGCTCTCTTCGCGATAAGTATGTATAGAAAAGGCGAGAAGAAGCATCCGAATAAAATCGCGCTGAGCTGGACATTGGGTACCGCTATTGTATCCTTTGTAGGGGCCGGATTATTAGGCCTTGCTCACACACTTCCTCAGGTAAACATGTATACTCACGGAACCTTGGTAACGGCTATGCATGGCCACCTCGCTTTCTGGGGAGCGTATGCGATGGTAGTGCTGGCCATCATCAGCTATAGTATGCCCACCATGACGGGCAGAAAATATTATGACAGTTCCGTTGGCCTCTTCGCCTTCTGGCTTTCTAACATTGGCATGCTGGGCATGACCGTAGCCTTCGGTGTAGCCGGTGTGGCACAGGTTTATATGGAACGGAAAATGGGCCTTGATTTTGGCGATGTTCAAAAAGAGATTGAAGTTCATTTTGGAGTCTTGCTGATTTGCGCCACTATGTTTACGGCCGGCATCATTTGCTATATCTACGAATTTGTAAAACATGGCCGGCCCGCTGAAGAAGCGTTAGTTACTCAATAACATTTAATCCATACCCTAAAATCAGATTCCTTACTTATGAATACCTCCATTAAATTCGGAAGAACAGCCATGATGGTCTGTTTCTTTGCAGTGCTGCTAGTAGCCGCTGGTTGCGGTGGCAAACAGCAAGAGACCAAAACAAATCCTGCCGACATGGCGGTGAAAGGTGAAGGCGTGGCAGAATTAACAGCTCCTCCTTTGGTACCCAAGCCCGTTGGCAACCGCGAAGCAACCAAGCTGGTGGTGAACATGGAGATTGTTGAGAAAGAAGGAGCCATGGCCGATGGTGTGAAGTACGTTTACTGGACATTTGGTGGCTCCGTTCCCGGCAGTTTCATCCGCACACGCGTGGGCGATGAAATCGAGTTTCACTTAAAAAATCATCCCGACAATAAACTGCCTCACAATATTGATCTACATGCCGTAACAGGCCCCGGTGGTGGAGCGGCCTCTTCCTTTGTGGCTCCTGGTCATGAAGTGGTGTTCTCCTTCAAAGTAATCAATCAGGGTTTGTACGTGTATCATTGTGCTACGGCTCCGGTGGGTATGCACATTGCCAACGGCATGTATGGACTGATCTTGGTAGAACCAGCAGGTGGTTTACCTAAGGTGGATAAAGAATACTATGTGATGCAGGGCGATTTCTATACAAAAGGTAAAAACGGGGAAAGAGGCTTGCAGCCATTTGATATGCAAAAAGCCGTGGATGAAAACCCCGACTATGTAGTGTTCAACGGCAGCGTGGGCTCCATGGTAGGCGACAAAGCCATCACCGCACAAGTAGGCGAAACGGTGAGGTTGTTTGTCGGAAACGGTGGCCCCAACCTGATCTCTTCATTCCATGTGATCGGAGAGATATTTGACAACGTGTATGTAGAAGGGGGCGATTTGATCAACAACAATGTGCAAACCACACTCGTGCCTGCGGGCGGCTCGGCCATTGTCGAATTTAAAGTAGAAGTGCCCGGCACTCTCATCATTGTTGACCACTCCATCTTCCGCACCTTCAACAAAGGTTCACTGGCCATGCTGAAAGTAAGCGGAGAAGAGAACAAGAAAATCTATTCCGGCAAGCAGCAGGAAGGAATCTACCATCCTGAAGGCGGCACGATCCAAACCATGCCCGAAACAAAAGGCTATGCGGGCGTAGTGAAAGCAACCTCATTGGCCGAGCGGATTGAGTTTGGTAAATCCATTTACTCCAAAACATGCTTCGCCTGTCACCAGCCCAATGGCGAAGGTTTGGCCAACGCCTTCCCGCCATTGGCAAAATCCGATTACCTCAATGGCGATGTAAACAAATCCATTGACATGGTATTGAAAGGCCTGTCGGGTGAAATCACCGTGAACGGTGTGAAGTATAATGGCATCATGCCTGCACAAGTACTGACAGACGAAGAAGTGGCCAACGTGCTTTCCTACGTGTACAACAGCTGGGGCAATAACAAAACCGAGGTTACACCGGCTATGGTCGCCAGAAGAAGAAAATAAAAATGATTACCCAATCGCTTTTGTGATTGGTGATTTGTGTTCGTTTGAGTTGCGCTTGCGTGAGGGATTGAAGCGGAAAGCCCGACCCTGAGGAACGAAGGGGCACGCCCAAAGAAATAGGTGCGGAATGTCAAAGGGTAATTATTTTGACATCATTCGAGAGACATGAATAGCAGCGCGACAAACCCGGCAAAGTCAGTCACCTCTCTCCGGGACTGGTAATTATTATTGACATTGTTTGAAGGAAAAAGATGAATGATGAAGTGATAAGTTTAAAGAAGTCAGTCAACCCTCTCCTGTGGAGAGAGGTCGGGGGTGAGGTCGTTAAGAATTTACTACTGATCCTGCTTGTGATCGCTTCCTCTTGCACCATGCAAGAGGAAGAGTCGCAGGTACGTCAGGGCAACTCTCCACTCATCAAAGCAAACCAATCCGGTGGAGAACAAACCACCCTTCCCTTTACAGCCGCAGTAAGCACAGCCCTCATTAAAAAAGGAGAATACGTGCCGCTATATGGCAGCAACAAAGGCACCGTAAGCGTCAGCGACTTTGAGATGGATGTCTATCCCGTTACCAACAAACAATACGCAGCCTTCGTCAAGCGTTTTCCGCAATGGCAGAAATCATCCATCAAGAAAATTTTTGCCGATGCCAACTACCTTCATTCATGGGCAGGCGACACCACCTTGGGAGAAAGCATGACACCCAATGCCTCCGTTACCAACGTATCGTGGTTTGCAGCAAAGGCCTACTGTGCCTGTATGGGCAAGCGGCTTCCTACCCTGGATGAATGGGAGTACGTGGCCATGGCCGATGAAACCACAGCCGATGCACGCACAAAAAAACCCTTCAACCAATACATTCTCGATTGGTATGAAAAGCCGGGCACCTTCAAAAACGAAATCGGAAAAACATATAAAAACTACTGGGGCGTGTATGACACCCACGGCCTGGTATGGGAGTGGACATCCGATTTCAATTCCGTTATGATAAGCGGAGAGTCGCGCAACGAAGGAAAAGACAATGCCCTCTTTTGCGGAAGCGGATCAATTGGTGCCAAAGACCTCATGAACTACGCAGCCCTCATGCGATATGCCTTCCGCGGAAGCCTCAAAGCAAACTATGCCGTACAAAATCTGGGGTTCCGATGTGTGAAAAACAGTAAACCATAAATTATGAATGCCCAACAATTATATAGATCATTTATTTTGGCGGCCCGGGCGGGCTATCCGTTCCAAGTCCGTCAGCGCTCAAGCCCCACACACTTCGGGCCTGCCTACCGGACAGGCAGGCTTTCCACTGCTATCCCTGGCCGGGATTGCGTGCCACAGCAAAAGAGCCATGCGCTAATCAACAACACAAAATTAATCACCACGCTAAGCCTATCCCTGTTCCTGCTTTCGTGCAACAACCAGCCGCAACAGACACAAGAAGAAAATAAAGCCGACATCGAACAATCATCCTTGATTTCCGATGAGTCTATCTTCAACCTCACCTCCAAATGGAACACCGAAGAAGGGCAACAGATTGAACTCAACGAATTGAAAGGAAAAGTCTTGGTAATGGTCATGATCTACACCTCGTGCCGGGCAGCATGCCCACGGCTCGTGGCCGATATGCAAAACATAGAAAAACAAATTCCGGAAGAGAAAAAGAAAGATGTGCGCTACGTGCTGGTAAGCATTGATCCGGAAAACGACACACCACCCAGACTAAAAGCCTTTGCCATCCAAAACAAAATGGACGGAGAAGAATGGACATTCCTGCAAGGCGATCAGAACACCGTACGCGAATTTGCCAACGTGTTGTCCGTAAAGTATCAGGAAATTGCACCGATGGATTTTTCGCATTCCAACATCATCAGCGTGTTTAATCAGCAAGGCGAATTAGTGCATCAGCAAGAAGGGCTGGGCGTTGATAACAAAGAAACAATTGCAAACATCATTGAAACTGCTAAAACCGAATAGAAATCAAATGCCTAAGTATATACTTCTGGCACTTTTAATTTTCACTGCCGGTGCAATCCGGGCACAGCAAATTGATGTGGGTGCAGACATCCGAAACCGTGCCGAATACCGAAATGGATTTGGCACACTCATGCGCGACACCTCCGAGGCAGCCGCATTTATCACGCAGCGCGCCAGGCTTGTTTTCGATTATCGCGATAAGAATCTCAAACTACGCCTGTCGCCACAAAACGTACGCGTTTGGGGTGATGTTACCACCAACTCAAGGTTTGACATCGGCAACTCATTCCACGAAGCATGGGGAGAAGCCTTCGTGAACAAATACCTTTCTTTCAAAGTGGGCAGGCAGGAGTTGGACTATGACGATCAGCGTATTTTTGGCAGCGTGGACTGGCTCATGCAGGCGCGCAGCCACGATGCGCTGCTATTCAAAGTTACTCCCGACACCATCCACACCGTGCATATTGGCTTGGCTTTAAACGCCAACAAAGAAACCAACTTCAAAGAAAACTATCTGGTGCCGCAATACAAGGCGCTGCAATTTTTGTGGTATCACGGCCAGTTTAAAAACACAGGCCTTAGTTTCTTATTGCTGAACAACGGAGTTGTTTATAACAATGCCGGCAAAGATAAAATCGCCTACAGCCAAACCATCGGCTCACGCGTAACCCACAAGGCAGGCAAGTTCAGTGGCGATGCAGCCACCTATTTACAAAGCGGAAAGATCAATGTAAACAACGTAAACACACTCTACCTGGCCGCGTATGGCAATTACAAATCAGCACCGTCTGTCAGCACCGGAATTGGCTTTGAATATTTGTCGGGCAAAGGCAACACCGATCCCTCAACCGACATCAAGTCATTTAATCCATTCTACGGCACCAACCACAAATTCAATGGCTACATGGATTATTTCTATGTAGGCAACCACATCAACTCAGTCGGCTTGCTGGATGTTTATTTTGATGTGGCTTATGAGAAAAATAAATTTCTGATCCGCTTGACGCCTCATTACTTTCAATCTGCTGCCGCCCTCTATGCTGCCGGAGTAAAGCAAGATAGCCATCTGGGTACTGAGGTTGATATAACTCTGGGGTATAAATTACTTAGCAATGTAAGCCTCAGTGCAGGGCTGTCGCAGATGTTCGCCACATCGTCTATGGAAGTGCTGAAAGGCGGAAACAAATCAAACGACAACAACTGGGGCTATCTGACCGTGGTGTTTAATCCGAAAATATTTTCTTATACCGACAAAAAAAATGATACCCAAAGTGAACAGCAACACGGTGGACGTGAACATTGAGAACATCAAATCAGACAACGCCACAAACACCAGAGTGAATCCCCCACCCTATTATCTGGCCGTAGGCAAAGAAATTGAAGTCTTTGAGCATTGCTTCAATAATAAAATTCCCGTATTACTGAAAGGACCAACAGGAACTGGTAAGTCGAGGCTGGTGGAGTATATGGCTTATCATCTCTCCAAAAAGTTAATTACTATCAGTTGTCATGAAGAAACCTCTTCCACCGATTTAATAGGCCGGTTTGTTATAAAGGGATCGGAAACCATATGGCTGGACGGGCCTTTGACAACTGCAGTAAAACAAGGCGCTATCCTGTACCTGGATGAACTGGCCGAAGCACGCCCCGATGTGGTTGTTGCCATTCATTCGCTTACCGATCACCGCAGGGTATTGTTCATCGACAAATTAGGCGAGACCTTAAAAGCTCATGCTGATTTTATGCTGGTGGCCTCCTTCAACCCTGGCTATCAAAAGGGTTTTAAGGAAATAAAACCTTCTACGCGACAGCGTTTTGCTGCCTTAACGTTTAACTATCCGGAAGCGAAGTTGGAAGCAGAGATCGTGATCCGGGAAACCGGAGTGGATGCCGATATCGCAAAAAAATTAGTAAGCATTGCCAATAAAATCCGGAACCTGAAAGACCTGGGGTTAACAGAAACAGCCTCCACCCGGCTGTTAGTGGATGCCGCCAAACTCATACATAGTGGTTTGCCGAAACGACTTTCGGTAAAGGTAGCTGTGGTGGAACCTCTGTCGGACGACCCGGAAATAATTGACGCATTGATTGATCTCAGCAATCTGATGATTTGAGTTTTCCAATGTACAGTCGGGATATCCTGACCGTACATTCTTTATTCTATTCAATCCAAAATGGCATGGCGTTAGACGAGTTTCTTTTCGGGAAAATATCAAGGCACTTCAGGAACAGAAAGATTGATAAATTAAGGAACGATGAACGGGTTGTTTTTCTCGAGCGCTTTAAACCAAAATTTACCATAATTGCCAGGGCGCTAACGGGCGAACCGATAGATATTTACACGGCAGAGCAGGAAGGCGGATATAGAGATCAAAACTTTTTTTTACCGGCATCCATTTCATTTTTTTCTACCCGGGAGGATAATTTTCAATTTTATCTGTTTAGAATATTTTTTCTCACCATTCAGAAAAAACTCTCTTTCAACTGGGATAAAAATGACAGGGCCGATGAAACGCTCAGCCGGGTGAACGCACTAAACTCCTCACCCAACATCTTATCCTTATTATTTAATGAGTATCCTGTTACGAGCCAGTTTCATGAATATTACCTTACGGTTTTAAAACAACCCGATCCTGAGACAAAGCAAGACCGGCTTCACTGGCTGTATGGAAAATGGATGCGCAACGAGGGAATTCATTCAGGCGATGCACTCCTCCCAGCCGTTTCTGACAAGGTAAAAAAAATACAGGCTGTAATTGCCAAAACCACGCTGCAGGCGAAGGCTGTAGAAGAGATGATTACCCTCGATGTGGATGTCCACGCGCAGGAAGAATACATGCTCACCCATAATTTTGAAAAAGTGGATACAGCCGAAGAGTTCAGTGGTGTGTGGCGAGACTTCGATGGTGAAGATGAACTGGAAGAGCATCAGGATGCCATTGATGAACTGAACATGAAATATACGATCCGCGTGGATGACGCGGCACACTCCATTTTGCAAGCTGATTTTGTAGAGAACTCTCATATTTCGGAAAGCGCTTCCGTTGAAACAGAAACCGCGAAATACACCTACCCGGAATGGAATTATTCGAAAAAATCGTATAAGCCGGATTTCTGCAGCGTCTATCCCAATAAGATAGTTGAACACGATACTGATTTTTATCACCACACCATCAGGGACTACCGAAGTACCCTGCAGGAATTAAGAAAGATGATTGCCAACCTCAGCAACCAATGGCAAAGAAACAAGAGACAAAATGAGGGGCACGAATTTGATATTGATAGCCTTACGGATTTATACATCGATGTTCATTCCGGGCATACTCCTTCAGAAAATATTTATGTGGCCAACCGGAAAACAGAAAAAGAATTATCAATCCTTCTATTACTGGACATCAGTCTTTCCAGCGATAGTTATGCAGCCGGAAATAAAGTGCTGGATGTAGAAAAACAGGTGGCAACCCTCTTTGGCGAAATACTGGCTGAGATGAATATTGATTTCTCCATTCATTGTTTTTATAGTAAAACCAGAAATTTCTCTACCTACACTACGCTGAAAGATTTCGATGACTCGTGGACAAAGGCTAAATTCAGAATTGGAAAAGCAGAGGCCAGTGGCTATACGCGGATTGGCGCTGCACTCCGGCATTCGGGAACGTTATTAAAAGAGCGTGACCCTGATAAAAAATGGATCATCCTGCTTTCGGATGGTAAGCCAAACGATTTTGATCGATACGAAGGTAAGTACGGAATTAATGATATTAAACAGGCCTTGCGGGAACTTCATGCCCAACAAATCAATACGTTTGCTCTCGCTATTGAAGCTACGGCCCGATATTATTTGCCCCAAATGTTTGGTCAGAACAACTACAAAATTCTAACCAATCCGAAAGCACTTATTTCCTCGCTTATTGGATTATTAACACGCATACGATTTGGCGCTTGAGCATTGCTCATCGTGCGATGGCCAAAGGCATTATACAATTAACAGTGGCTACTAACAATTTTGGGATTAACTCTGCTTATTTACGTTATGACAAAGTCTTACAAGAAATATTTGGTTGGAAGCAAACCCCCTCGCAAAGTACCTACCGCAGGTTCTTTCAAAAATTTAGTTGGAAGCGCAATACCGAAGTGTTTGTACCTTTGCAAAAATGGTTTGTTGACAACCTGAAAATAAAAAATAGTACGTTGGATTTTGATAGTTCTGTGATGACACGTTAAGGAGAACAAGAAGGAAGCAAAGTAGGGGATAACCCAAGCAGGCCCGGTCGTTCATCCCATCATCGAAATTTCCTTCCTACATTCATTCTGGTGGACTGGGCTTGATTTGGCCATATTCGCTCCAGGATGAAAATAAATAGACGAATACTTTTTTTTGATCTTTGAAGCGGATATTGATACATAAGATAATTACAAAAGGTTTCGCAATCCCTCATGTTTAGTACAGTGTAAATCGAGGAAATGTATTTTAAAAGCAATTCCGCTTCTCAGAATAGCTGGATAGTAAATAAGAATATATGCGAAAAATAATCCAAAAGAACTTTAACTACTGGACACACGAACGGAGTTTAACGGATCTACTCATTTATTTATCCATCAGCCTCTTTATTTGGATGCCACTCTCTCAGAATGTAGTCTGGGAACAGTTGGTACACGATCTGCTTTTCATGTTGATTCTCCTTTCGGGAGTATTTGCAGTGTCCTCACTTAAATGGCAACGGTATGTTTTTGTTGGCATGGCGTTACTTGCATTTTTTATCCGCTGGCTTGTTTTTATTTATCCTGTTTTTCCAGTCAAGATTGCACCGTCTAATTTAAGGAAACAATTTAATGCAAATTCCATGGACGAGGTATTTTACAAACTTGCCAGGCAAGCGGAGCGTAATAGTGACTGAAGGGCTTGCTTCTTGGCAATGCCAGTTGGCTGCTACCAATGGGCATGGGTAGTAAATCACTTCAAAGTATATTAAAAACCGAGGCGCCAATAAGACCGGAACATCAACGCATGAACACATCAACACATCAATTTCTGGCCTTTATTAAAAAAGAATTTGCCCACGTGTTTCGCGACCGCAAAACATTGTTGATACTGTTTGGACTTCCTATTGTTCAGATAATTATTTCGGATTTGCCCTTTCCAATGAAGTAAAAAATTCCCGGATCATGATTGTTGACTATGCCAGGGATGATGCTTCACGACAGATTACTGAAAAATTGAGGGCAAGCAAATATTTTGAAATAGAAAATAGGTCACTTAGTCATAATCAGATCGAGGAAACGTTCAGGGAGGGTAAGGTAAAACTTGCCGTAATTTTCCCCTTCAATTTCTCGCGGGATCTCCGTCATTTCAATTCTGCTCAACTGCAGATCATCGCAGATGCATCAGATCCTAACACGGCTAGTACCCTGACGAACTATCTCACCAGTATTGTTCTCGATTATCAAGCGGGACTATCCGGGAACCAAACCGTACCCATTCGCATAGAAACTGAAACCAGGATGTTGTACAATCCACAATTGAATGGCGCCCATAATTTTGTCCCCGGTGTAATGGCTTTGGTTTTAATGCTTGTATGTGTGATGATGACTTCGGTATCGATTGTACGTGAAAAAGAATTGGGGACGATGGAGATCCTGCTGGTTTCCCCCATTAAACCTTCCAGTGTGATCGTATCGAAAGCGATACCATATCTTTTGCTTATCATTGATAAATGTAACCACGATCGTTATACTAAGTGTTTTCGTTTTGGATCTTCCTGTAAAAGGCAGTGTCACTTTACTCTTCGCGGAAAGTACCCTATTCATAATAACCTCTCTGGCGCTTGGCTTATTTATTTCGGTTAAAGCACAAACCCAACAGACCGCGATGCTTATTTCCATGATGGGGATGTTGTTACCTACTCTTTTGTTCAGTGGTTTTATGTTTCCAATCGAGAATATGCCGCTCCTGTTGCAATACATTTCAAATTTGGTTCCCGCCAAGTGGTATTATATAATTGTAAAATCTATCATGATCAAAGGATTAGGCTTTACGGCCATTTGGAAGGAAACCGTTATTTTGCTTGGCATAACTGCATTTTTTTTAGTTTGCCTCAAAAACCCACCGTCTTTGACGGTGGTAATGTTCTGAATGCTTTGCCTTCACAATTTGCATTTTTATGTGTGTTGGGTGAGGGCTGGCATGTGTGAAAAAGACCCTATGGGTCTTGGGCCTAAATCCACCTTCTTAGAAGGTGGTGGTTTAATAGTCAGTCTAAAAAACTTTAAAATCCGGCTGGCATGAGAACCGTCAGATTTTTGCTTGAAAAAGAATTCCGTCAGATATTCCGGAACAAGACGCTGATGGCCATCATCATGTTTGTACCGATAGTACAATTGCTGATCCTTCCCCTGGCGGCGAATTATGAGGTTACGAATATTAACCTGGCCATCGTAAGCCATGATAATTCAACTTATTCACAGTCCCTCATTAGTAAAATTACTACCTCTGGGTATTTCCAGCTAACCAGTGTAAACACCTCCTTTGAAGATGCGTTAAAATATATTGAGTCTGATGATGCGGACCTTGTTCTGGAAATACCGCGGGCTTTCGAAAAAAATCTCATCCTCGAAAACCGTCAGACGCTTTTTTTGGCAGTCAATGCGATCAATGGTGTCAAAGCAGGTTTGGGTGGAGCTTACCTGAATTCGATCATACGAGATTTTAATACAGAGCTTCAGCTTAAGTGGTTTCAATCTTCCGGTTTGAATGCCAGCCCGGTGATCGCGGTTGTGCCCACCAACTGGTACAATCCTTACATGAACTATCGACTTTTTATGGTGCCTGGAATACTGGCAATATTGGTCACGATGATTGGTGGTTATTTGTCTGCTTTGAACATTGTCAAAGAAAAGGAGGTGGGAACCATCGAGCAGATCAACGTCACACCTATCCGGAAACACCACTTCATTTTTGGCAAATTAATTCCATTCTGGATACTGGGCATGGTTGTATTCACACTTGGTCTCATTGTCGGTTGGGTTGTTTACGGCGTGGTTCCCGTGGGTAACGTGGCAGTATTGTACCTTTTCCTTGCGCTTTATTTATTGGCCGTTTTGGGGTTTGGACTTTTAATCTCAACCTATTCAGAAACCCAACAACAGGCAATGTTTATTGCCTTCTTTTTTGTGATGATATTTATTCTAATGAGTGGCCTTTTTACTGCAATTGATAGCATGCCACGCTGGGCTCAGATCATTAGCAGGCTAAACCCGGTTACCTATTTTATTGAAGTGATGAGAATGGTAGTATTGAAGGGTAGTGGTCTCCGCGATATCTCGACCCATATTTTTGCCGTTGTTGGCTTTGCCATATTCTTCAATACCTGGGCCATCCTGAACTATAAGAAAAGATCTTGATCAGTCCCGGGTTCATGACAACCGAATCCTGATTTTTCTTTTCTCATTTAACGAAATCTTACCCGTGGAAAAATGCCTATTGAAAAGGTTTCACTTTATGAATACGGTTCGATGGGAAGTATTATATTGGGGAGCATAAACCTGAAAATGCTCCATCGAGGTTCATATCATCACGTTTGATTATAAAAATCTTCACATGAAACAACCTTCTGAAAACCCGGGTAGCGGGGCGGATACCATACACACTGACGATAACCTGCCGGTATTCAGACAACTTATAAAATTACCTGTAATCGTGGCGGCCCTGGGTTATCTGGTTGACATGTATGACCTTTTCCTATTTAGCATTGTCAGGGTTCCCAGCCTTACAGCCCTTGGGCTATCGGGCCCCAATCTCTTGAAGGATGGTGTCATGATGTTGAATATGCAAATGGCAGGCTTACTTGTTGGAGGAATTTTTTGGGGAATTTTAGGCGATAAAAAAGGCAGATTGTCTGTTTTGTTTGGTTCTATATTAATTTATTCCCTGGCCAATATTGCCAATGGTTTTGTACAAACTGTCCCGCAATATGCTGTGCTTCGTTTTATTGCCGGTATAGGTCTGGCGGGAGAATTGGGCGCAGGGGTAACGTTGGTAAGTGAAATTTTGCCGCGAAAAATACGGGGTTATGGTACCACGCTGGTCGCTACCATGGGGGTATTCGGCGCTATTCTGGCTTATTTCGTGGCGGATATATTTGCCTGGCGCGCATCTTATTTTATAGGAGGAGGGCTGGGACTTGTATTGCTTGTTATGCGGGTAAGAGTATTTGAATCAGGCATTTTCTTAAAGTCTAAAAAATCAGATATAAAACGCGGAAACATCCTGATGTTATTTAATAACAAGGAGCGTTTCTTCAGGTATCTGAAATGCATTCTGATAGGGTTGCCTATCTGGTTTGTTGTTGGGGTACTGATTACTTTTTCTCCTGAGTTAGGGGAAGCGATGGGTTTGGATGCTCCTGTAAAGGCGGGAATAGCCGTGATTCTTTCATTTGGCGCGCAAGCCTTCGGAAACATAACCAGTGGATTATTGAGTCAGTATACCCAGAGCCGCAAGAAGATCATAGGCCTGTTTATCATTCTTTCTTTTTGTTTCAGTTTGCTTTATCTGCTCATGCCCATGGATAGCGTTAACGTGTTCTATGTGATGTGCATTTTCCTGGGATTCAGCAATGGTTATTGGACACTCTTTATTACAGTAGCGGCTGAGTTATTTGGTACCAATATGCGAGCGACTGTGGCAACAACGGTTCCTAATTTTGTCCGGGGTGCAGTGATCCCCATCACCACTTTATTTCTTTTCCTTAAAACAGATTGGGGGATCATCAATAGTGCCCTGTTTTTAGGTTTGTGTACTACGGTCATTGCGCTCCTGGCACTATATTCACTGAATGAAACTTTCCATAAAGATCTTAATTATAATGAAGAGGGTTCGTAAACAGCCTTAGTTCATTCCATATGATTTTAGTTTGCGTTTTACTTCAAGTGTTTTTCAAACCATTCCAGCATTTCCACTTTCATTTCATCAGTAAACACATGGCCTGTATTGGGATAGATTATACTTTTGAAATTTTCCCTTTTGTCATAAAGAGTATAAACTGTTTCAAGCTTTTTCTCCAGGACTTTCATCCCGCTTAACGGTGATCCTTCGTCGCTGTCTCCGGTAAGTGCAAGAAAAGGCCGGGGGGCGATTAATCCCATCACTGCCTCGGTATCAAAGTGACTTAGCATTCCTGGGACAAAATAATAAATGCCGTGTGCCCTGAGTTCCCTCTGTTCAATGAGCTCTTTATATCTTGTAAAGCAGGCAACCCCTACCACCGTCTTGATGCGTTCATCGATTGCAGCGAGCCACCATGCGCGGGTACTGCCCATACTCATTCCCTCAACACCAATTTTTTCTGCGTCGATTTCAGGACGACTAACCAGATAATCGAGCGCAATCTGCTCATCGCGAAGTTGCATTCCCCATAGGGAACGGCCGAACCATAAATTTATTTTAAAAAGAGACCATTCCTGACCCGCATTGGTTCTTGACATTTCAAGGTCACCTGAAGGTCCGGTGCCAATACGTTCTCCATTAAAATGGCTGTCAATGGCCATTACTGCATACCCATTGGAAGTAAGCACGGCTAACACGTTCTGATGGGTATCCGGATCTATACCCATTATGTTTTCTTTCGTGCTGCCATGTCCGTGCAACCCCAGGACTACAGGTACCTTACCTTTAACGTTTGTCGGAATAGCCAGATACCCTGGGATCCATGAGTCGATTTCATTGTCAATGAGAAATTTTTCTAAAACATAGCCGTTCTTCATCTCCCTGGAAATTATTTTAACCTTAAGCTGTTTCGGACGCGAAGGGATATCTCCTAATAGTTGCTGAAGAGTGTCGCGCACTTTTACTCTTTCTTTTTTCCACACATCTAAAGTGTTGGGAAATCGAAAGTCGGGATAGTTCCACTTTTGGTAATATTCAGGAACACCCTGGAATGGGTCTTGCCAGAATTTTTTTGAGGCAGGTTCTGATTGGGCATTGAGTGTTTGCGAGTAAAATAAAAGGTAACATGCGAACGCGACGAAGATTCTTTTCATTTCTTTTTTATTTTTTGATTTATTTTGTTGGCTTACGGTTAGAAGTGAATCTTTAAGAGCGGTTGTTAAGATTTAAAATTGCTAAGTTTTCAATCGCTATGCGAGATTTTAAACTATAAGCTACAAAGAAAATTACCGTTTATATCTTTGAGACTCAGGCGGTATGAAATACATTTGTTTTCCATAGTGTTTTGATACATTAGAACACTTACCTTCAGGGCTTCATCTTTCAAGCCTTGGCTGTATTTTGCGGCTCCACGTTTCAACATCAATTAAATGAACAAACTTGTTCTTTTTACCCCCCCCAACCTGTATTTTTTTGTTTTCGGTTTGTTTTTTATAGTGGCCGGGTGAAGGGAGCCAGGGTCACCTCAAACCCTGTTATCACCGATAGCACCAAAAGATGTGTTGACTACTTTTGAATTGGAACCCGGATACAAAATTGAACTGGTTGCCGCCGAACCATTGATTGCGGATCCGGTAGCGATGGAGATAGACGAAAATGGAAATATGTACGTCGTTGAAAGTCACGGATATCCATTGGATAAAACGAAAAGCAGTAAGGCACCATTCAAAGCTGGCCGGCCTCTGGAATTATGGATAACATTCTTGATCCGAACCAATCAATTTCCCACGGTTTTGATTTATGGAATATTGTCCAAACAAATGGCGAATCATTGCAAGGGGTAATTACAGCGGAAACGCCATCCACCATTACGCTGCGAAGTGCCAATGGTCAGGTTGCGACCCTTTCACGCGAGGAAATGGCTTCTCAAAATGCCCTGCATATGTCGGCAATGCCTTCGGGTCTGGAAAAAGATATCACGCAAGAGGATATGGCAGACCTCCTCGCCTTTCTTACTCAGCGGATATAAAATTTTTAAAAAGGAATCTGGTTTTTACTGCTCAGCTTTCTAATTACACGTTAATAAACGCAAAAGCACTTTTTGGTGTTAAGGCCAGTACGCCTGAATTTTCTTTCTCACAAAGGTTACACTGCGTTCAAGTTGAGCCATGCCTTCAACGCCATCTTCAATGCTGATCCACCCGTTAAATCCTGCCTCTTTAAGTGTTGTAAAAATGGCATCGTAATCATTGAGACCTTTGCCGATTTCACCGTGGCTTAATCGTTTGGCATAACCTGTAGCACCGCCTTCTTCCTTTCTCAAATCCTCGATCGTTCCGGAAAGCAAATAACGGTCACTGGCATGCATGGTTACAACTCTATGGGCTACACGTTTTAGCAGCTCAAGCGGATCTTCGCCGGCCAGGTAAGTATTGCTTGGGTCGTAATTTACTCCAAAGTTAGGGTGATCAATACTGTTTACAAGTTTGCAGAAAACCTCCATTTTTTGAGCAAACTCAGGAAATTCCCAAAAATCATCTTTGTAATGATTTTCAATAATCAGGGTTATGTTGCGTTCCTGAGCATAAGGCAAGCAGGTATCGATGCATTCGACGGCGTACTTCACGCCTTCATCCATGGAAAGTTCTGGCCTGCGTTGTCCGGAAAGTACTCTGCAATACGCCCCCCCTAAAGTATGGGTCATATCAATCCACCGTTTTTGTTTTGCTATTTCTTTATTACGGAAATTTTTATCAGGATGGGTGAAGTCCGGTGAACAACACATCATAGGAATCACTTTGCCGTGATCTTCTACAAGCTGTCGGAAATGTGGCCAATTTTTTTCGTCCGCCATTTCCAGAAAACCCGCATACCATTCAAGGCCATCAATATCAAGTTTTACCCCCAGGTCAATCCATTGTGATAATTTCATGGATCCATCCTTACATAACGCCTGCATAAAGGCCTTCGGAAAAGCAGCTAGTTTTGGCATACAATTTCTTTATCGTAAATATGATTTCGAACCCATCAAACACACTATCAACTTAATCCCTCTTGCCCACTTGCCTATGGACCGCTTTACCGTCCTGGATTTCCTTCATACATTCCCAAAGGGTTACACACCCTGCTTATTGCTTTGCTTTAAGCTTTCTGCTTTCTCACCCCTTGGGTGGATTGCGTCCCATCAAAGGGTATTGTTCCAGGTCCACAACCTGACCGCTAACAGGACCACTTTCATCTGCGAGCCAGTATACGGCTGCTGAGGCGATTTCCGAGGGCAACAATATGCGTCCGGCCGGGGCATATACCTTAGAAATATTTTTATACCAGTCCTCTGATAGACCCTGCTGTTTTTTCCGCTCAATTTCAGTTTCGGTGAGTACCCACCCTGGATTAATTTGATTTATCCTCACACCTTTTTCGCGGTGTATGGAATCTCCCAGATTTCTGGTGAGTGTCATCAGGGCTCCCTTCGAGATGCTGTAGGCAAGAAGATTCGGTTCACCACTCCAGGCGTTTACTGAGCCAATATTCAAGACACAACCCCTTGTCTTTTCCAGATAGGGCAATCCACATTGGATGAGCGCATACGGTGAAATCGTATTTACTTCCAGCACTTTGCGTAGAAAAGCGAGGTCCGTTGTTTCCATGTTAGAAGAAACAACCCAGGCTGCATTGTTTACTATGGCATCAAGTTTACCAAAAGTCTTTACTGCAATATCAACCAGATTTTGTGGGGCATTATTAGCCGCGATGTCTTCAATGTGTAAGACCGCTTTATCAGATCCGATCACTGATACGACGTCCTTTCCAAGTTCTTCCTCCAGTCCATGGATGACAACGCTTGCCCCTTCCGCAACACATCGCAAGGCGATTGCCTTTCCGATTCCGGTCGTACTTCCGGTGACAATGATGACTTTGTTTTCCAGTCGCACCGTTTATACAGGCTTAAGGACACTTTTTACGACCTCACCTTTATGCATTTTCTCGAATGCTTCCTGCCACTGACTGATAGGCCAGACGCCACCGATGATTGGTTTAACATTTAATTTTCCGCTGGCCAGTAAGGCGATCACCCTTTCCCATATGGGCCAGTTATGACTGAAACTTCCCTGAAGTCTGACATTTTTTTGTACGAGGGGATCAAGTGAAAATCCGAGAGGTTGCGGACCCCAGCCCACTTTCGTTATCTGCCCGTTTGGTCGCACCAGGTCTAATGCTATTTTTAAGGTCGCACTTACACCTGAAGCATCGATGATACAATCCGCCCCCAGCCCATCGCGTTGACGTGCCCATTGGCTGGCATCACCAACAATAACGTCACATCCGTATTGGCTGGCAATGTTAAGACGGTGTCTGTCATGCTCGAGACCCACCAGGGCAACCTCCGCGCCGCAAAGTCTTGCGACCGCGGCACACAATATTCCTATAGTACCGGGACCAATCACCATAACACGGTCACCCGGCCTAAGCGATGAATTAACGACAACGGAATTGTAAGCCACTGAGCATGGTTCTGTAAGACACGCTTCTTCAAAGGGAAGCTGATCTGGTACTCTATGAAGACAGCGTGCGGGAACCCGGACGTAACGGGTCATCGCTCCATTAACACCATAACCGAATCCCTTGCGTGTAGGGTCTAGGTTATAAAGCCCGACACGTGACATAGAATTATTAGGGTCTATTACCGCTGCGGTTTCACTCACCACCCGGTCGCCGGCTTTCCATCCTACAACGCGGCTTCCTGTTTCAACAATATGTCCACCGAATTCATGTCCTAATACAACGGGATAATTAACGGGCCAGCTATGATCCGCAGTCCACTGATGAAGGTCACTGCCACATACCCCCACGTTAGCGACCTCCAGCAATATATCCTCATCCCCAATGACAGGCTTTTCAATTTCCCGGATTTCAACCGATCCTTTTTCAGGAGAATAATTTACTACTGCTGCTGATTTCATTGCGTTTATTTGTTTTCTTTCCTATCATTTTTCCCCGTTCAAGACGATTGGATACATCAATACTTATTCCGCGCATTCGCAATCGTTTTATCGCTTACCAACAATAACTTCACCGTAAGCGTGTATCTTTTCACAAATCATTCTCAATGATTCTTCGAGATTGCCATCCGCGGTTTTAAACGCATCGGCATCAACGGTAAGGGGCGCCCCCAGCACTACCAGTGGAGCCCCGTATTCCGGACAACGAATAGCTTGTTCAAGACTCAGTCCTCCGACGGCCTGCACCGGAACTTTTACTGCCTGGACAACTTCTCTCAACTGATCTAACGGACTGGGCATACGCTTGCCTTGCGCGGCTATCCCACGGCGTTCATCATAACCGATGTGGTGGATCACAAATCCGCAACCCAGATCCTCCAGCCATTTTGCACCCTCCACCATATCGGGACACCCGAGGTTATCACCCATTACTCCAATCCCGTAATCGCGACCAGCCTTCACCACACACTTGATCGTTTCTTCATGTGCACGGGCCATAACAACCACATGTGTCGCACCGGCCTTGGCCATCATCTCCGCTTCGAGATATCCGCCGTCCATCGTTTTCAGATCAGCTACAATGGGTATTTTTGGGAAAGCCTCCCGTAATTTTTTTACCCCGTGCAAACCCTCAGCAAGAATCAGAGGCGTGCCAGCTTCCAGCCAGTCGACGCCAGCACGCAATGCCATGGCGGCAGTTTCCAGAGCCTCATCAATGTTAGTGAGATCAAGAGATATTTGAACGATGGGTTTCATAAGAGTTCCTTTATAAATTTTGCATCCTATTCTCAATCAACAAGCCGAAATTGGCAGTTGACAATTAAGCAATTCAGTAGCGTCAGTCAATTTTTTTTCTTTTATATCGTTCTGCTTTAGCCAGAGGATACAACCTGCCATTTTCTCGTGTTGTTGTATCGGCCAACTTTAGCCAAAGTCGTAGGTCAATCTCAAATGGACGCGCTCACTTACCCTTAAGCCTTATGAATGATCAATTTAAACGCCTTGCCAATGGCTGATCTATTTTGGCCCGCCGATCAAAAATGGAATCTTATTTTATCAGAAACAAACAATATAACAGCAGCAACCCAAACTTTTGACAAATGACGTATTTTGACGTTTCTTATGCGCAAAACTCCCCATTTGGTTCCCTGATTTAAAATAACTTCGGTAGATCATTAAAGGAACTGGTTTGGGTTAATGGAAACTCCAGCAGGGCCGATGGTGTTAAAGCCGCGGCCCTTTCCTTTTTAATTGGCTTTCATATTTTCAATAAGATCAACATACCTTTTCCAGCACCTGGGTGTTCATGCGGAAGATTAAAAATTCAACACAAGTCAAGTTGGTTTCCGACATAGCGGGAGTTTATTGGAACAGAGACATTGTAGCATGCACACAAGCAGTGGTTCAAACCTTCGTGAAGTTTTTCAGAGCTCGTACTATTCGCACGGAGAGTTGGTCGTAGAAAAATCTGCCATCCGTCACCTAATTCTGAGTAATCTCTTAGTCCTTTCATCCCGGTTCTGATGAATTGCGCAAAGCACCACCTTATTAACGTAAATCGGGACGTCAATTATGTAGTATTTTGATATCCTTGCCGTGTGTAAAGATTACATAACTTTTGAGTAAACTTTTAGTAATGAAACAGTCTGCAGGATACTTTACAATTATATGGTCAGTTTTAGTTTTTAGTGGCTGTAAGGAAAAGGAGTTCAGTGCAGAGCAACCAATTCACAGGGATATTTCCTATTTACAGGATTTTAGTGAGAAGTATGCTTTAATAGATAGCGTCAAACTACTTCGGGTTTACGCTGATCGCGATGGTGTCATTACGATTTCAACTTCCAGCAATTTATATAAACCGCATGGAGGTGATTTTTTGTACCCCGGTACATTGCTACGTGATAAAACGTTCAGACCAATAGCCGACAAGAAAATCGCCAACCTCACATTGTATCAGGATCACTTTGTGTTTGTTGATGATAAGGCCGTGCTCAGCAACGCATGGGCTGGAAATCTTTTTGTAAAGCACACGTTGCCTAAAGCCTCGTTGGTGTCGGGTGGAGAGAATTTTGAATTTCTGATTTCAGATGGGAAAAGTTTTGAATTTTTGAAAGATTCCGCCGTAGTATGGAACGGAAAGTCCGATGAAGACGTGTTGGCCATTACTTTCGATAGCACGCGACATGTTTTCTGGATATTGACCCCAAAGTCTATAGCTTCTTTCTCCCCAGCCAATAAATCATTTAAATCACAATTCAGCGCAACCGATATGAAGTGTTTTGCTATGGTGAGGAAGGATAGGGATTTTGTTATTGGTACTGGTAATGGCTTCCTGGAAGTGGACATTGAAACGATGAAACAGAAAGGGGAGGTAAACAGAAGACTTCCATGGACGGATATTACAACCGTCAACGAAATTGATAGCAATATCTGGTTTGGTTCTACGCGCGGAGCTTTTATGTTGAAATCTGAGGGAAAGTTCAATTACTATGCCTCCAAAAGGTGGCTTCCTTCCGATAAAGTTATCGATGTTGAGAAGGGTCCTGAAAATTCAGTCCTTATACTAACGGACAAAGGTTTGGCTCAGATCTATTTCAAAAAAATGACGCTTCACGATAAGGCGCTTTACTTTCAGTCACAGGTTAGGAAAAGACATATCCGTCATGGGTTTAATGCTACACTGGGCTATTTGACGAATGGTAATATCAGTACCGGATCGCTTGAAGATTCTGATAATGACGGCTTATGGACCACCATGTATATGGGCGCTGAGGTATTCCGTTATGCGGTAACAAAATCGGAAGATGCCCTGCAAAATCTTCGCGAATCTATGGAGGCCATGGAACGGTTATATACTATAAACGGGATTAAAGGTTTTCCTTCCCGCTCGTTTGAGAGACGCGGTTATAAAGATGATGACAAACCGTGGCGAAGAGCCCAGCATCCGGAATGGGATTGGAAATCAACCACCAGCAGCGATGAGGCGATTGGTCATATTTTTGTATTTGGCGCTATGGCTGAATTGCTGGATGATGAAGATCTGAAGCACCGCGCCATCGTCCTTATGGATTCCCTCATGCAACATGTTATTGACAATAATATGTACCTGGTAGATTGGAATGGTGAGCCTACCGTGTGGGGAAAATGGCATCCGGATTATGTAAATGCACGTCCTGAAATGGTTGGCGATAGAAAAATAAACGCCTCCAATATTATTGCTATGCTACAAACCGCCTACCACTTTACAAAAAAAGAAGTGTATAAAGACAAGGCATTCGAGCTCATGACCAAACATGGCTATTATAAAAACCTTATGCGTCCGATGAGTCAGGTAGGCAGGGCGCCTGATACCGCTGATGATTGGAGTAAGATGTTATCCGAATCATGGAACCACTCTGATGATGAGATGTATTTTCTAGGATATTGGGGATTATACAGGTATGCTTTTAACGACACACTAAAAACCAGCTTCAAGGAAGCCATCCTCGACCACTGGCAGATTGAGCGTCCGGAAAAGGAAGGGGCCTGGAATATTTTTACCGCGCTCACGGGCGAAAAGGAGTTTGATCTGGAGGAATCGATCTGGTATCTGCAGGAATATCCATTGGACCTGATTCATTGGAAAGTTAATAACAGTCACCGGAAAGATATTGAAATGATAGAACCAAATTTTCGGAATCAAACGACAAAAGAAGTTTTGCCTCCGGATGAATTGCCAATAAACCGCCATAATGCTAATCGTTTTCAACTTGATGGTGGTGATAACGGTTCTTCCGAATATAGCGCAGGCGATATCTGGCTGCTTCCCTATTGGATGGGAAGGTATCTCACGATAATCGGAAAACCGGAAGAAGCGATGAGTAGTAAGCAGTAGGCAATAAGTAGTAAGCATTAAGCGATAGGCGATCATCAACAGACAATGCAAAGAAAATGTCGGTGATTTCACCTGGAAGGAAATGCGGTGAGAATTTAGGCACGCATAACTCGGCTCCCATTTTGACATTATAAAAAGCAATTTTCGCAATCTATAAATTCGGGTAGATGATAATTGGCGTTGATTTAGGAGGAACAAAAGTAAGGGCTGGTGTCGCAGTGAATGGAAAAGTGCAGCTTCAAAAACAGCAATTATTTAACAATAGCGGCTCCAGGGAAGAAACGTTGATGCAGCTAATTGAATTGATTAGGCCGTTGGTAAATTCAAATATTAAGGGGATAGGTTTAGGGGTGCCTTCCGTTGTTGATATCGAACGTGGTATCGTGTACAATGTCATAAATATTCCAGCATGGGTGAAAGTTCCTTTAAAGGACATTCTGGAAGATGAATTTCGAATTCCGGTTTCCATTAACAATGATGTGAATTGTTTTATTCTTGGAGAGCATATGTTCGGCCGGGTAAAGGGAATGAAAACTGTGGTAGGTATAACTTCGGGAACAGGACTTGGTGCTGGGATTATTATCAACAATGAGATCTATAGTGGCAATAATTGTGGGGCAGGTGAAATAGGATTGCTAAGTTACCTCGATCACAATATTGAGTATTATGCGAGTGGAAATTTTTTCGAAGCCAAATATAATCTAACGGCAATGGAAGCGCACGCATTTGCTGTGGGGGGCAATCCGGCTGCGTTGGGGTATTGGAGGGAATTTGGTATTCACATGGGACACGCCATAAAAACCATCATGTATTCATATGATCCCGAGGCCATCGTGATTGGGGGATCTTTATCAAAAGCATTTAGTTTTTTTGAAGAGTCGATGCACCAATCGCTTCAGGATTTTACGTTTCCGGAATCCGTTAAAAGGATAAAAATTTTTCAGTCTTTAGATGAGGATATAACGCTTTTGGGCGCAGCTTCTCTAATTGAAAAAATGGTTCCCCCGGTGTTGGAAATGTAACGTCTCAAATTTGTAAAATGGGCTATATAGGGTTGTTTGTATTATTGAAAAATTACCCCCGTGTTATATTTTCGTTGAATACCCTGCAATGGTGCTTATTGAACACTACTTGCGCAAAGCCTGTAGAGGTTGACGCAAAATGGGTGTAATGGGTCTATAATATATAGATACCTTTAACTGAATTCTTTTTAAACCACAGTAATACATCAATACAAACTATAAATCGGTTATGAAAAAAAACTTTTACCCAAAAAGTATGCAATGGAGAAGGCTTATTTTGACACTCTCTCTTGCCCTGGTGCTGATAGGCAATGGATTTGCGAGTCCCTTACAGCAAGTTAATGTTTCTGGACGGGTGACTTCCACAGAAGATGGCACCGGCCTGCCGGGTGTTAGCGTTGTAGTAAAGGGAACTCAACAGGGAACCATTAGTGACGCAGACGGCAGGTATACCATATCAGTTCCGGACAATGCATCGGTGCTGGTGTTTTCATTTATCGGGTATACCACCCAGGAGATATTGGTAAACGATAGAAATCTTGTAGATATCTCCCTTTCAACCAATATGGAACAACTTGATGAAGTGGTTGTGACTGCGTTGGGTATTGAGCGTAAGCAGCAATCCCTGGGGTACTCCGTTGGTAAAGTGAACGGTGAGGCCTTAAGCCGCGTAGCACAGGAAAATGTTTTGAATGGCTTAGCAGGAAAAGTCCCGGGTGTTACGATAAATTCTACAGGCGCTGCTGGTTCGTCCGTTAGCATGATCATCAGGGGTGCAACTTCTTTGAGCAATGATAACCAACCATTATTTGTAATTGATGGAGTGCCGGTGGCCAACAGTTTGAATAATATCAGTCAGATAGGGAGTGATAATAAAGTTGATTTTGGAAACGCTATTTCAGATTTAAATCCCGAAGATGTCGAAAGTGTGTCGATTCTAAAGGGTCCTAGTGCCGCAGCTTTATATGGATCAAGAGCGGGTCATGGAGTCGTATTGATTACTACAAAAAATGGTTCAAGGTCTAAGAAGTTGGCGGTTTCCATTACCTCCAATACCGTATTTGACAGACCTTATAAATATTTGAAAATGCACAGTAAGTTTGCTACAGGTGTACTTCCATTTACACCAGATAATAATCCCTATCCTGGCGGGGTTCTTATGATTGACGAAGGTTCCGCAGGAGGGGTAGGCCCGGAGTTGGATAAAGGATACAACGCGATACAATGGAACAGTCCCCTGGATGCTAATGGAGATCCTATTCCTACTCCATTGGTCTCACATCCCAACAACGTAAAAAATTTCCTTCAAACCGGAATTACTACGACCAACGGGATTTCGCTTGCCAATAACACGGACATGCTATCCTATCGGTTGTCTTATTCAAACATGAATAGCCGGGGTATTATTCCTAATTCGGACCTGTTTAAAAATTCCATAAACCTGAATACATCCGTCAAGGCGAACAAAAAATTGACGATTAGCTCAAATCTCAATTTAAGCCGGAACAATTCCAATAACCGCCCATCTGGAAACCGGGGAACAAATCCGCTTCAATGGGCCTATGCTGTTTCTCCTCACATTGATATCAGAGAACTTGAGAATTATTGGGTTCCAGGACAGGAAGGGTTGCAACAACTTTCCCAGGCTCCAGGAGATTACAACAACCCATATTTCCTCGCGTACGAAGTGAATAATTCTTTTGTGCGAGACAGACTATTTGGAAACGTAAAAGCCGAATGGCAGATCACCCCTGAATTCAGTTTGATGGGCAGATATGGGTTGGACACCTATGGCGAACAGCGTGAAGTAAAGATTGGAAAGAGTTATACAGGCGAACCAAACGGGGCGTATGGTATTATTGAAATGAATAGGTATGAGCGAAACGCTGACTTCCTCGCGACATTCACCAAAGACATAAACCATTTCAGTCTCACTATTTCCGGGGGTGGAAATGCGAGGTATGTCGAAGGAAGTAATTTGGATACTTACAGCAAAAGCAAGGCGGGCCTTATTATTCCTGGTCTATATACACTTCAAAATATTGCACCAGCTAATCTTGCTTATGGCAGCTACTCTTCTCAGAAAGCGGTTCATAGTTTGTATGGTCTTGTTAACCTGGGATTTAAAGATATGATTTATCTGGATGTCACTGCCCGGAATGACTGGTCAAGCACTCTGCCAAAAGCAAACAGATCTTATTTCTATCCTTCAGCATCATTGAGTGTATTGCTAAACGAGATGCTTGACATCAACAAACTTGATCTATTAAAACTCAGAGGTGGTGTTGCGTTGGCTGGAAATGATACAGACCCTTACAGCCTCATTGGTGTGTTGGATGGTTACGAATCATGGGACGGTATCACACGTCTTGGAAAGTCAGGAACCTTGTTGTTGCCAAACTTAATGCCTGAACAGGCTACTTCCTTCGAAGGAGGCCTGGATGTAGGGTTGTTCGGTAACCGACTTACAGCTTCAGCAACGTATTATAAGATCGATAATAAAAATCAAATTCTTCCCCTTTCGTTGGCACCCTCTTCCGGATTCAATCAAAGGAAGATTAACACAGGATTACTGGTAAGTAAAGGCGTGGAGTTTTCTTTGGGGGGTACACCCATTCAACGCGGAGACCTGCGTTGGGACATTTCTGCAAACTATTCCAGAAACCGGACTGTTATCGCAGAACTTCCGAAAGGCGTTGATTTTTATACCCTTTGGTCTGACGCGAAAGGTGGAGCCAGGACATATGTGGGAGAGGAGATCGGCGATATTTATGATGCAAAGTTAGTAACCGTGGAGGACGTGAATTCACCTTATTACGGTTATCCCATTCTGGATGAAAATGGCTCATGGCAAAGTATCAGTGCAAGCAAGACCAAGACCAAGATAGGTAATTTCAATCCTGACTTTTTGATGGGCTTGCAAAGCACGCTTTCCTATAAATCCTTTAGCCTGAACCTTTCATTTGATTGGAGAAGCGGTGGAGATTTTATTTCACAAACTTACCGGTATGGAGAATCAGATCTGAAGACACAGCGGTTTTTGGATTTGTTGATCAGTCCTGGAAACATGTCTGGAGATCAGCTACGTGATTATCTGGTAAACAATGACCTGGTGACTGTCAAGGATCACTTCAATATTGTCGGCGGCCCTACCGCTGAGTACGGTGGATTTCCATTCGAGTATGGTGGAAATACTTATGCCTATGGAGTTTTCAACCCAGGGGTTATTGCAGAATATGACGCTGATGGAAATATCATAGGTTATGTTGAAAATCTGGGTGGGGCCGAAACAAAAATAATTCCTTACGGCGATAACTATCCGTGGGATTTTACAAAAGCTGCTATGTTCGATGCGTCTTTCATTAAGCTGAGAGAAGTATCCCTATCCTATCAATTGCCTTCGTCCTTTATTCAGCGGTTAAAATTACAAAATGCCAGTCTTTCTATTTACAGCAGAAATATCATGTTGTGGACGGAAGCTAAAATCGGCGTCGACCCTGAGATGGCTTACCAACCTGAAGCTGGTGCTCAAGCGGGTACTCAGTTTAAACAGGGAATCGAACGATATAATGTTACCCCCTGGGTTATGCCTATCGGCTTCAAGCTTAATTTAACTTTATAGAAATTATTTAGATTATAATGTATGAAAATCAACAATCAAAAATTCATTGTATTCTTTGCTCTGTTCTCTTCGCTTTTTCTATCCTGCGAGGATTTAACGGAAACGAATATCAATCCAAATGGAATTGAACCAGGCAAAGTGAATCCAAACCTTGTCCTTCCTACGGTATTAACGGAGGCGGCTAAGATTTATGTTAACCTGGGATATCAGGACATCGCGGGCGTAGTACAGCATACTCAAAAAGATGCCTGGTCCAGCGGACATAATGACTATGACTGGGGAGGTAGCCAGGATTGGAGTGGTTATTATGGCGTGCTAAGGAACAATGACCTCCTATATAAAAGGGCTGTTGAAATGGAACTTGAATTTCATCAGGGGGTTGCTCTGGTAATGAAATCATTCATGTTTGGACTGATCACAGACCTTTGGGGAGATGTCCCCTATACAAATGCCCTCGAGGGGGCGAGTGGTGCATTGGCCAACATCAAGCCCGTCTTTGATTCGCAGCAAACTATTTACGAAGGAATTTTGGCAGATCTTGAAACAGCGAATACACTGCTGTCAAAACCAGCAAGTGCGTATAGTAGCATCGTTGGCGAGGTAGATGTTTACTTTGGGGGTGATCCGGAGAAATGGAGAAAATTTGCCAACTCGTTAGCCCTTCGTTATTACATGAGAATTTCCAGCAAAATGCCGGGCGTTGGTAAAGCCGGCATAGAAAAAATCGCAGGTAACCCTTCCGATTATCCCATTATAACCGAAAGCTCAGACGATGTAACGATGGGCTTTCCGGGAGGAAGTCCCGATACTGCTTGGCCTGCTACCACGGCGTTTGATCCCAGTGAAAGTAACTATAAGCGTATTAAAATGGCGGCTACTCTGGTGGAATCACTTCAGGCAAAGGATGACCCACGCCTCGGCGTTTGGGCAAGTAAGGTAGAGGTCCCGTTGGTAGTGGATGCGGGCCTTCCTGCGGGCACTGATAACATTGTCGATGGCGTGCGTTATTTATCTCCTGATAAAGTTGGCGCGACGCTCGTGGATACGGACCCGGAATATGTTGGCCTTCCAACGAGTTTTTCAGCACTGCCTTCCGCGTATAATTTAAATCCGACGCCGGGTCAAACGTCCAATAATCCACACGTATCTTTTCTGAATGAAATGTATAAAGCCCCATCCGGAGATCTCCTGTTGGCGCGTATGATTTCCGCTGCGGAAGTTCATTTTATTTTAGCAGAGGCGGCCCTCAACGGATGGTCTGCAGGAAATGCTCAGCAACACTATGAAGCTGGTGTCCAGGCCTCGCTGGAAACATGGCAGGTGGAGGATGAGTACTCGACCTATATAGCTGAACCTGGTGTGGCCTACAATGCAACATTGGCACAGATCATTGAGCAGAAATGGATCGCCAGCTGGACAGCCGCCACTGAATCGTGGTTCGATTACCGGAGAACTGGATTACCTGCGCTTCAGGCCGGCCCTGCTGCGAAACGCGGCGTTTTGCCTCTAAGATTTTACTATGCACAGAATGAACTTATGCTGAATGCAGAAAATGCGAGCGAGGCGGTGAGTGGTCTGGAGGTAACAGGTTATTCGCAGGCCGATGCCAACAACAGTCCATGGTCTAAGCAATGGTTAGTTCAAGGTACAGGTAAGCCCTGGTAAAATATTTTTTGGGTTTTGTTTTTAAAATAGCGGAGACTTCCTCCGCTATTTTTTTAGATTTTGAAAGTTCCTGGTGATCGAAATTGATTTACCATATTTCGGAAAGGCCCGATCGCCGATTGCGGTTTATGCGCTGGCCAATAAGCCGATGCTCTTTCATAAATACATTTATAGATGTATATTATTACAAGGTATTATTCTGATGAGAAAATTATTATCGGGTTTCGTATTCTTTTTTTTCATTCTTCAATTCGCACAAGCACAGAGCCTGAAAGCCGGGGCGGCTATGCGAATCATTACTCCAGATCCCCTGCTTCCCGTTTCCGGAGGCATCGGAACACCCAAAAAGACACTGGAAAAAAAAGGTGATTTATTCGCCAGGGTCATTGTTCTTGAAAACGAAAATAGGAGGGTGGCCATCGTAAGTGTCGATAACCTGGGATGGTCTTCAGCCCTGGGTGACAGGTCACGCGTTCTAATTAAAGATATTCCCGATGAAAACATCCTCATAGGGTCAACCCATACACACAGTGCCCCGGATGCTTACGGCTTTCCGGATGAGACGGGTAAATCATACGCAGATCTAAATTATCTTGATTGGTGTGTCAGGCAAATCGCCGAAGCTGTAAATGAAGCCACCCAAAATCTTCAATCTGCCTCATTGAAAATTGCTGTTGGTGAAGCTCAGGGAAAAATCGCCTACAATTATTATGCTCCTGAACTTTACGACCCGCGCGTAGGCGTGATGCAAGCCATTGCTGAAGATGGGAGAGACAAAGGAAAAAATATTTTTACCCTGATAAATTTTGCTGTACATCCGGAAGTTATCGGCTCCGCCAGGGGTATTTTAAGTCCGGACTTGTGCGGACCATTATACGATCGCATTCATTCGAAAGGAGGGGGGATGGCTATCTTCATGAACGGTGCGCAAGGTGGAATGGTCACTGCGGACGTGAGACTTGACAATGGAAAAGAGGCCAATACATGGTTGGAATGTATTCGCATTGGAAATCTTCTGGCAGATGAGGCGTTGAGGATTGT
>JBDSIM010000312.1:0-5435 GCA_039917935.1 Cyclobacteriaceae bacterium | reverse complement strand
GATTCTTCCAACAAAGCATGCCCATAAGCCCGGTGATGACCAACCGCCGATCACCGATCACCGATCACCGATTACCGATTACTGTGATTACCGATCACCCGATCACCGATTACTGGCTACTGATGGTCATAAATCTCCAGCTAACTCTGCCAACACCATCCGGTTTTCCTTTTTCCACTTTGGAAATAGTTCCCCACCTCCTCCCAGTCGATATTTTGAGCATACAGACTAGGGGTAGTAATATCGAAAAACAATGCGAAAAAAAGTTTCCAAAAATTCATTTCCAGTTGCTTGGCTTTTATGTTATCTAATCAGATGACGGAAATGTATAAAGAAATAATCTCATTCCCAGTCTGCACATACTTCACATTTTGTCCTTACCTTATTGAATAAAGAAAGTGAAAACCAAGATTGAATAATGATAAAAAATATATTCCGAATCGCCATCATTTTGGCCTTTTCATCGTGCGCACCTAAACCTCTGGCATGGATAGCCATAGGTGATTCGATTACTTATCTGAACGAGCATCCGGACGAAACCGGAAACAGGATTACGAAAGGATATATGTCAAGGGTAGCAGACGAAATGCCTCATATACATTACGTTAACAAAGGCTTTAATGGCTGGACCGCGGGAGACGTTGCCGGCAAAATTGATCACCTCGAAATTCAACAGGCTGATGTATATTCCGTTTACCTGGGCACCAATGATTGGTGGAGTGGCCGCCCCATCGGTACTATCGAAGATTATAAAATCAACTCCGGAAACAATACCTTCTACGGGTCCTTCAGGATTATCGTAGACAAACTGAGAGCCCTGCAGCCTAAGGCCCGCATTGTTCTCATGACGCCCATGCAGCGGGTGGATTTTGTTTATGTCGGAGATATGAAAAACAATGCGTATGGTTCGTATAAGAAAAAAAATAACCAGATGCTCGAAGAATTTGCACAAGCCATCATTTCGATCAGCGAACTTGAAAAATTTGAAATAGTGGATCTATACCATAAAAGTGGCATGACCCACGATAACCTTGTAAAGTACAAACGTTTAAGAGATCCGGCTACCGGCGAGTACAGAAATTATCCCTATCCTGATTTTATACAAATCCCCTTTAATCCTGAAACTGACGAGTATCCTTATCCCCCTGATGCATCCGATATGACCTATGATGGCCTTCATCCTTCAGACGATGGTTACGCCATTATAGCCAGCATGTTAGTTGAGATTTTTTCGAATTAGCGCGTTGTTACCAACCGTATCTTTGTGTGAGGACTGGGGTTAACTTTGAATTACAGTAATTACAATTTGAATTAGTGTCTGATCGTTTCTTGCCTCAAAGAGCTTTTCATTTATCGAAGTCCCAGAGGGACCTTTCAGCTTGACTTAAGAGATCTGACATCGTAACTACCATTAATTACTTGAAGCATTTAGGGTTACTCAACTCTTGCGATATATCAGCGCAGGCTGCAAGGCCTGCGTTAAATAAAATGAATTCTCACAAGCAATGAAGGGGCGAAATAAAGATTCATTACTCAAATTATTTAAATTTCCAGCGCAATGCTGGAAGGGGCTTACCTTCCGTCTCCGAAATTTTATAACGCCCTTTCAGGGCTTGACTTTAGAAACCTGAGAGGATGATTGATACAGCCGGAGGCGCACTTATCATTATCCATGTATGCAAAAAACGATTGCGGAGGTTGACCCCGTAACCTTAGTCAGTAGAAAATCCTAGTCAAAAAATTTTACCACAGTGTCAGACAAAACAAATCAATGCGTCATTGCTTTTATTGAGCAAATCGCGGACTTCTTCATCTTCAACCTTCGGCAAATTAACATAAAAACTTTTTGCAGCTTCGTTATCTTCAACCTGTTGAAGATAAATAAAGTCGTCGGCCTCCTGAATGATGGGTGGAGTAGCCGCCAGGACCACTACCGAAACAGCAACAATAATCTTGATTGGATTTTTTCGGCGGATACTTCGCAAGGCGGCCAGCATTGTATCAGCATTTTTCAGCACATCATCTACCAGAATAACTACCCGATTGTAAAAATCCGGCTGCGGCCGACCACCATAATAATAGGCGCTCTCACGACTGATAGCATTTCGGAGAAGTACGGTTTGATGATAAATATAATCGGAAGGTATTCCAACCGTATTATGAAGCAATATCTCGTCAGCACTAACAGAAGCGATGGTTTTTTCTCTTTCCGCAGGGTGTGTGATTTTCCGGCATGGCATTACTTCAAAAGGAACTCCCAGATTCCTCGCTAAGCTGGAACCAACAGGTACACCGCCATGCGGAATGGCAACGACCACCACATTGCCGTTTTTATATTCTGACAGTCGCTGTGCAATGATAAAACCTGCATCCTCACGGTTTTGGGTAACTTCTTCATTTAACATACGCGAATATTTACTTTTGGTAAAGCTAAAGACAAGATAGCCTATCCTGAATGAGTATTATCAGCATGCGCAATGATTTATATCACTTTGCTATTCTGATAAGCATCGAGGCCTCCTGGTAAAGGTTTAAAATTTATGCGCCTTTTTTTATCGCAAAAATGAATTTAAATTAAACCAATAACCGCAGAACCATGAAAAAATTGTTCTACGTTGGATTAATCGTATTAGCGATTTTTGAATTTGTCAAGGTGTATTGGATTATGCCCCTGTCTGGAAGTCAGCAGATGGAGACTGTTAATCTCGCCTATTTCCTCCATACATACCGTTGGTATTTTCGTGTCACAATCACGTTGATGATCCTGGTTGGCACGTTTCACGCCTTCAAAGCCAGAAGGAAATGGATACCATCGCTTGCCGTAATCCCGGTACTATTGCTAATTTATTTCTTTAATTTCCGCATGTCGGCGGATAAAATGTTTCTCCCACCGAAAGCCCTGAAATTTTTCGGAAGAGCCGAAAACACGTTAAGCGACAGTACCCTTGTCTTAGCCATTGATTACGAAGGAGAAGCAAAAGCCTATCCGGTTCGGTTTATTGTTTACCATCATCAGGTACGCGATACTTTAGGGGACAAACAAGTAATGGTAACCTATTGCAGTGTGTGCCGGACAGGCCGTGTTTTTGAACCCCTAATAAATGGTAAAACTGAAAATTTCCGACTAGTGGGTATGGATCGCTTCAACGCCATGTTTGAAGATGCCACCACAAAAAGTTGGTGGCAACAATCCACAGGCGAGGCGATTACCGGTCCCTTGAAAGGGCAAACCCTCCCGGAATTCCCTTCACAACAGCTTTCAGTCAATAAATTCTTTACACTCTATCCTTTTGGGAAAATTATGCAGGCCGAAAAAGAATCGAGAACATTTTATGATTCTTTGGGGAAATTTGAAAGTGGAACAAGCAAAGGTAAATTAACGCAAACAGACAGTCTATCGTGGAAAGAAAAATCGTGGGTCATTGGGTTATCCATAGAAAATCATACAAAAGCCTATGACTGGCGTGACGTGACAACACAACGCATTATCCACGATAAATTAAACGGGATACCCGTCTTGCTTGCCCTCTCAGACGATGGTCAAAGTTTTACTGCCTTTCAAAGAACTTCCAATGACCAGTTTTTTCAAATCAACAATGACACGTTGTATACAACGGAAGGTATATATGATTTTTCCGGACGGAGCTTGCGTGGTACCGGACAACTTTTAAAAGTGAAGGCTTACCAGGAATTCTGGCATAGCTGGAGAACTTTCCATCCAAATACAGAGCGGTACTCTGTTCCTCAATAAAAACGATCTTAAAAAGCATAAAGCAATAAACGCAAAGCATAAAGCTGAAAGCGGTTTCAGGTTTGAAGTTCTTTGAAGTTCCAATACCAGGGAGTTGATTTGAGCTCAAAGCCGTTTCAGGTTTAAAGTCGTTCGAAGGTCATGGTACTTTTAAAGTTAAAGCACGGTTTCAACCAACGTGGACTGAAAATGTGTGCCATAGGAACCTTCGATCGTTGCGCTTCACATGATTTGGCACACGATCACAGAACCTTGATCTGGAGTGAGGTTTACGTACAAAACGGCAAAGACTTAAAAGCATAAAGCAATAAGCGCAAACCATAAAGCTTAAAGCCGTTTCAGGTTTAAAGTATTTTCAACCTACAACATGTTATGAAATTAATGCTGGGGGAAAATATAATCTGAACGAATCAACGTCCGGGATATGGGTTTAGGATAAAAAGAAGATGCCCAGTCTTTATGCAGGGATTTCAATTCTTCAACTACCGTCGGGTAGAGATCTGCCTGATCATTTTGTTCTCCCATATCCAAAGCCAGATTATACAAAGATGGTTTAGCTTTAAAGTATTGCTGTACAAGTTTCCAGTTTCCTTTTCGCACAGCCATATTAAACTGATCCTCCCAATGAAGCAGACGTGTATTTTCAAAGGGCTTGTCCATCAACAAAGGGACTAAGGATAGGCCGTGCATGTCACTTCCTTTGACAGGTTCTATATGACATAGCTCCAGAAAAGTCGGCATGAGATCCATGGTTATCGCCGGCTCGTCTCGCACGGTTCCCGGTGGGATCAGGCCAGGCAATCGCGCAATAAACGGAACCCTGATACCCCCTTCATGTGTCGAGAATTTATGACCTCTCAACGGTCCTGCAGAGATTTTAGCACCCGGCAAGCCATAAGATCTGGGTTCCGCACAGGGACCGTTGTCAGAAGTAAAAACAACCAGCGTGTTCCCCGTTAGGGAAAGGGAATCAAGCGTATTGAGAATTCTACCTATACCGACATCCATTTGCTCAACCATCGCAGCATAGATGGCAAACAATCCATCATCGGGAAACCGCGACCTGTATTTATATACAAGCGCGGCGGGTGCCTCAAGTGGATAGTGCGGGGCGTTGTAGGCAACGTAAAGGAAGAAAGGACCATTCTTTTTCCGCTCAATAAAGTCGATGGCCGTTTCAGAGATCTCATCGGTAAAATATTCATCCACTTTAACAGGTGTTCCGTTGTGATAAACTTCTTTTACGTCATAATAGCCCGGGGTTCCTATCAATGATCCCCAGAATTCATCGAAGCCATGGGTTCGAGGCCCGTTTTCTTTCCCGTGTCCCAGGTGCCATTTACCGGCGAGCATTGAAGTGTAATGCTTTTTCTTAAGCGCCTCTGGGATCGTGATGGCTGTATGGTCTAAAGAAAGGATGGGAACATTGTTTCTGATTGCAGGACTGGCCAGGTCTGGCATGCCAACACTATGTGGGTACCGACCCGTTAAAAATGCCGCGCGCGTTGGTGAACACATCGTGGCTGAGGAATAAAAGCTTGTCAGCTTCATACCTTGTTTGGCCAGGCGGTCCAGATTTGGCGTATCTATTTTGAAACTGTCATGGCCAACATCCGCCCATCCTAAATCATCCGCGAGGATCATCACAATATTGAGAGTCTTTTCTTTCGGGCGGGGTTGAGAA
>JBDSIM010000311.1:0-9705 GCA_039917935.1 Cyclobacteriaceae bacterium | reverse complement strand
CATAGATCGCCACGTGGCGAATGCCAGTATGTTTTCCATACACGCCAAAGCTTTCAGCAACCTGAATAGCCAATTCCCTTGTGGGTGCCAGCACCAGTGCCCTCACTGTTCTTGATTTATGGGTGGGTCGTTGCTGATGCAACATTTGTAATATCGGTAGTGCAAAAGCCGCAGTTTTGCCGGTGCCTGTCTGGGCGCAACCTAAAAGATCCCTTTGTTGAAGGATGACAGGGATTGCCTGGTCCTGGATAGGGGTTGCTTTTGTGTAGCCAGAGGATTTTAACGCCTTTACTAAAGGCTCAATAAGATTTAAATGTTCGAATGACAATTTTTAAGTGTTTATGAGAAAAAATATACCAGCACAATGCTGGTTTTTAATGCTTTTTATCAAAAGGACTTGATTAAGCGTAGAAAATCAATCAATATCAGGGTATTTTCTACAAATATACCGCTTTTTACTAAATAATGCTAATTGTTCAAACCCGCGCAAGCAAGGGATAGTTCCCTTACCTTGGAAGCCACAAATAGTCTTCTTACGCGCGGCGCCAAAATGGGAATTAATAGTTGGTGGATTGTCAACTTAAACCTGTGATCTTTTTGAAAAGGAGAAGATTGAAGTCAGGTCATTGACGAGTTTTTCGAAATTATTAGGCTTGATGAGAAAATCCTCAGCCCCAAGTTGGTAACATTCCTTTATTTCCTTGGTGTCAGTGGAAGTAGAATACATGATTACAGGGATATCTTTTAATTCAGGAATTCTTTTTAACTCTTTCAGGCACGTTTTTCCGTCCATCATAGGCATATTGATGTCTAAAAAAATATAATCCGGCATGGGTAAATCACTTTGAAGCATGGAAAGCGCTTCCATTGCACTGGCTGCCGTGAGGCATATGGCCAACCGGTCAATTTCCCTTAATGCATCACAAAAGAATTCCCGATCTTCCTGGTCATCGTCTACATTTAGAATCACCATAGATTTAGATACTTAAATTTTCGTACCAACTGCTGCTATAAAATTTACCAGGGTTCATATTCACTCCAATCCTTAAATTTTCCAGACTGTGTTTGGCCGGTGTACCCTAGGTAAAGATACTCATTCATGATTAATTTTATAGATTCATGGGCCGATATCGGCTTGGGGGCTATTGAATAATAAATCGGATTTGATATTCCCGATCTGGTGTTTGAAGCAAAAAGAAATAAACCCCTGAAGGAAGTCTTTTAACGTCGATGGCACGTCCTTTTATTAATGCATCCGGTGAGATTTCCACTTTGCGAACCAAAACTCCCGCTGCGGTGGTAATGGAATAGTAAACCGGTGAAGCAGGCCTGATGTCCGTTTGAAACTGAATCTCATCGGTAGCAGGATTCGGATAAAATTGCAAACCATTATTTTTTTCTTCTGCCACATCCGTAATATTTACCGTGATGTTAATCGGCGTTGACACCTTGCTGCATCCATTGTTGGTCACTCTCAGACGATACTCGCCTGAAAGCAGAGGCAGATAAGTGACACCGATCGCACCCTCAATATCCTCGCCATTCAGCAACCATTGGTTTCCGGAAGTTACATTCGATAAAAGGATATTATCCTGAACAGCAATGACGGGATCCTGCACCGCTCCTGTGGGCAATAAGATTCCAAAACGGCTTTTCCCGAAAGTGGCAGGTTCGGTGGCTATTTGAAAAGTATATTGGGTATTATGAACAAGTTTAATTTGTTTGTTGGTGTAGTGGTCGACCAGTTTGAGATCGATACTAGCACGTTCGAACAGCGTTCCCCGAAAACTTAACTGATAAGTACCGGGTGGGGTATCCGCAAGTGATAACGCAATAGTCTGGTCGCAGACACCCTCGGTGAAATTATTGATAGCAAGGGGAACAGAATCTTGCGATAGGGTTGAAAGTGAAAAATATCCATTCTTTCGCTTAACAGCATCTTCAGCATCGAATGCAGGAGTACCAGCAAGTGTGAATTTTACATATGCTTTGTCTGATAAAGCATTTTGGCTGAGTGTTATCGCAATATATTCCCGCGAAGCTTGTGTTTTTTTCTGGCGAAACAAATTGAAAGAGGTATCCACTTTGGCTGTCTCTTTGATTTCCAAAGTGGGAGAGGCACTGGTCGACCTGACAAATATACCCTGGGCTTGTGTGATGAGCCCTGAGAATTCCTCATCGCCTGTTTCTCCGTCCCAAACGAGAAATCTTCCACCGGGATAGCTGTCATCCAATAGATACGCCGTTGTATTCACCCCTGTTCTTACCCAATCTTCCTGATTCCATTGAATAGGCGAGGCGTAAGGGTTTCCGATCAGATTCCAGCCCTTTTCCGGATTATTATTTTCATTGCCCGTAAGTGTATAGGTGAAGTCTCCTTCCTGAACCGGTCCAGATAAGATCAATTTCGTTCCACGCGCTTCATCGTTTATTCCGATGGAATATCCTTTGCCTACGGTAAAGGTTTCAGTATTGGCCAGTTTAGGGTAAGGGATCCATCCGCCCTTATTGTCATCATAGTGGAAGAGTGATGGCGTGGTTGACAATCCAGGGCCTGTTGAACTTCCCGTAAAATTTCCGGTAACAGGAAGCGAGGTTTGTAATTCACTGACAGTAACACCGCCCGCCGGGAAGCTGACATACCGGTCTTGTTTACCTTTAGGGATCCATCGTTGAAACACAACATCCCCCGTTATTTCCGCGCCTTGTCCCGTCGTTAAAAGGCGTGCAGTTTTATCGGGTGTGGAAACAAGGGTTAGAAATCCATTGCTGTGGGCTTTACCGCGGATGACATTTATGTGATCGACAATGTAGGTTTGCTGATGAAGGGAAAGGGCGCCGTTTCCCGTGAGATCGATGACAAAGTTTTGTAAAGAATCGAAACCCGTTATGGTATACAGATGCGAAGGAGAATCAGAGGCACTTTGCATCGTAAATTGTGTTTTGCTGAATCCAATTTGCCCCGTTTCTCCATTCTTGTTAATCGTCCCTTTGCCCGTGATCAGCAAATCGTTTTTTTGAAGGTATAATTTTGCATCATTGCTGACAGTAAGACCTCCTCCTGCGGCACTGCCAAGTTCCAACAGGCTTTTTCCTGTATTATTTTTTACCTGAACCTGGGTATTGGGAAAAACAACGATTTCATGCAGGATGAAACGTGTAGCCCATAGGTTAAAGGCTTGCACACCAACTTTTTCAAACACTAGTGTGAATGGTTCAATAGACTCAAAAACGTCTTTTTCCAGGATATTAACATCACCTGATGCCGCAAGCAAACTTCCGGGAGCCGCACCGCCGTTTACTTTCACATCGGGATCGATAGTGAGGTTTCCGCTGATGGTTATGGTACCTGATGACAGTGTTTTTGTAGTTCCCGCACCTTTTAGATTAACGTTACCGTATCGGGCAACGGGTATCGTGGAGTTTGTTCCGTTGAAATTGATCGTTGATGCCTGACTTAAAGTCCCAAAATTGACGGGGTGGTTTGAGTTTATATGGATCAACGATTTTCCTTCTGCATGTAGCATGGCCGTTAGCTGGTTATTCATCGTTAGTTCGCCGGTATCTTTCATACGAAAGACCGATCCGGCTCCATCAATTGTCAGCGGGTTATTAAGAAATACCGGCGACTGAACTTCGAATACCAGATCTTTCAAGGAAAATGAAGTTGGTGCTACACCGGTACCATCCGCTTTGCTTGACCATGAACTCAGCAAACTGATATCGGTTCCAGCTTTAGCGTAAAAGAGTTTTATTTCTTCTGCCGGTGGTGGGGGCGGCGGAGGAGGAGGAGGAGGTGGGGTTGCCAAAGTGCTCACAATAATCTTGTAGCATTGCGAAATCCCCGGGGTTCCCTGGGCACTAGCATCGGAAAAGGGAGTCGCACATACCAGGTACTCACCTTCATCCACGGTCCAGCGAGGGTTCGCCAACAAATAGGGAGCCGTTTCTGTCGTTTCAGCGTTGTGGTTGCTGTTGATTTTATATCTTACGCTTCCCGTACTGCCCGATGTGGTCGCCCTGAAATTAATTTTATTCGTACCCAGAATTTCAGGGTTAAGGATATAGCCGTCAGTCAGACTGGCTATGTCCTGTTGCGCGTCCGCATTTATTAGCGTGATACCGGTCACGGCAGGAAGGGACGTACTCCCCTCCGTGATATCAATGATTACGCGGTCGGTTTTTTGTGCGCTATTGTTATCCGTTACCTGCAGTTCAAATTCATAAATTCCCGTGGCGAGGTTTGAAAGTTTCAGGAAGTTAGTATGAATGCCTTCCAGCGTTATTTCAGGCCCGCTTACCTTAGTCCAGAGAACATTTGATACAGATCCATCGGAGTCAAAATACTCTCCGAAAACATGCAGTGGCTGATCTCGTTTTGCGATAGTGATGTCGTTCCCGGCATTGACGTATGGAGGAGTATTAGCCGGGTCATTTTTTGTGAACTTCAGAAGCCAGTCGTAGATGTAATAGCCGTCGGAGTTGTTGTAGATTTCATTCCATCCCTCATGTTTGCGTGCGTACAGCATGGTAAGGTGAGGAATAAATTTGCCTCGGGGATTACACGCATTGATCGACCGCACCATACCGGTTGGAAATGCACGGGGGACAAGGCCATCGTCTGACCCATGAAACGCCCAGATCGGAATGCTCTTAACCTGACAGGCGATCAATGTATCCGGTACTCCCGATATCATTACGACCCCCGCAACCTTTTCAGGATAGGCTGCAGCATAACTATAGCTACCATGCGCACCGAGACTCAGTCCCGTCACATAGATTTTATTGGTGTTTACCGAATAAGCAGATCGCACATGTTCAACAACCTCATCTACCAGCGCCGGAGACCATAACTGATCCCTTGAATCGGGAATGCTTTCATCCCGCTTAAGCAAAGGTGTAACCACAATAAATGGGTAGGTAGAGGGCCAGTTTTGTTGGGCAATAATTTTAGCGGGAATCTGATCACGGAAAGTAAGCAACCTATTCAGATCATCCCCAATGGTTCCCTGACCATGCAACGTTATCAACAAGGGAGATGGGCCGCTGCCGGGATTATACCCCGGGGGAGTGTATAATAAATACTTTGTTCCTGCCGGACTGATTTTCTGAACCTGTTGGGAATATCCGCTAGTGCCGGTTAGGATCCCCACGATTACCAGCGGAATTTTGACTATCCCCATTAATTTCCAACCCAGTACATTCATGAAATTTCAGGCGAGACGGTGAAGTAAGAACAAATGAAAAAATCATACCTATCAGGAAACAATTCGATCGTTTAAACCTTAAAGTAATAAGGAATAAAACTTCAATGCTTTCAAAAAATCGAAGGGCGTGTTAAATTGCATCGGGTAAAGGTTAAAAAAAGATTTCTTTATGATCGACTTGAAAAATAAAACAGCTCTCATCACTGGTGGAAGCAAGGGGATTGGTTACGGCATAGCCGAGGCTTTGATGAGGGAAGGTATGAGAGTAGGAATTACCAGCCGTTCACAAAAAGCCGCAGACGACGCGGTTGCGCGACTAAAGAAACTGGGAAGCGGTGAAGTCCTGGGCATCGAAGCGGATGTTCGCAATGCTTTGTCGCAACAAAAAGCGGTTGACGAGTTGGTAAAGAAATGGGGAAGCCTGGATGTATTAATAGCCAATGCGGGTATTGGTCACTTTGGGTCCATTGATTCTTTGAGCATCGATCAATGGCAGGAAACTATTGAGACAAACCTGACAGGCGTGTTCTACAGCATTAAAGCTTCTTTGCCGGCCCTGAAAAAATCAAAGGGATACATCATTACAATGGCAAGCCTTGCCGGAACTAATTTTTTTGCGGGAGGTTCGGCCTATAATGCATCAAAATTCGGGCTGGTTGGTTTTACCCAGGCACTCATGCTGGATGTGAGAAAAGATGGCATAAAGGTGACGACCATTATGCCGGGTTCGGTTGCCACGTATTTTAATAATGCCGAACCTAAGCCTGAGGATGCGTGGAAAATCCAACCTGAAGATATCGGGCAGATGGTAGTTGATCTGTTAAAAATGAATCCCAGAACGCTGCCCAGTAAAATTGAAGTAAGGCCAAGCATGCCTAGGTAAGCTTTAAGCAGAAAGCAAATTTTGACTAAAATATTCAGACCGGTTAATCCCCAAGTATTAAGCATTCCCCAATGACCAATTACTATTGACTAAGTAGCTTAAAGCAGTAAGCTTAAAGTAGAAAGCAAAGTTTTACTAAATATTCAGACCAGTTATTTGCCAACTATTGAGCATTCCCCCTATTACTATTACAGACCACTGACCATTGACTGTACTACCAATAGCTAATACCTATGCCTAAGAACCCCCTTCATCCATACTCTCTATCAGCTTTTCTTCGTAGAGATTAGAATATTTGCTGGTGATTATTTTCTGGTTTGTGGCGATGGCGTATTCATGGGTAAAAGCTGCACCATAATAAAGGATAAAAGAACAATAGAATATGAAAAGTAAAATTAACGCCAGGGATGTTGTGGCGCCAAATATGGAAGCCATGCGTGAATGAATCAGCACTTTACCTAAGATAACCTGCCCGATATTGAACAAAGTTCCTGTGAGAAAGCCCCCTGCGAAAGCTACCTCCCATTCTACACGGGCATCGGGAAGAAATCGAAAGATTAGGGCAAACCATACGGTCACGACCACGAGAGAAAATATCATGTTTAAACCTCGTATGACAAAAATAGCTGTCCCGGGCCAGGTCGATTCAAGATAGTCCAGAGAAACGTTTAAGCCTGTATCCACCAAAATCGAGAGCAATAGAAGGATGCCAGAGTAAAAAATAATGAGAATTGCTCTGCCTCGTTCTTTTCCGTAATAACGGAATCGCATTTTAGGCTTTTTACGGATACTCCATATTTTGTGAATTGACTTCTTAACGACCGTTAACAAAGTAGTTGCCACGAAAAGAAAAAATATGGACCCGCCAATGGTAATAAGCCAGTTGCTTTCAAGCGCGATAAAATTATTGACAATCAATTCTATATCCTTTGCAGTTTCAACGCCAAAGGTAGAGCCAATAGCCTGAAACATTTGATACCCTATTTTTTCTGATTTAAAGTACAGGCTGAAAAGATTGACCAACAATATGATGATGGGTGAAAGCGAAAAAGTGGCAAAAAATGCAGTTGAAGAGCACAGAATTAGGGGATCATTGCGTTTTAGCAATCGAAACGCCTTTTTAAACGCCTTTGAAATGGTCTTACGATTCTCCATCGTCATATGACTGGAACTTTAAAACAATCTCTATGCCCACAAAGAGACCGCTCTCGGGATCTTTCGCCCAAAAGTAAGGTTTTAACACAAAAAGTCATTAATTGCCGATACAAACACATCACTATCAAAGAGTTCCATGTAAGGTTACTTAATTGTTTGATTTTTTATTAATTGTCGAATTATGAAACTTTGTAGAATAAACCCCAGATCATTATGAAAACAATAATGTTTTTCCTTTTTCTGGTTGTCCTTACAGCATTTTCTTGTTCGGATGACAATGAAGTTAAGAGAAAGGGAGATGCGGACGTTACCCATGAAGGGGTAAAATGGAATATCACATCGATCGAAACTTACGCACTCAGTGATGTTAGCACCACTGGAGTGATTTCTAAAACCGGAAACTTGACAAACGCTGGTTCCTTTTATTTTGTTGATGGCGGTACGAAAGGATCCTTTGAGATGATGGTTGAAGGGTATAATAAAGAGGATGTCTTCAATTATACGAACGATGCTGGTAGTATTAATATCATTAACGTAGAACAGAATGTGGGCGCTTCCACCAATCTGAATATTCTGGTGATTTCAGGAGACAAATTATCTGACACCGAGATGACCCTGGATGCTGTCAGTATTGTAAAGCAGTCGACTGCAGGAATTTTTTCCTTAACGGCCGCTAAAATTACGCTTGTAAAAAGTAATTAAGAAGGATTTTTTGATTGAATGCCTTTGCTGCCAATAGCTGGTAGTAAAGGCATTCTTATTTTTTCTCTGTTGATAGTGAGTATTTTCATTCACACAACCCCTTGACGAGGATATGCAAACCGTGTCAGGTCAATCGGACGAATTTCACCTTCCGGATGACGCTCTATTCGGTTAATTCGCGTTAGCGTAATAGATTAAAAAATATACGTTTCCACGTAGCCGAATTTATCCCGTTTAATATGTGTTGCGGTGCTGGTACAGTATTTTTTTGTTTCTGCGGGTTGTGGTGAGAGATATGCAAGATTTTTTTCGAAAGGTTGGTAAAAAGTGTGGTGATTATTATATCTATCATATCAAACCCTGGAGGGTTACCAAATCGCTGGAGCGGCGGTACCACCGATTTAATGAGTATATCCACACGCATACGCTTGCCAGAAGAGGTTTGTATACAGTCGTTACCAGCCTGGTGACGCTGCTGGTTTTTATTGTATTTATACTCACACAAACGCCTTCCAAAAAACAATTAACAACTATTAAGAACGCCGTTGCCTCGGAGGTTTTCAGTGCAGACAGTATTTTGTTGGGCAGGTATTTTATTCAGGACAGAACCGAAATAAAGTATAATGATATATCCTCGCATGTAATTCACGCGTTGCTGGCCACTGAAGACATCAGATTTTATAAACACCATGGAATCGATTACCGGAGTCTTGGGCGCGTACTGGTAAAAACAATTTTATTGCAGAATGAATCATCTGGTGGTGGCAGTACGATTTCTCAGCAGCTTGCCAAAAATCTTTTCCCACGAAAGAGCTATTGGATAACTTCGATGCTTATCAATAAATTTCGTGAAGCACTCATCGCAAACAGGATGGAGGCCATCTATACGAAAAAGGAAATTCTGGCCTTGTATTTAAACACCATTCCATTTGCCGATAACACCTATGGCATTCATTCGGCAGCGAATCGATTTTTTTCAACAACCACCAAAGATCTTACTCTTGATCAGGCTACTGTGCTTGTAGGAATGTTGAAGGCCACCCATTATTATAATCCAAGGTTATTTCCAGATCAGGCCTTTGAACGGCGAAATATCGTGTTGGCACAAATGGTGAAGTATAAGTTTCTCCGGAAGCCCATCGCTGATTCGGTGAAAAAAATGCCGGTTAAGCTTCAGTACCAGAAAACAATTCAGGCTGATCTCGCCCCCTACTTTCGTGAATACGTAAAAACGGAGTTGATGGAATGGTGTAAGAAAAACACAAAGCCCGATGGATCACCCTATAATCTTTATACTGATGGCTTAAAAATCTACACGACTATTGATTCAAAACTGCAACTTTACGCCGAGCAGGCTGTAACGCGGCAAATGACCGGGCTTCAAAAACAATTCTTTGACCATTGGGGAAAAGTTAAACCCTGGAAGGGCAGAGAGGAAATTATCCGCGATGCTGTCGAACGATCTCCGCGTTACCGCAAATTAAAGGAAGAGGGTTTGTCAGAGAAGCAGATTATGGAAGTACTCAAGAAGCCAGTATCCATGACGTTATTTACCTGGGATGGTGAGAAGGAAGTAGTAGCCACCCCGTTAGATTCTATCAAGCACCATCTTCAATACCTTAACGCTGGATTTTTGGCGATGGAACCGGAAAGCGGGCGGGTAAAAGCATGGGTCGGGGGTATCAACCACGATTTCTTTCAGTATGACCACGTGAAAGAATCAACGAAAAGACAAGTCGGCTCTATATTTAAGCCGTT
>JBDSIM010000310.1:0-8573 GCA_039917935.1 Cyclobacteriaceae bacterium | reverse complement strand
CCTTGAAGTACCAAAAAATCATTTTTTAATAAATTTAATAGTATTCTTATGAAACAAAAAGAGAAATGGAATCCTGATGTTGATAATGAAAAAGATGCAGTTGAGGGAAATACGGATGATAAAAACGAAATGGAGTCAATGCCCGATACTTCAGTAGAGGAAACGGAACCAACATCCAAATTAGAAGCTGAATTAACAATTGCCAATGATAAATACCTGCGTCTATATTCCGAATTTGAGAATTACAAAAGACGTACATCGAAAGAGCGAATTGAGCAATCTAAAATGGCCGGAATGGAAATTTTTCTGTCTTTTTTACCTGTGATTGATGATCTTGAGAGAGCATTAAAATCGATGGATACAGAAAATGATTTAAAGTCAGTGAAAGAAGGATTAAATCTTATCTATTCTAAAATTAAAAATATTACTCTTGCGCAGGGATTAAAAGAGATGAATGCAAAAGGAAAAATGTTTGATCCGGAGATTCATGATGCCATAGCTAATGTAGGAGCAGAATCAGAATCTCAAAAAGGAAAGGTAATAGACGAAATTGAAAAAGGATATTTCCTGAATGATAAAGTAATCAGGCATGCAAAAGTTATTGTAGCAAATTGATTTCATCCTATTAATTAAATAAATTTATAACTACTGCAGGAGCAAATACGAGAATGTCAAAGAGAGATTTTTACGAAATTTTAGGAGTAGAAAAAAACGCGGATGAAGTCGAAATAAAAAAGGCATACCGGCAGATGGCTTTGAAATTTCATCCTGATAAAAATCCCGGCAACAAAGAGGCAGAAGAAAAATTTAAAGAAGCTGCTGAGGCATATGAAGTACTCAGCAACACAGAAAAGAAAGCTCAGTATGATCGCTTTGGTCATGCACGTCCCGGGGCCGGAGGTTTTGGTGGCCACAATATGAACATGGATGATATCTTCAGCCAGTTTGGTGATATTTTTGGTGGAGGAAGTCCTTTTGATAGTTTTTTTGGCGGAGGCAATGCAAGGGGTAGTAAGCGGCAAAGAAAAGGTTCAAACTTGCGGATAAAACTAAAACTGAACCTGGAAGAGATCGCCACCGGCGTTGAAAAGAAAATCAAAGTTCACCGCCTTATCCAGGCAGATGGAGTATCCTTCAAAACCTGTACAAGTTGCCAGGGCACAGGGCAGGTCAGAAAGGTTGTCAACACCATGTTGGGCCAAATGGTCTCGTCCTCCACGTGTTCGGCCTGCGAAGGCTCTGGCCAAACCGTTGACAAAAGACCTCCTGGGGTTGATAATTCCGGATTGATCTCAAAGGAAGAAGTTATTTCCGTGAGAATTCCAGCAGGAGTTTCCGATGGTATGCAACTCTCGATGGCTGGAAAAGGAAATGACGCCCCCGGTGGAGGTGCAGCAGGCGATTTGCTGATCCTTATCGAAGAACAGGAAGATCAATTACTCAAACGCGACGGTAACAATCTGATCTTTGATTTGCACGTCAGTTTTGTTGATGCTGCTTTAGGCACGACTATCGAAGCCCCGTCAGTCGGCGGGCGCGTAAAAATAAAAATCGATCCCGGCACGCAAAGTGGCAAAGTCTTGCGCTTGCGGGGGAAGGGCTTGAAAGATATCAATGGCTATGAGACTGGTGATCAACTTATTTATGTGAATGTCTGGACACCGAAAAAACTTTCTGCTGAAGAAAAAGCAAAGCTTGAAAGCCTGCGGGATTCGCCCAATTTCGAGCCCAATCCGGATGTAAATGAAAAGGGCTTTTTTGAGCGAATGAAAGAGTTTTTTAACTAAACTTTTCATCTGAATTTCCGTTTAATCACCCTTAGTGGATTTATTTCGTTGAATTTTCACGATAAACTTACAATACGTAACCTATCCACTACAGGTACGTAAATATTCATCATGCAGAAGAGGTTTGGGTTAACCGTATTGGGGATTGCCATAATTGGTATGGCGTGGGGTCAGATGAAGCGGCAGTTTACGGTCGAAAATAGCCAGTCTTGTGAAAAAATCCATTTACATCTTAGGGCAAACGCTGGTGATTGTTTTATTAAGGCCGGTCATGATACCGAAATATTAAACGTTTTTAGCAATCAGGATCAATCATCTTATTCTCATCAATACCGCAAAGAGGTAATTGATAAGACCTGCCAGGTATTTCTCAATTTCGAGGATACGGAGTCGGAAGGCATTGGCCAGACGATTAGCACACGCATGTTTGGCGAAAATCGACCTGTAAACCACAAGGTGTGGAAAATGTATCTTTCAGATATCAAACCATACGTTTTAGAACTTGATTATGGCATGGGAAATGCCCATGTTGATCTGTCAGGTCTGGCTATTAAGAAACTAAAAATAAATACCGGGAGTGCTGACGTCAACCTCGGTTATAGTTCGCTGGAAAATATGGTTGATATGGATACCTTGTCCGTGAAGGTTGATCTGGGTTCTTTAAATGTCACCAACTTAAATTTGTCCAGAGCGAAGTATATGAAAGCAGATGTTGGCTTTGGCAATATGATGCTCGATTTTAGTAACTCCCCACTGGTAAGCAATGTAATTGAAGGCAGCGTTGGTGCGGGAAATCTGATTATTATTCTTCCCTCCGCCCAAACTCCGTTACTCGTTAAGATCAACGATTCATGGCTTTGCAGTGTGAAAATTCCTGAGAGCATGAAAAAAATCAGTGCTAATACTTTTGTCAATGCGGCATACTCCAAAAACGCGAAAAATTCTCTCGTGTTCAGTCTCGATGTTTCCATGGGCAGCATCATTTTCCGCGAGTCAGAAAAATAATCTATCCCTCCAAGAGTCCGCTGAATGACGCTGCCTCATTTTTGATGTCCTTGCTTGTAATTTCTGTCTATCTTTCGTCACTAATTACCACAATCAGACCAAGAATCATCGTGGAAGCACTCATTGCAAGGGGTATCACCAAACGTTATACGAATCATGTTGCCCTGGACGATATCCATATTACGATTCCCGAAAAAACGATTTTTGGGTTACTGGGGCCAAATGGCGCAGGTAAAACAACGCTCATCAGAATTATCAATCAGATTATCAATGCAGATGAAGGTGAGATAACCATTTTTGGCGAGCGGCTTCACGAAAAACACATTGGTACAATCGGTTACTTACCCGAAGAACGGGGTCTGTATAAAAAACTTAAAGTTGGCGAACAGCTCATTTACCTCGCGAGGCTTAAAGGTTTAAACCGCGCTGATGCTACGGCCAAAAGCAAAGCGTGGATTAAAAAATTCGAGATTACGGACTGGTGGAACAAAAAAGTAGAGGAGCTCAGCAAAGGAATGGCGCAGAAGGTGCAGTTTATCAGCACTGTAATGCATGAACCAAAACTGATTATCCTGGACGAACCATTTTCGGGATTTGATCCCATCAACGCGCAACTTATTACCGAAGAAATACTCGCCCTGAAAGAAAAAGGCAGTACCATCATATTTTCAACTCACCGGATGGAAACCGTTGAGGACCTTTGCGATCACATCGCCCTGTTGGATAAAAGCCGGAAAATTCTGGAGGGCTCAAAAAAGAGTGTTAAAGACAATTACAGAACAAATACCTTTCTCGTAGAACACAAGGGCATGTTTTCCTTGCCTCCTGGCAAATACGAGTTGCTGAGTCAGAAGAATTTGGAGGATAACTATTATCGATCTACCGTACGGATGAAAGAGATTGTTAGCCCCAATCAACTGATTATTGATCTGACGCAATTGACGGAAGTACACAGCTTCCTGGAGAAAATTCCAACCATGGGAGAAATATTTATAACGTTGGTAAAAGGAGAGAATTCATGAAAAAAATCTGGTTGATATTTCAGCGCGAGTTCCTCAACCGTGTTCAGAAAAAATCTTTTTTGATTGCCACTATCCTGGTTCCTCTAATTTTTCCAGCCATCATTGCAATTATGGTTTTTGTGATGCTGCGTCAGGAAGAAAGCGAGGGCAAACAGACCGTGGAAGTTTTTGACCGCAGTGGAAAATTTCAATTTGAAACAGGCAGCAAATATGAATTTGTTACGGTTTCCGGCGATTGGGAAAATGTGAAAACCGAATTCAATAAATCAGATCATTTTGCCTTATTCTTTATCCCAGCGTTTGACCTGGCAAAACCAGAGGGCCTGACACTGTATACGAAAGGAACTCCCAGCATCAGGAAGAAAGATGACCTGGAAAATATGGTGGAAGATCGCATACACGATTTAAAACTTGAGCAATTTCATATCGACAAAGCCACGCTCAAAAGCCTTAAGACAGAAGTGAAGCTGAACAATATTAATCTAAGTGAATCAGGGGAAGAGAAAGAAAGCAATATGGACATCCTGTTCGGGTTGGGGTTTGGGATGGGGGTCTTAATCTATATGTTTGTTCTGATCTATGGCATGCAGATCATGCTGGGTGTTATTGAAGAGAAAACAAGCAAAATTGTGGAAGTTTTACTTTCATCAGTTAAACCTTTTCAACTGATGATGGGCAAAATTCTTGGTATTGCCGCAGTAGGGCTTTTACAGTTTACCATTTGGGTGGTGCTGACTACTACCCTGACAACAGCAACGTTAGCGCTTTTTGGAGTTAAAATGCCTCAGCAACAAGCCATGGAGCAAGTGGTTAATCAGATGGATCAGAATGGAGAAGTTGCACAGGAGATGGAAACCCAAAATAACAAAGTGATCAATCTACTCGCCTCTTTAAATGAAATTCCTTTTGTTTACATTATTTTCAATTTTGCTTTTTATTTTCTCGGTGGTTACCTGTTGTATGGGGCCTTGTTTGCCGCTGTAGGTTCGGCGGTTGATTCTCAGCAGGAGGCGCAACAGTTTACCTTCCCTATCACACTTCCCCTAATCATTGCTTATTTCGGTTTGTTTATGTTTATTCTAAATGACCCTGACAGCCAGGCAAGTTTTTGGTTTTCTATTATACCGTTCACTTCCCCTGTGGCGATGGTAGGCAGGCTGGGATTTCAAGTGCCCCTTTGGCAACTGATTCTCTCACAATTCCTATTGATTGCAGGGTTCATATTTACCACATGGATTGCTGCGCGAATCTATCGCGTAGGAATTCTCATGCATGGGACTAAAATTAACTATAAGGTGCTGGCAAAATGGTTTATGATGAAACATTAAGGCAATAATTTGGATCGCCAGGCGTATAACCGGAAGATCTCCGGTTTTTTATTTATTTTAATGATTCATGGCCAAACGAAATCCGATTCCAGCAGGTGAATTTTATCAGCACAACCCAAGGCTGAAGTGGATTGTTCTGGCAGTTTCTTTTCTTATTAGTGTATGTTCGATCTATTACACCAATGTTCTCGTTGATCAGCTTAAGGAAAGGGAACGACAACAGGTACAACTATTTGCCAAGGCCATAGAGTATACACTCAATGAAAGTCTGAACAGCAATATCCTTTTTGTGTCAGAAGAGATCATCAATAAAAATATTTCTATACCTACGATACTGGTTGATGAAAACGATAAGGTCATTCAGTATCGTAATTTGGACATTGATTCTACGAGGTCCTCGCGGGCGATTGAAGAACAATTGTCACGAGAGCTTGGGTCTATGTCCGATACGTATGATCCCATAATGATCACCCTGAAAGATCCCAACACGAATGAAGTTTTCGGAACACAAAAAGTGTATTACCGGAATTCTTTTCTGCTGACCCAACTGATTGGCTACCCGTATGTTCAGCTGACAGTCATTGCCATATTTGGCTTTATCAGCTACCTCGCTTTCAATTACTCGAAAGCCGCTGAACAAAACAGGGTATGGGTTGGGCTGGCGAAGGAAACTGCACACCAATTAGGCACCCCCCTTTCGTCGTTGATGGCCTGGATTGAAGTCATCCGCGAAGATGATTACATGAGGCAAAAAGGCGTGGCCGATGAACTGGAAAAAGACATTCTTAAATTAAAAATTGTCACTGAACGCTTTTCCAGTATCGGGTCAATCCCGGCCTTAAAAAAAGAAAACATTGTTGTCCTTATTCATAATGTGGTGAATTACCTCCGTCCGAGGATTTCCTCAAAAATTCATATGGAAGTATTTACTTTGTCCGACAATATAGCGGCAATGGTCCACGCACCTCTTTTCGAATGGGTCATTGAAAACCTGTGTAAAAACGGTGTTGACGCCATGGGTAACACCGGCACCATCGCCATTAAAATACTGCGGGGAAATGAGGGTAAAGTGTTCATTGATATAAGTGATACCGGCAAGGGAATACCACGTTCTAAATTAACCATGGTTTTCAAGGCAGGGTTTACTACCAAGAAGAGAGGCTGGGGCTTGGGTTTAACGCTTGCCAAGCGGATTGTTGAAACCTATCACAACGGTAAAATTTTTGTGAAGTCATCTGAAGAAAATATGGGCACCACCTTTCGAATCGCCTTAGATGCGGCTCCCCAAACCTGATGAGAATAGGCCATTTGATATCACTTAAACCGCTTTTTACACCTGCAAACTCCATCAGGTTTGAATGCTCCTCAGGGGGCAAAAATCTGAATGTCTCGCTTTGTACTTCGTGCCGAATAACCTACTTTTGCGCACGATTTTCAGACCTTAACAACAAAACATAGCAATGGCAAATATTGGAAAGATCACCCAGGTAATTGGTCCTGTCGTGGACGTCGCTTTTGACGGCGAAGGCATGAAATTGCCTAATATTCTGGACTCTTTAATTGTAATGAAAGGTGATGGAACCAAAGTAGTTTTAGAAACGCAGCAACATCTTGGTGAAGACCGCGTGAGAACCATCTCGATGGAAGGAACCGAAGGTCTTGTGCGTGGCATGAAAGTGACCGATACCGGTTCGCCTATCACAATGCCCATCGGAGATGATATTAAAGGGCGTCTTTTCAATGTCATTGGTGAGGCGATTGATGGAATCCCCCAACCAAAAGGAACGCAGACACTACCCATCCACCGCAGCGCTCCCGCGTTCGAAGATCTCTCCACATCGACCGAAGTTTTGTTTACTGGTATTAAAGTTATTGATCTGATCGAACCTTATTCAAAAGGTGGTAAAATCGGATTATTTGGTGGGGCAGGTGTAGGCAAGACCGTGCTTATCCAGGAATTGATCAACAACATTGCCAAAGCATATTCGGGTCTTTCAGTATTTGCCGGTGTCGGTGAAAGAACGCGCGAAGGGAATGACCTGTTACGCGAAATGATCGAAGCGGGTATTGTGAACTATGGTGAGAATTTTTTGAAATCTTTGCATGAAGGAGGCTGGGACCTTAGTCAGGTAAAGGAAAGTGATTTGAAAGAATCCAAAGCAACCTTCGTATTTGGTCAAATGAATGAGCCTCCAGGGGCCCGGGCGCGTGTTGCACTTTCGGGACTTACGGTAGCCGAATATTTCAGGGATGGCGACGGAAAAGGAAAGGGCCGAGATATATTATTTTTCATTGATAACATCTTCCGCTTTACGCAGGCTGGCTCCGAGGTTTCCGCTTTGTTGGGACGTATGCCCTCCGCGGTAGGTTATCAACCTACGCTGGCTTCCGAGATGGGCGCCATGCAGGAAAGAATTACCTCTACGAAGAACGGTTCAATCACGTCGGTTCAGGCAGTATATGTGCCCGCTGACGACTTGACCGACCCGGCGCCAGCAACCACCTTTGCCCACCTCGATGCAACAACCGTTTTGAGCCGTAAGATTTCTGAACTCGGAATTTATCCAGCGGTTGACCCCCTGGATTCAACGTCAAGAATCCTTCGGCCCGAGATTGTAGGTGAAGAACATTATAATTGCGCGCAGCGCGTGAAGAATATTCTGCAGCGCTATAAAGAGTTACAGGATATTATTGCCATTCTTGGAATGGACGAATTATCTGACGAAGACAAGCAAATTGTTCACCGTGCCAGACGCGTGCAACGTTTCCTTTCACAACCTTTCCATGTGGCCGAAGCATTTACGGGTTTAAAAGGGGTACTTGTGGATATCAAAGACACCATTAAGGATTTCAATGGCATTATGGATGGCCAATACGATTATCTTCCTGAAATGGCCTTTAACCTGGTGGGAAATATTCAGCAGGCGATTGAAAAAGGTGAAAAGATGATGGCTGAAGCCAGGGGGTAATCAGTTGCAGGTTTAAAATTTAAAGGTTCATCAATGTTTTTGGAGATACTAACACCGGATAAAAAGATCTTTGAAGGAGATGTGGTCATTGCAACTTTTCCGGGAGCCGATGGCTCTTTCCAGGTAATGGATAACCATGCCCCATTAATCAGCATTTTAAAAGAAGGTCTGGTGGAATATAAATCAAAAGAGGCTTCTGATAGTTTTCTGATTACCGGAGGTGTGGTGGAAGTGCTGAAGAACAAAGTAGTACTCCTGGCCGATGGATTAGTCGCAAAAGTATAAGCATAAAAAAAACCCCGGCAAACCGGGGTTTTTTTATACCAAATGTTGTCGTCTATTGCTCCGCAATCCACTTGATCAGGAAAACGAGGGCAATTACCACAGCAATCGTACTCAATATCCAGAAAACTGAATTTGTCGGTCCGAACAAACTCAATACAATGCCGACGATACCAAATA
>JBDSIM010000309.1:0-3782 GCA_039917935.1 Cyclobacteriaceae bacterium | reverse complement strand
CCAAAAAAGAAGCTATGACTAGCAGACCGCGGACTTTACACAAAATCTACGATCAGAAACGAAGTGAGATAACACTGTATTTACAAATGGACCCCCACAGAGGGTTTGATAAATCCGATTAGCTTGGAATGGAATCCAGCACTTCAAACCTGGAGTAGTTACTTCTGAACTCAGGAACGAGTTCTTTCATCAGGGCCACCATTTTCAATTCATTTCTGTCGTTGATCAGGTCATTGAATAATTCCACAAAGCTGTTGATTTCCGTGTATTCATATTCCTGCACGTTGGCGATCATGATCTTTTCATGATGGGTAGGAATAGTATTCTCCGTCTGATTCAATAATTCCTCAAAAAGTTTTTCACCATCGCGCAAACCGGTGTAAACAATATCAATATCTTTATTTGGCACAAGGCCTGACAGATGGATCATTTTCTTTGCAAGGTCTAGTATCTTAACTGATTGGCCCATATCGAAAATAAAGATCTCCCCTCCTTTGCCCATCACTCCTGCTTCGAGTACAAGCTGACATGCCTCAGGAATAGTCATAAAATAACGGGTGATCTCCGGATGGGTAACTGTGATTGGTCCGCCCTGCTCGATTTGTTTTTTAAAGACTGGAATTACAGAACCATTCGAACCCAGAACATTACCAAACCTGGTGGTAACAAATGAAGTATGTTCCTGAGAACTATTATTCATGTGTTTGTTCAGGGACTGAACATAAATCTCCGCAATACGTTTGGAGCAGCCCATCACATTGGTAGGATTTACCGCCTTATCCGTGGAGATCATGACAAATTTTTCAATTTTGTGTTGAATGGACAGATCGGCCAGTGTTTTTGTGCCCAGAATATTACAGAGAACAGCCTCCGAAGGATTATTCTCCATCATGGGCACATGCTTATAGGCTGCGGCATGAAAGATCATGTTGGGCTTATGTCCGTTGAGGATAGAATCCATGCGGTCTGCATTAGAAATATCAGCGACATAGGAAAAAACAGGAATACCGGTTTCCAAAGCTTTGATCTCCCTGTCAATTTCAAATAAGGGCGATTCGGCCTGATCGATTAACACGAGGAATTTGGGATGGTAATGCATGATCTGCCGTACAAGTTCAGAACCAATCGAACCCGCTGCCCCGGTAATACAAATACCTTTTCCTTTAATTTCCCGGTTTACGTGCGGGTTGTCTAATTTGATCGAATCGCGCTCCAGCAGATCCTCAATGTGAACTTCTTTGATCTGGTTTATACTGAGTTCACCCCTCACCCATCGGTCAACAGGAGGAACCATCCTGATCTTTACCTGGTGACGTAAACAAATATCGACCAGCTCATTTTTGCGTTTGACAGATAAGTTTTTAACCGTGATAATAAGCTCATCAATGCTCAGGTTGCTGAACAGATCTTCCAGTTCTGTTTGGCCGGCGTGATAGATTTTAGAACCATTGATTACTTTACCAACCTTACGGCGATCATCTTCAAGGAAACCAAATACACGCGAAGATGGGGATGAGTCAATAATTTGTTTCGTAATAAGGCCGGTTTGACCCGATCCAAAAATTAAGACTCGCGAGTTTTTAACGACTCCCCGCTTGTAAAATGAAAATATATATTTTACGAGGAGCCTGTAATTGAAAAGAAAGAGAAAGGAGGCCAGATAAGAAATCAATACTACAGAGTAAGGAATAAGGTTGTAACCCGAATTCGCTAAATAAACAATATTAAGAAAACAAACCAGAAGGGAATTCAGTATGAGCATAAAAAATATACGGGCGCCGTCCTGAATTCCCGTATAACGTATGATGCCTTTATAGCTCCCCAGGGCCATAATGGAAATGAGTCCGCAAGCAACAGAAAGAATTATTCCGGATAGAAAATGATTATCCTGAATTTCATCAAAATCAAAATTGAAACGAAGTAAATAAGCGATCGCGGTAGAGAAAGCAATAAACGAAAGATCAATGATTATTATAACCCATCGCGAAAGGAAATTAAGGTTATAAAACCATTTTATTACGGAATACTGAAACATTAGAAAGCGGGGTGATTGAGGTACATGGGATAATCATCCAATAAAAACTTTAACCAACAACTCAGTGAGTGAGACCATGCCCAACAAAAATTATCAACGTTTCTTAAAATTATAATAGATTTTCCTGGCGCCAAATAAAGCACCGCTAACAAGCAACCATTCAATGCCGGAAATGGGAACATCGGGATCTCCTCCCGGGTCACCGGGTTGCGCAAAAGCAATTTCTGAAATACCACTCATCAATAACACAAGGAGGCAAAAGGCCAGCAGGTATTTAAACTTAACAATTCTGATCATTTTTTAATAACCTTATAGTGAATGATCTTTTTATCCTGTAAAATTTTTATCAAATATAATCCCGCTGGCTCACTTCCAAGATCAAAATCCCCTTTTTGTGTTTTTCCATCCATTTGAAAGTAGATTGACCCAATTGTCGCACCTACAGAGTTGATTATTCTTGCCGCTGCCGGCGCAGTATTCCTCAATTCAACGCTTACCCTGTTTTCAACAGGATTGGGATAAACGCTGATTAAATTAAGTAAATTCTCCTCCTCTATACTGGTAACTGAAAATTCATACTGAGCAGAGGTAGTACAACCAGAAATATTAACTTTCACAGTGTAGCTACCGGATTTATCAGGTACTATTTCCTGATTAGTCGCTCCCGAAATTGCTATGTCGTTAAAATACCACTGATTATTTTGCGCATAACTGGATCGCAATACCCCCTCAAGTTCTGAGATCGCAGCAGCATCATAATGAATAACTTCCGCATTAACTGGTACACGTGCACCCTCACATTCCAGGGCATTTCTTGCTGCTACGTAATATGTTTTTGATTTCAGAAGCACGGGCGTAGTCCATTCAGATCCGGTGCCGACAGATTCTGTTGCCGTTTCTGTTTCGTACCAATAGTAATGACCATCTGATGGCACCCCCGTAGCTTTTAAAGTGAGTGATCCGCTTTGGCAGGACGAACCATTCTCAACGGAATGGATACTGTAAATCTCATTAACTTTTAAGGAGACCGATTGGGTCAAAGGAACAGGGTCACATGAATTATTTTTAGCATACACCATCAAATTGTTTATTCCATTCAATAATCTCTCTTTAGGAATGCTCAAAACAGCGGCATTTCCATTTCCTGCGACCACATCGGAAATGGTCTGCCCTTGTTGATCCCTGACTTCATACAAGATGGATGATTGTGTGTTTTCAATGGTGATCAGTGCCTGCGCGTTCTCACAAACATCGGTATAATGTATCACATTATCTGTTTGAATGTCAGGCTGGGTAATGATGAGTTCAAATCGCGCGTCACCAAATGTTGAAGGGTCAGTTGTTATGTCAAAAACATAATCAGCATTATTTTTTACGTCAACAACCTCATTGGCAAACTTATCGATCAGGGTAAAATTGTAGTCTTCAGTGAATGTTTCAAATTCTGAAAAATTAAAGGTGTAAGTTCCGGAAGGAACAACATTCACTTCCGCGCTATTCAGATCACTGATGCCAAGCTTAAATGTCTTTGCACATCCGAAATTACCGACACCGTTAATGGCATACTTGACAGCGGGGGAGCTCTCCAGATAGGAATATAAATTCAAATAGTCATTGTTTTTCTTTTTAGCATCAAACCGAAGGTCAGCGCCATCAGTTGCTTCTTCGTTTAACCAGATTACACTCTCATCTTCTTTGCCATTTCCGTAAATTTTTATGCGCAAAACGTCGGCAAGCTGTCTTTGAC
>JBDSIM010000308.1:0-54215 GCA_039917935.1 Cyclobacteriaceae bacterium | reverse complement strand
CTGACGGTCAAAAATCAAAACGATAGCTTTTTCATTCTTATCTTTTTGAATTTGCGTTTCATAGTTCATTGTGCCGGTTATATCAATGCTAGCAGCTTTTTCAAGCTTCCAACCGGAATATTCTTTGGCAATTAACTCCTTTGCGCTTATGGGTAAGTCAGATTCCATTATTTCATTTTTAACCTTTTTGAGATCACCATTTTTGTCAAAAAAAAGCGAAACAATTTTTTCCTTTTGTTTAAAGCATGCCTCAAAAAATTCACTACTAAAAGTCCAGCCGACTTCTTTTACATTAGGGTATAGCATATTAAAAGATTCTGCGACATCTGCAGGAACAGGCGGCTGCACGTTACTATTTTCCTGGGCCATTATTGTACTCATTGCAAAGATTGCAAGCATTGACATTACTATTTTCCTGGTCATCATTTTTTTACACTATTTTTTCAAAAATGCTATCCGATCCTTAAGACGATTTTTCAATCTTCATCTATTTCATCATCGCCATCTTCATCTTCCCCGGCTTCCAGGGCATGGGTAAGATTGGCTTCAATCAGGGCGGCAAGGTATGCATTTGAAGATGCGTTAATCCTTATTATTCCATCCGCATCCACTACGGCCTGGTTAAAATCGATACTCAAGAAGAGCGAATCAAGATCAAATAGTATTAAAAATTGGTTCAAGGCTCCACCATCAACATGGAAACCTGCATCACGTTCAATTTCTATTTCCATTTCATTACTATTGGAATATTCAATTTTTAAAGCATCCGCACCTTCCCTTGGTAAATCAAGAGCGATAAAAAGGCTAATCCCGCCATCAAGCACCGGGCCAATTTCTATTTCCATTTCTTCATATAGCCCTGGAAGTAAATCAGCAACGCCAAAATCGGGCGTGCTTGTGCCCTGAATAAGGTCGACCACAAACGGCCCTTCAAATTCAATTTCTTCATTTTCGTTCTCCCCATCATGATTTTCACCATCCTGGGTATCATTTTCCTCTTCCAATTCGTTTTCCTCCAATGTTTCAAACTCAAGCTCTGTAACGCCCACTAAAATTTCGCGGAATATAAGCCCTGTAGCCATTCCTCTACCTGATGCGCTGATTCTGGATAAACTTGTGGTTGCTTTCATTTCCAATTGAACTTTAGCAGTTGCTGGGGCATCATTTTCATTGCAACTTCCCAACACTATTCCAGCGGCAATAAAAAATCCTAAAATGTTTTTTTTCATAAGATATTAGTTAACGGTTTATATTCGACTTTATTTTTATTTCCTTTCAAAGACAAGGGTGGTAACAGTTTGATCCTCTTCACTCACATCCTGTAACTTAATAAGCGAACTATTAAATTCAACAACTTCCCAATCCTCCATAATTGCATCAAGAGGAGCCTCTTCACCCAAGTTTAATTTTATGTTTATGGAACCATTGTCACCATTGGTATCCCATGTACCCTGAATAGAGGAAACTCCATTAGTCGATAAGGTGGCGCCATCTTCATGGAAGATGAACACAAAATCTGCAAAGGCACCGGTTTCATCCGACCCATCAAAAAAGTAGGTGATCTGCCAATTGCTATTCAGTAATGCAGTAATAAATCCTGTATCGTCTGCATCGTCTTCATCGTGGTCATTATCATCGTCTTCATCGCACTCATCGATGCTGCTTTCAATAACAGCCTCCAATTGATCATTATTATCTATTGTAATTTCTTCCCCTCCTCCCAGAATTACCAAAACCGGGAACTTAAAACTTGCCAGGTCACCTTCCTCCATGGTATCAAAGAATGTAAATAACTCCTCATCATTATTTATAACTGTAACAGAGGATAACTGATTTTGAGAATCGTAAACGGTGAAGGTTAAAGGATATTGAAAATCAACGCACTCAATATCGTCATCACTACCCCCCTCTGTACATTCGTCACCAATATCTTCCAACTCATCACTATTGTTAATAATCCGCTCAGTATGGTCAGCAAGTGTTACCGTGACAGGAAAAATAATACGCAACGAATCGTTATCATTTTCGAACTCGTCTAAAATGTTTTCCACTTCTATAAAGTCGTCCGATGATTCGATTTTTATCTCTTGCTCATTAACCATTACCGTTAGAGGTAGCACAAGCGATATACAGCTGGCATTATCTAAAATGTTATCGGGAGACCCATCGTGTAGGGCTATGTGCTGTATGTAATTTGATACTGCTGAATTGGGCACTATTACCTTATCCGACGGAGGCGGTGTGATTTCGTCCAATTCTTTCTGGCATGAGCTAAAAATGAATAAAAGAACGGTAAACAGAAAGAACAGGCACAAAACCGAATAGTACTTGATTTTTATCATAAAAGTTTTCTTTTGGGCCATTCCTCTATCTATTACTTATTAAAGAGTATAATTCTTTTTTATTCATCTATACATAAAACAGACGAGGGTTGCTAACTCCTACCTGAACTTAAATTATTATGTAATTTATTTTGGTAAAACGCACAGAAGGCGCCCATGGGCGCCTTCTGTCAAAAGTGTTTAAACTGATCTTAATTTCGGCAACTTAACAAATCAGGGTTAGCAGTAATATTCACCTTTTTTAGCCTAAAATTATCCGTTATTATCGATTAGATCTGTAGCATCCTCTAACAACCTTTTAATGGCATGGGCAAGGTCCGTATTTCCGTCATTGTCAGCCGAACCCGGATTGATCTCAATAATGCCATCGCCATCGCCATCGATGGCCAGACTCAGGTTAGCACCGCCTTTCAAAACGCTGAATAAACGGTCAAGCTGAAAATTAATGACCACCGCTGCAGTATTTCCATTGATCACCAGGTCCGTGGCCGCATTCTCAAAATCGATTTCAAACTCTTCATCTGTGTCATGCCAGAAAATAAAAGGTTTGCCGTCGATCGTTCCTGTGATCAACATCGATTTTCCATTCATATCACCGGCATTCATATTCTTGTGAAGTTTAAATTCAACTTCCTCATACCTGGCATTGGGAACCTTGACGGATGTGACCAACTGCTCGACAAACGCGTTTTGATCCAGTACATCTAACACAAAAGGGCCTTTTAATTTTACGTCTTCATTAAACGATGAATCCGTTCTAAAATGAGCGTCTTCTTCATCAAATTCGAATTCAATCTCCCTGATACTTATCTTGAAATCAGTGATAACAGTTGTGCTTTGCGTTCTCCCGTTAATGGTGTTTCCTGTAGGGGAAGCAGCATCCAATTTCAAAATTACGGTGCCATTCGCTGCCGGATCGTCATTGTTACAGGCAACTAAAAGCGTTGATCCAATCAACAGCAGTGTCATCAATTTAAAGGCACACCTTGACTTTGTTTTCATTGTTTTCATTTTAGTTTATAAATAAGTTTTTCGTTGTGTACCTGAGCCGGGCATTAGAATCTATATCCTACAACTAGGAGAAGTGTACCTGTTTTAAAATCATTCAATGTAATGCGGTCGTTGATCGAAATATCAGCTTGTTTATAAACGCTGAATACATCGCTTTCCTTTGTCAGATCGTCAAAGGCAAGATTGCTGGTATACATATCGGTTTTTGAGAGCCCGGCGTTATATCGCAGGTCTATTGTAATTCCGGATGGCCCAGCATCCAACACAGTGCCTACTCCTATCGTAAATGAAACTCTGGGCGATCCGAACCTATCAATTTTTGCTTCGTTCAGTCTGGCTTCAGAAGTACTCCTTATTACGCTACCCGCAGCATCAAAATCTCTTTTAAGAATATCTTCTTTGGCTTCGATTTTTGAACTGAGTACAAGATCAACTGTAAAACCGCCTGTTAAATACGGCCCCGATTTTGCGTTCAGGTAATACCTGGCTAAAAGCGGAACAGTCAAAGCGGATATCTTTATCTGGTTATTTGATTTAACCTCGTCTCTGAAAGTAAGTCCGCTTTGCGCATCATCCTCCATCAAATCGATCTGAAGGTTAGAACCCTGTTGCTGAAAAGCAACTTCTCCGAGAAGACTAAAGTTTTTATTCAAGGAATATTCAACAAAACCACCCAGGGAAAATACGGAACCTAACTTCGCATTCAGGTCATATTTTTTAATGTCGGCATCCTGGGAATTCTCTGCGTTAAAATAAGTCTGCAGGGCCTTGCTGTTAATGGTACCCGTACCCAGCGCTGCTCTGGCGCCAAATTTTAAATCCTGTCCATATGAGGCCAAAAAGGGTATGGAGGTTAAAAATACTGTTAAAAGGAAATTTTTCAGGTTAGTCATGTTCTTTTATTTTAATCAAATTAAAAACCTTTCTTACATATAAAACCGATTCAGTGCCTGAACTCCTACCTCGTGTAACTTTATTTCTAAATTTGCAGGATAACATGACGAAAACCGGAGCAAATATCTGCGAGGAGAAGCTGTTCAATGAACTCTTCAAAATCAATTCAAAAGACCTGTATAAATTTCTGCTTTATAAATACGGTCCCGAAAATAACCCCGCGGATTTAGTGCAGGAAGCTTTTATCAAGCTATGGAACAACTGCCACAGGGTGATACCTGAAAAGGCCCGATCCTTTTTGTTTACAGTTGCCAATAATCAAATGCTCAATGATCTGGCAAAAAAAAAGACCGTAATTAAATACAACCTTGAAAACCAAACGGGGCATAATATTGAATCCCCTGAGTATCTAATGGAAGAAAAGCAGTTTATGGACAGGCTACAGCGTGCCATTCAGGAATTGACAGAAGAACAGCGTGTGACTTTTCTGTTGAACCGGGTCGAAGGTAAAAAGCATAAGGAGATTGCTGAAATGCTTGGGATATCCCAAAAAGCAGTGGAAAAAAGAATCTATACGGCACTTTCGGCAATAATTGAAAAGGTGGGGAAAATTTGATATTTTTTCTTTCATTAAGTAGGATAAACAGAACTCAATCTGTTATATGTATGATTAGGGAGAAAAATGGAAAAAGAAGATTATCTTAAAAAATGGCTGCAAGGATCTTTGAATGAGGAGGAGAAATCTGTCTTTCAACGGACTGACGATTATAGATTTCTTGAAAAGATGTCAGATTCGCTGATGTCTTTTAAAGCGCCTGAATATAATGTTGAGGCTGAATATGAGCGTCTTAGCGCCAGAAGATCGGTCAAAGGTAAGGTGATTACCATGAATTGGTTCAGCCCTTTGCTTAAAGTGGCGGCCGTTCTTATGCTAATGGCAGGAAGTTATTTCTTCTTTCTTTATGATGCACCTACTGTTGTTGAAACCCTGGCAAAGGAAAAGGCAGAATTAGTATTACCTGATTCTTCCTTTGTCGCGTTGAATGCACTCTCGCGCCTTTCTTTCCATGATAAGAATTGGAAAAAGGAGCGCCTAGTTGAACTGGAAGGGGAAGGTTTTTTTAAAGTGGCTAAGGGTTCAAAATTCGACGTTGTCACTTCCTCTGGTAAAGTAAGTGTCTTGGGAACTGCGTTTAATGTAAGTAATCGTAAAGATTATTTTGAAGTAATATGTTATGAGGGATCCGTAGAAGTCCAAAGTGCAAATGAAATTGTAAGGTTACTTCCCAAAGAAATATTCCGGACGATCAGTGGCGTGGCCTCCAAAGAAATTACAGCAACGGATGACGCACCAGGTTGGAGAGCTGGTCAGAGTTCGTTTCAGAGTATCCCTTTCCGCTATGTGATCCAGGAATTTGAAAGGCAGTACGATGTATCGGTCACAGCCCGGAATGTAGATACCAACCAACTATTCACCGGATCATTCCCTCATTCAGACCTTTCACTGGGGTTAAAATCCATTGCATTGCCCCTTAACCTTACTTACCAGATCTTTGAAGATAAAAAGATTATCCTGACCGGTGACATCCAATAAAAGCGTCTTTGCCGTCCTTTTTATATTTCTTTTTAGTATCACGGGAGTAGCTCAGGAAAAAGAAAAGCAATCCCTTCAAAAAATACTGATGGTGCTTGAGCAGCGCTATGATGTTACGTTTACTTATGCAGATGATAACATCGCCGGGCTTTTTCTAAGCACTCCTTCTGAAAAATTTACCCTAGTTGAAACGTTGCGTTATTTAGAACAAAATACAGGGCTACTTTTTCAGCAATTGAATGACAGCTTAGTAACCATTAGTAAGGCCAAAGAAAACTCAAAAGATATTTGTGGTGTCGTTACAGATTCGGATACAGGAGAATCAGTGACAGGGGCGATAATTCAATCCGGGAATGATTATTCCATAAGTGATGAAAGTGGATCATTCATTCTGAAAAGTGTTTCAGAGAATAGCGTGATTCAGCTTCGCTTCGTCGGATACAAAACCATAGACGTACCTGTAAAAGAATTTCTAAATATTCCTTGCAAAAAGATTGCGTTAGAACTGCAGTTCACCTCGTTGCAGGAAATTTATATTTCTGACTTCCCCACACAAGGGATTGATAAAAAAGTAGATGGCTCTATTGTTATCCGAGCCAAAACCTTGGGCATACTTCCAGGGCTCACAGAACCGGATGTGTTGCAAACAATTCAGGCCTTACCAGGAATTCAAAGCATTCATGAAACAATATCGGACATCAACGTTAGGGGCGGCACAAATGATCAGAACCTGGTCCTATGGGATGGCATTAAGATGTACCATTCGGGTCATTTTTTTGGCTTAATTTCCGCTTACAATCCATACCTGACGGAAAAAGTAGCCCTCATCAAAAACGGTTCGGAGGCAGCTTTGGGTGATGGCGTCTCCAGCACAATTGACATCCGCACAGATGATGATTTAGCCGAAATTTTTTCTGCAGGCGCGGGTATTAATATGATTAATGGAGACGCATTTGCCAAAGTTCCGTTAACAGAAAAAATATCATTGCAGATTTCTGGCAGGCGTTCTGTTGCCGATTCATGGGTAACCCCAGCTTTCAAACAGTATTTTCAACGGGCCTTCAGGAATACAGATGTCACAAAATCTCAAGGGTCTGATACCCTGGTCTCGAAAAACGAAAACTTCTATTTCTATGATGCCAGCTTGAAATTGCTATATGATATCTCCGAAAAAGATAAATTAAGACTTAGCTTTTTAAACGTTTTTAATGACATTGAGTACAATGAAAATGCATTGATCAATAATACTATTGAGTCAAGAACCAGTGGATTGGAACAGCAGAATTTCGGCTCAGGAGTATCCTACAGCAGGCTTTGGAGTGAAAAATTGAGGACATCAGCGCAGGTATTCCTTTCCTCTTATAAGCTTGGGGCTGTTAATTTTGATCTTTTGAACGACCAGCGACTCATTCAGGAAAACAAGGTACTCGATAGCGGGCTAAAGCTGGATTCAAGGGTGAGCCTTACAAACAATATTGACCTTTTCGGTGGGTATCAGTTTTTTGAGACCGGTATTAGCAATCTGGAAGACATTAACAATCCACCTTTTAAAAGACTCATTAAGAAGGTACTGCGCACACATGCTGCTTTTTTAGAAGGGAATTTCTCTTTCAGTCAGACAGATATGAGGTTGGGTATTCGGACCAATTATTTTCCAAGCTTTAAAGAATTAATTATCGAACCGCGACTATCCTTTAATCAAAACTTCCTGAAATACTTTTTTTTCGAGATTCTTGGAGAGATGAAAAATCAGACCACCGCTCAGATCATTGATTTGCAAAATGATTTTCTGGGAGTGGAAAAAAGGCGTTGGGTGTTATCAAATGACAATGACATTCCCATTATCAGAAGTAAGCAGGTATCGATGGGAATTTATTACAAAAAGAACAATTTTTTGGCGAGCATTGAAGCATACTATAAAGGTGTTGAAGGAATAATCACTTCGAGTCAAGGGTTCCAGAACCAGTTCGAGTTCATTCGATCAGATGGCAATTTTGAAACAGTAGGAGTTGATTTCTTAATCAGCAATAAACTTGATCACCTTACAACATGGCTAAGCTATTCCAATGCTGACAACACGTATGAATTCAAGCAACTTATTCCACCATTTTTTCCCAATAATCTGGATGTAACCCATCGGATAACGCTAGGCTCCGCCTATGAAAGGAACCATTTTGAATTGTCTTCAGGATTGAACTGGCACACCGGAAAACCTTTTACTGAACCCGTGGAAATGAACCAGATTGTGAACAATATTATAAATTATGGTGCTCCCAACAGTTCACGTCTTAAGGATTACTTTAGAATTGATTTTTCCGCCAGATACAGATTTCCCATCAGCAGTAAAGTGCGTGGACAAGCGGGCGTTTCAATTTGGAATATCCTTAATCAAGAAAATATCATCAACCAATATTTCAGTATCAACAATAATCAACTGGAATCTGTTCAACAATCTTCCTTAGGTTTTACGACAAATGTTATCTTCAGAATAAATTTTTAGCAACCGGTAGCCCTACATGCTAGTCAAACACTTCGACCTCCACTTCATACCGGTTGTGCTTCTTTCAAATTTTGATCCTAAGAATAACCTCCTTGAGTGTTTCAACTCTACTGATCTGTTCCAAATCAAACCCCTGGAATTGAGTTGACATTGCTTTCGATATCTGCATTGGTAATTGAACCGGAGCTAACCTTGTTTCAGTAAACAGAAAAACCCCTTTATTGGAATATACTGCCTTTTTAAAGTCATTACCATCCATAAAATGAGCCTCATAACGCCCTGATTTAGGAACACTCTTCCGGGTAACCGTTGAGGCGCTCATAAATCCTGCACCAAATTGTTTTTTTATCTGGTCAGGTACCTCAACAGGGCTTTGCGCCCTTAGCAAGGAAAAACATAAGATGGGGAAGAAGAGAACCGTAAGTGATTTCATACGTTCTATTTTTAAGAGTTAAACTCCCTTTGAATAACGATTATACGCCTGCCTGACTCCCTGATGAACTGCAGTAAAGAAAATAACAGGCTCATTCTTCAGCCATGAAGTTGATGCATTGACTTTTCTATGTAACCCCATTTTAACGATCCAACGAAAAAGAAAATACTTGTATGCCGGCAAATTCTTTTCAACCCTCTCTTTAATGACCTTGGTAACTATTTCGAAAACAATAAAACCAATCACAATGGAAATGATCCACTCCAGGTTATTAAAAGTATCCTTATCAACAACTGTTTTCCTTGCTGTAAGTCCCCAAAGATTTTTCAGGCCCCTGGTTTCAAAAAACTGAGAAACGAGGCCTGTGGCAGATGCCCCAATAAAAAATCCAATGAAATTTCCAGTGAACTGATTGTACAGATATTTAAGAATAGTTTTTTTATTGAAGCGGTGTTTCATGTGGAATCAGTTATGGTTTTAAGCGTTACCGGCTAAGTCACTTAATGATATGATGATTGTTCTTTAGTGCTAGCAAGACAGAAAATAGATGAACAATCATCTTTGGATAAGTGTATCATTATGAAAAATTGGGTTACCCTGAATCCCCCAGATTTTTAGCACCAATTTAGGTTACTGTACTAATTGTGAAACGCCACATTACCCGCTTTTATTACATGGTATAGAATCCACCTGTTTTTGTCGGCCTATTTTTTAAAACCGGTGTGTTATTGGGTGATGCATTAAAAATGAATCTGTTACATTAAAAACGGCTTTCTTTGGATGAGAAAGTCATACACATGCAGGTGGGTAAAAGTGAAAGAATCTCCAAAGTTTATTTTGCTGGAATTCACTTACCATGATGCCCTATTTTTTCTTGCGTGCCAATGCCGTGGATTAGTACCACAATAAATTTACAAATAGCTAAAGTCTTGAATTACTCCGATTTCACCTTTGCTCAAGGCATTTGCTATTCATTTTTCGTCAGCATGATTCTAAATGTTTCGATCTTATGATGACCAATCTGCTCCTGCAAATGTCCATCCACTACCGTTGCACTTCTTACATCGGTTTCTACATGACTCGCTTCATAGGCCGAGGTTATGTTCGAATTGAAAGAAATTTTTAAGTCTTTTTTATTACTCCCAAAATTCCATACTCGGGCAATAAACCCTTTTGCCGAACCCTCCTCAGCCGGCTTCAGGCTCCACAATAAAACATCAGGATCACTCATGGTTAGAAATGAATATACTTTTTCAGGATAGGCTGAGCGGGTTCCTGTGACTTCGCCTGCTACTAGAGGATTCTGATGCTCCAGGGAAAATCGCATAGCGCTTGGTGCATCAAAATCAGCGTGGAAACCTAAAGCAAAGTGCTGCGTAAAAAGGCTATCTCCTCCTTGCCTGGTAATACCCAAACCAGCTCCATCAACTTGTCCGCCTGCTAAAACAGATACCTGTGATGTCAGCGTATCCATGAATGTCAGCGCACTATTTCCTATTTTAATAAAGGCACAATCTGCATTGGATAGTGTAACACCCCGTTGGCCGTTGCTGATATCAGCAAAATGATTCAGCGTAAGCCAATCAAAGCGCCCATTCATTTCGGCATAATACCCCCCTTGGGATACTGGCCTTGCTTTGATAATGGCACCTACTTCTTCATGCCAGACATCAGCGTTAGAAAGATTGTAGGAGAAAGCCCAGCTATGCACCGAATCAAAATTTTCGGTGATTTGATTATCAATATCGATTCGTGCAATATTTTTAAACAAAGTAATGCGACTGGTATGTGCCAAAGGGTTTTTTCCTCTGCATACTAACGTTAATGAAACCGGACCTGCATTCTCAACTTTGATGCTACCCGTGTTATTTGTTCCTGACCCCAGATCATTCATAAATTTCCCATTTACGTTTTTTACGTATTCGTAATTTCCATTCAGCTTATCGACAAGGCTGGTAATTACACCCTGATTAGTTAAGGTTATCCTGTAAAACTTATTTTCAATTCTATTATTTGCGAGAAGCGCTGCATCCTTTGATGGAGCCGTCGTTCCTGGTCGAACTTCAAAAACCTTGTATCCTATTGCGGGAATATCAGCAGCCAGAACGCGTATAAACTGTTTTTCATTTTTGGTAATGATTTGGGAGGCCACTTCCTGATTTGTGCTGATATCTACGAGGCGAACATTGAGCGATCCAAAGTAAGGAAAATCGCATACGTCTGTACGCGACCAGCTTAATGGATTAAAAGCATAAAACCGTGTTCTGTTTCTGGCCCTTTCAATATAGGCTCCTAGCTTCTGCTGCGAAAGCCAATACAAAGAGTCAACATAGGTTGTTAACTGAGCCTCAATTTTTCTTTGCCACGCCGCACGCTCATTTCGACTTATCGGGCCATCGGCTGTCCAGTCGTGTTCATAGTAAAGTCCCAACGCCATCCAAGCAGTTTTCCGCGTATCTCCCAGGTCCAATGCGAAGTTCGGATCCTTTACACTCACAAGTGTCGCCATCGCCTCCGCGGATCTGAGCTTTTCAACTGACCGTTTTATTTTCGCGGATACCTCAGCCATCGAGGCGCTATAAAGATCCCATTCATTTCCATAAGAAAGTGATTCGCTTGGTAGGACATTCCCGTAAGCAGTTTCAAAGGCCTTAAAAAAATCCGATTGATTTGATACGATCACTTGCCTTTCAGCATTGCTTGTAGCCTGGGCGGTGGTAGTAAAGATATCGGTCGTTGTTTGCAGATCATCCCAACCATAACCAAATGCTCCTGCAATGTGATATGGATAATTTTCGGCATTGCATAAATTAGTTAGCTGATCGACAGCAAGTGCAGGATTGCGGGCTTCTGAATAACCACCGAGTTGTTTATTTCCGCCAGGCGCAATCGAGTACCACTTCATTAAGATGGCACTATCATCCATGCCTTTATACCAGTATATTTCGTTGCCGCGTTTTTTTAGATCCATTACTTTTGAGGCGCAATCGCAGACACCCTTCCAACTGTATTTAACCCCTGAGCCTGACCAGAGGGAACCCAGGCCCAGCGGTAATGTCTGATTCTCCATGGCTACAGCCTGATCCAAGTCGAGATCATACTTTCTCTCGAGATACCCTGCGTAATACATCCCCCGTAAAATTCCTTCAGTGGTACTGGCACCATAACATGAGACCAACGCATTATAGGGCACACTAATGTGCCCTGACTTGATTTTGTCGACCAACTTCTGAAATTCCTGCGCAGTTTTATACTTCTCATATTCCCATAACCAATAACTTCCGTCGCAATTAAATCGGCTTTGGAACGATGACGGCAATGCTGCGGTCTTATCGCTTTCTGCGATATAGTAGTCCAGCATTTTTATGAAGGCCTCTTTATATTGATTTTCATTTCCGGTCCACATAAAGTCAGTGTGATCATCATTGGCGATATAAAGCTGTTTTGGCGCCTGCGCCAAAAGAACAGTCTGGATTGCCAAGCTAAAAATCAAGGGATAATTTTTCATTTTGTTATTTTATGATCATGAAACATGCTTCAAGCAGCCCGATAACCTCTCCATCAAAACTACCCGAGCGCCAGGATTTAGATGTTACCAAACATCCCATGTTTTTGCGCGACTGAGAAAATATTGCAGTGTCTCAAAGGTTTTATACATTTTATAAATACATACAGTCTTAATGGGCTAATTCAGGATAGATTTTAACACGACCAGGAGGAAAGATAAATTTCAGTCAACATTATTATTCCTTATTAATTTATGCATTTTTGATCAAAATATTAGAAATAACCTTAGGAGGCCTTTCGTAAGAAAGCATCAACGCTGCGACAATTGCAATAGCAATTCCCCCAACTTCAAGAAATGAGAGATTTTCCCCTAGCAAAAAAATAGCCAACAGAATGGTGAATACAGGTTGTAGCGCCCCTGCAATGGTTGTGACTTTAGATGCTTTTCCTTCGGCACTGTAGGCCGCAAAACTTGCCAGTACGCCCAATCCATTTAACATTCCAGCCACAGAACCTAAAAAGGTTGTTCGTTGGGAGATTTGCCAATCGGCTTCACCCAAAACAACAAAGGCTAGTGAAATCGAAACAGACGATACAACAAAAATGATGTAAGCTCTTTTCGCAGAAATATGATTTGTTGTGATTTTTTGAGCCGCGCTAAAAAATCCCCAAAATAAAAGCGCGACTAGAGTGGACAACAACCACGTATTAAGTGTCATGCTTTCAAAAAAACTTTTTGGATCATTGAGAAGCAGGGTTTCCCCGGATAAGATGACGATAGCAAAAATTGCTAATAGTACACCGACCCCATTGAGCCAATGTAACTTCTCCTTTAAAACTATGATAGCGATCGCAATGGTAACCACAGGATATAAATTTGAAACCGGGATGACTATCGCGGCTAAGCCTCCTGTGGCAAATGCTCGATAAATGGCAATGTTTCCAGCTACTGCAAGAAAGCCTGCAATAACGCCCCAAAAAATTCCTTTTCGATTCAGCGGTTTTTGCTGCGCGTTTTTTAAAACAAAAGGTATTGTTAACAACATTCCTATCGTAAAGAGAATGTGATTCATATAGGGACTTATATCCTCGGAAATAATTTTCGCCATTACTCCCCAAATTCCCCAACAGAGCGCAGCCAGTATAGAAAAGATTAACCAGCGCAGATTCTTAAAATTCATTTTTGATCATTAGTTTCTATTTCGCCTAATCGACTATTAAGAATGATTTTCGATTTGCCTGAATAATTCTCTTCTATCCAAGAGGCTGCCTGCTTTTGTGATTAAAAAAATGCCAGTGATTTAGGAGAAAAACTTAGCGGGGTTCTCCACCAGGAACGCATGAACATCTCTGGCGGAAAAACCCGATTTTAAAAGCGCAGGTACTGCATCGGTAATCATATATGCATAAGTCTTGTCCCTGGTTTCAGGGTGGACATCGTCGACATTAACGACCATTTTTCCGTTCTTCCAATGCCAGTAACTGTCCGCTGAAGTAAGTACCTTTTCTCTAAGACCATTGTCACACAAGAGACGGATGAGATAAACGAGGTCCTCCCAGGGCGTATCGAAGGCATAGCCGAAGTTATTAAAAAGCATATGACCACCGCTTCTCGCAATGCGCAATAGTTGCTGACCAATATCTTCTCTTGTCTGACCACCCCACCCAAATTTTGCTTCGGTGTGGGAAAAGAACAATTTCGTTGGATCTGCGCCATTCTTAGCCAGCCAGTCGAATTGCTCTCCCGGATTATAAATCGCATGGGTCGCAATGGGCACCTTCAGTTCTTGCTGAACTTCGGCTGCGGCCTTGAAGACCATTTTTTCCCAATCATTTAACGGCGTTTGATTAGCCGCAACTTTAATAATTCCTGCCCTAATATCAGTGCCCTGAATTCCCTTTGACAGTTCCTGGCGAAGGTGTCTCTTATATTGTTCCGCACTCATGTTTTTGATCACATCAGGCATAAGCCTTTCAATATACGAACCCGTGCTAACAATTAGATTCACAGAAACCTGTGAAGCAATCTTTTGGTACAATCTGATGTCCCGGGTTGGAGAAAGGTCAACGATTGTATTTATTCCCACCCTTTCAGCATCCTTTAACATCCGAACAGTAAAATCAATTGATTCACTTTCTTTTTCTATCGGAATATTTCCAAATAATAAGTGTTCATGAATAAGCGTTACGCCGAAATTCCCGGTTGATAATTCACCCGTCATAGTCGGTATGCTTTTCGGATTTCCGACTGTCTTCAGAGGTGGCAGAAGATTTTCAAGAGAAAAGACTGCAGGTGCTAGTGAGAGCCCCAGGGTGCCCTTTAAAGATTTTCTGAAAAAGCCTCTTCGTGAACTTTCCATTTTTTTGGATTTACACTCAGTTTAACAAATTCCCCTCAAAAATTAATACGCCAGATCTAAAACATTTTGTAAACCGTCATGTTAAACCTTTAACTAAAAGAAATTATATGAAAAAAATTATTATTGTTTTGATGAGCGTTGCAGTCTCAATCTCCACTTTCGCTCAAACAAAAAATGTTGTCGCCATCGCTGCAGGATCAGCAGATCACACAACATTGGTTGCAGCGCTTAAAGCCGCTGATTTAGTCAACACATTGAATGGGAAAGGTCCTTTTACAGTATTTGCCCCCACCAATGCAGCATTCGAGAAGTTACCTGACGGGACATTAGCTATGCTGCTGAAGCCCGAGAGCAAAACTCAACTTTCGAAAATTCTAACCTACCATGTAATCAGTGGAAACCTTGATGCTGCTTCAGTGGTTGCAGCAATTAAGAGTGGAAACGGGAAAGCAGTTGTCACCACAGTGGGTGGTGGTAAATTAACTGCATCCTTGGAAAAGGACAAGGTAAAGTTAACGGATGAATCTGGAAGTTCCGCCTACGTAACAACCGCTGACCTGAAAGGTTCTAACGGAGTTGTGCATGTAATTGATAGCATTGTAATGCCTAAATAGTATCTTTTTTAGATCGTAGTAAACTCTCCAGAAATAAAATGCTGGAGAGTTTATTTTTTACGTAACAACTTTATATTTTTTTGCATTTGGTTTACCGTGCAACAAAAACATTTTAAGGTCACTCCAAATAACACGCCTCAAACAAATAGGCATGAAAATCTTTATAGACTCATGCCACAATTATATCATAATTTATCATTGTTGTCTGACTAAATTTAAGGCAGAAACTGGTTTTCTTCTTTGAAAATATGGGATAAAAAGAATTTCGAAAATTGCCGCTAGTTGGCTATTTGTTCTATACACGATTCAGGAGAGTACCTTGCAATTTTTTTGCAAGGCGCACAGGTCTGCATTAATTATGACCCGCATAGTTTTTTTGAAATAGAGCCCGATGATGCCTGTCATATTGGAAATATTTTATCCTGCAAAAACTCTATTTGTGCTGAATTCATCACAACCTGCTCTCTCAGGTGGCTCCTACAGAGCCGAAGGTCAGGGCTCATGATCCTTTTATAAACAGGATACTCCTCCGGAGTTGCAAAATTCAATTCAACTAACCCAGCGCGGTGTAATCACCGAAGATTCAGCCCGAGAGGAGCTTCCTGTCTATAGAAAAATTGATCATAGGGGAGCACGGCTCCGTAAAGATTGGAAAGGCGCACGAATAAAATCTAAGAGCTTTTTCCTCTCCCATAGGAGAGGCTGATAAAGAGAAGCAATATAATGCACCTGAAGACTTGTCCGCCGAAGCTAGAGTTGGCGTCGCGATTGACAGCGCAGGCGGAAGGGTGAGGTGAATCGGAGCACTTTCTGCGTATTCACCTTACGCTAAATCCGGAGCTGCTAAAAAAGTCGGTCCCCTTCTTTTTAAAGAAGAGGCCGGATCCATCACTTAGTTTTTTAAACAAAATCCAGTGGTGGGCAAATTGCCGTACGCATTCTATTCTCGCTTTGCCCGCTTACAATGACGGTTGTGGGAGAGTGGTGCTCGGGTAGAACATTAAACTTGTGAACAGAATCAAGCGGTAAGGGCCAATGCTAAACTATTGAATTTAAAAGCACCAGGATTATAAAAACGCAAAGCCAATTTATAAAATCCCGTAGGGATGACCTTATGACTTAAAGAGCAATGAATTCGAAGACGTACGCAATCATAATAGCAAGGAGGAACAAACAGGATGATGGATCAAATGCATGCCTGCTTAAATAATAACCTTGTGCATTTTCAGATAGTGCATCTTCATAAGGCCGTCCCATCCGGGACTTTAATAGTATGAGCGGTTTACTGCGGAAAGTGGTCTACATTCAAGGGTGAACCGCGAAAAAATTCGTTTTGAAGTTACTTTTATAAACACCTGGCGCTTTAATGTCCGTTCGACGAGAGCCTCCCGTGGGCCAGGTAAACGAAATTTCCTGGACTTCTTGAAGTTTTCGGGAACGTCCCCTGAGACTGAAAACTATTAATACTTAACAACCACAGTAATGCTCATATTCCTGCCAGTTCCATCAACGCCTGATGCATAAACACGGTAGGCTTCATCGAAAAGGTTTTGACCCGAGACCGTTAAACTGAGAAATTTATATATAAACCCTCCATGCAGATTGAGAATATCCCATGACGGCATCACTCCGTTTTTCAACCTCACGGAAATACGGGCATCGCTGAGATCCCCTCCCGCCAGGCGGCTTTGTTCCCTTCCATAAACGTAATCCATTCTAAACCAAAATCCACATAAGTGCTGATACCCTAAACCCAACTTTCCAAATAATGGTGGTATTCTTCGCATAGGTTCATTTTTAGAAATATTTTTACCGCGCGTATAGGTGAGATTTCCGTTAACACTGAAATGGGAAGATAGCATGATCGCAACTTCTGCTTCCAACCCATGCAAGATTGATTCACTGATATTTCGCTTTTGATATACCCGCCTGTTCTCGATAGTATCCATACCCAAATATGTAATCGGCATCCGTTCAATCAGATCAGATAAAGTTGTGCGATAGGCAGTCAAAGATCCTGAAAATATTTTGCCTTTGACTTTGAAGCCCGTCTCCAGCGTGCCTGATCTTTCGGGTGAGAGACTCTCACTGGGAACTTCGAATACAGTACTTTCAACGGCACCAAATTTACTGACATCATCAACATTGGGTGCGCGGAAACCGGTGTTACCACTGACAAATATCCGGTAACGCGGATGAATAGCGTACGCAAACCCCAGGCTGCCCACGATGGCATCTGGCTGAATTTTTCGGTCTCCAAAAGTTGCATCGCTAACGGAAAGGCTAACAGCACTGAATCGCGCACCGGCCGAGGTAGAAATTTTTTTTATATCGATAGTATGGGTGGAAAATACCGACATACTTCGGGATGTCGCACCATCTGCATAAGAACCTCTTACGCTAATTGTTTCCTTCGAGAATGGATTATAAATTTTGGCCTGGCTGGCTACCCGATCATAATACCATTCAACACCTGATTGTGCTTGCCATGTTTCACTCATCAAGGAATGAACCTCCACTATTCCATTGAACGTATTGACAATATCTTCCTGGCTTTTTATTTCAGCCGATCCATTTTTTTGTGATTGAATGTTCTCCAGCGATCTGTTTATTCCTGCGGTTACTCGAATATTATTGGCTATCCTGTTTCCTGTAAATGTTTCCCACCTAACATACCCCAATTCCCTGATCTGGGGGTCAAAGTTGTAAAAGCTATATCCCCCCTGAGCAACCTGATCGTATCTCGGCACTTCATTTTGCTGATGGCGTTGCCACGCGGCCGTCAACAATCCCGTGCCTCCCGTTTTAATCAAGACCTTCCCATCCATCGCGAATTCGTCATAACCGGTTGGATCGAGCGTGCCCAACGATCCACCTGCATCAATGTCTCCAAAATCCCTCCTGGAAAAACCAGCAAGCGCCGCAATCTTTTCACCGTTCCATTGAACCTCAGATCTAATGCTTTTTTCCATAGCCCCACTCATCCACTTGCCGGTAATAAGCCCGTGAAATTGATTTCCTTCAGTCTGAAAATGTGGTGTACGGGATAGTATCTGCACAACACCTCCCAGCGCGTCACTACCATAAAGTACTGAACCATTTCCCCGGATAGCTTCTATTTTGTCAATTAATCCCGGATCGATGGTGGACAAATATTGGTTGGGCCCGTATCGATAGGTGGCGTTGTTCATGCGTATACCATCTACCATCAGCAATACCTGATTCCCCGTTAGACCTCTGATAATCGGGGAGCCACTGCCATGATTGGTTTTCTGAACCCACACTCCCGCCGTCCCCATCAACGCTTCCGGTGCTGACCTTGAAGAGGTTTCCAGAAGATCTTCACTATTTACAACTGTTACCCCTTCGGAAATCTCAAATTGATTTGTTTCGAATCTCTTCGCCGTAATGGTGATATTATTTTTCAGGTAAATGGACGACTTTTCCAAAACAATCCTGGAGGTTGAATCTGTTACGATCCATTCCGCGTTTTCATAACCCAAGGCTGTTAACAAAATTTTTGAATTAGTATACAAACCGGAAAGCTTAAACCTGCCCTGCTGATCAGTAACGGTTGTCAGGTTGGAATTATACACTTTGATACATACATCAGGAACGAAAAGGCCGGTTTGCCGATCATGAACTGTTACTGTTACAGATTGCCCAGAAAGTTCCCCGGCGCAAAAAATAAAAAATAACCAAAACTTATTCATCCTCCTCTGATTCATTATGTGATGTCAGGAATGCGCTCCGAACCGGAGCCGGCATTTCAGCGTCCAGGCCTTTAACCGCCTTCCATATCACTTCACTAAATTCAAGATCGGGAGCGGCATCCATTACCTCAAGGTTAAAACTTGCCGATTTCTCAGAAATAGCACTTTTTACCGTATTCATTTCTTTTAAGTTATAGGAAGCGGGAAGTGCATTAAAGACAGAAACATCAGCTTGCGCATGAAAACACTTCCACATGGGCGTAGCTGCAGCATCATACTGACTCATCGGTGGTAAACCTAAAATCAGCTCCATGGTCCGCAACATGGAAGCTGTCGAATACATTTCACTAATGGTAACATTTCTCTTCACATAAGGACTAATTACCAACGCAATGGATCGATGTGCATCCACGTGATCAGGTCCGTTCTGGGCATCATCCTCCAGAACAAAAATGGCGGATTCTTTCCAGATGGAACTTTTACTAATGTGTTCTACGATCCGGCCTAAAGCCAAATCATTTTCTGCAACCATAGCCCTGGGGGTTGGCATACCAATCCTGGCCCCCGCCGTGTGATCGTTGGGAAGGCGAATCGTACTCAAGGATGGCACTGCATTGTTAGAAAAAAGGGAGTCAAAGTCCTGTTTCCATTTTGTAAAGCGCCGCATGTCAGGCACATCCAAATCATACTCAGGAAAATCTGCATCAAAATGACCTTCAAGAGATTTTATGGTTGCTTTACCGCCATCTATAAATTCACCATAGCTACGGTAACTAACTCCTGACCTTGCGCAGTAATCCCAGATGAATCCGTCTTTCGGATAGGCGATTTCCCGTGTCCCCTCGTAATCATAAGAACCACCTCTCCCGCCGTAACTTGTCGGCCATGTTTTTTCAACATAGTCATTGGCATAGGCGGCCATAGACCAGTTATGTCCGTCTGCACTTACTTCAGCATTGACATAGAAATTATCCAGTAGCACAAATTCCTTTGCCAATGCGTGTTGATTAGGGGTTACCCTCTCCGGAAAAAGGCATAGAGATGAGTCTCCATTCCCTGTTTTAACATCACCAAGCATCTGATCATACGTGCGGTTTTCTTTGATAATGTAAAACACATATTTGATGGGACTGGAAGCCCCCTTATTTCCAGGTATGGGGTTTCCAGCTTCACCCCCCACAAAGGTCTCCCCTTCTTTTGTGTAAGGGGTATTTTTGAAAACAGCCTGTGAATAGGCTTTTAATGATTCCTCATCAGGCTCCGGAACAATACTTAATGAACCTTTAAATAATCCCCCGATGTATTCTGTTGAATCAGTTCGCTTTTCATAAGGGTTGGGACCTTTCGGATTCGCCTGAGATTTACTTCCTTTTCCATTGGTTATCCAGAGCTTGTCGTTAAATACTTTTATGGAGGTTGGATACCAGTCAGTCGGGATGAAGCCCAGACTTCTCCCATCGCCTGGTTCCCTTACGTCAAAAACGGCCAGGCAATTGTTATCCGCATTGGCGATGTAAAGTTTTGTCTCGTCCGCAGAAAGCGCTAGCGCATTGGTTGTGCTCCCTGCCAGCGATTCTGGAATGACGGAGGATTTAAAGACCTCAATAAGTTTTTGCGAAGCTGTTTCAATTACCGAAACTGAATTATCATTGGCGCTTGCCACAAATAAGTATTCACCGTTTTTAGTGACGGTCATATCGTTGGGATTGCTGCCCACTTGAATAGTGGATTTAACCTTCATAGCTACAGGATCAAAAACAGCCACTTGATCACCACCCCATAAAGAAACATACAACGATTTACGATCGGGACTTAACAAACAAGCAAAAGCTTCATGGCCAAGGGGTACTTTTTGAATTGATTTTGTTTTTAGATCGACTACATATAACGCGCTATCTTCTTTGGTAGCGATAAATAATGTATTCGTCTCATCGTCCATCGCAAGGCCGGTAGGTGAAATTCTAACAGGCCATGGTTTACCTAAAATGATGGAGTCTGATTTAACCAGTGTGCGGCCGGAGGTATTATAAATTATGATCATGTTATCATTTCCGCCGGAGGCAAACAATTTTGTTCCGTCTTTATTGAAAACAAGGCCATACCAGGATTTTCGGATCTCTGCCTCATCAAGAATTTTTTCAGTTAAGGGGTCTATCAGGATAATGGTCTGTCTGCTCTGTCCATTATTGGTGACCGCCATCAGGTTGACGGACGGGGAGACCACAAGGTTTAATGGAAAGTCGCCAAGTGCGATCCGTTTACCGGCTGGGCTTAACGACCACCCGTTTGGGAGCATAACCCTTCGGCTATCCAGTTGTGACACCAAAGAATCTAAATTGCCTTGCTGCTTTTCAGGTCGGAAACATGAGAAAATGCCGGCGCAAACAACAACAATGATCGCTGTAAGGAGAATGGATTTTATTTTCATAGCTATTTAGTCAAAGGGGATGTATAAATGCTTTACGTTATATAGAATAATAGTCATTATGACTATAAGACCTTTTTTACAGGTAAGCAAAAACTTGTCGCCCTGATCAGGAAGCATCGGTAGTAATAGCAGAATAAATGCTCCAAATCGAAAAAACATGAACTAAAACATCTATTCGATAGGGCATATTTATTTTTAATGGCGGACTTTCAGTCGTTCATCACCGTCACGCGCTTTTTGTATTTCTTCCGGATCATCCAGTTTTGGAGTATTTAATGCTGCCTCCCATTCAAACTTTTCATCCAGGGGGTCAAGGGCTTTTTGTGGATCAAAAATTCTTGGGTCCGCAGGTAAGGCCTGATAAGGGGTAAAGTCAGGTTTATCGGTAAAGCAATTGCTCAGACCGGTTGTGCCGAAATCATATTGATTGAGATAAGGAATTCCCAATACATTCCAGAAGGTTTTAAAAATACTTCCGAAACTGTAATGATGATGACTGTTAAAATTTCTTTTCGAATAAGGTGAAATCACCATTAAAAGACTGCGGTGGGCGTCAATATGATCATTTCCACCCTGAGCATCATCTTCTGTGACTACAATCAACATATTTTTCCAATATGGCGTATGGCTAAGAAATTCAACAACCCTACCCAGGGCCAGGTCATTATCCGCCATATAACTTTCATTGAAAGGAAAACCGGCATGTGCACGCTCACGTGCGCCGTGATCGTTCAGCAATTGCATGGTTATGACGGAAGGGAAATCTTTTTTTGGTGTGATGTATTTCTCCGTTATTTCTTTAATAAACACATCCGCTCTGAATTGATCAGGAATCGCCATGTTGTAGGTAGGGAACAACCGCGAGGTACGATCATACAACGGCCCGGGCATGGGATAGTTTACCAGGTATCTCACACCACCGTATTTCATCGTGCTATCGGAATAATTGCCAGCATCAAACTCTACTCCGAAACCAAAATTTTGAAATTCGATTTTATTGCGATAAAGATGATCCCACATGGAACCATGCTGATTGTATCCCTCCGGAAAAATCGCCCCCGCAGCACCCGTGAATCCGAATTTTCCGGGAGCTCTAGATTCTTCCTTAAATTTTCGTTTCCCACCGTAGGCCGCTGGGTGGTGTGTTTCCATCCATTGACTGGGATACGTATTGGTTAACCAAACATGTCCGTCAGCAGAAACATCGGCATCCACATAAAAATTATCGCTGATAGTGAACTGCTCAGCAAGTGCAAGATGGTTTGGCATAACCGTCGCGTTCACAATTTTTTTATCTTTTTTCCGGTTGGCGAAAGACACATTTTTTCCATAAATGGCAAGCGCGGAATCTCCACGGCCATTTTTTAATTGTCCGAAAACCTGATCATACGTTCTGTTCTCCTTTGAAATGAAAACGATATATTTTATCGGAGAAGAACCTGTTTCTGAAAACGGGTGCAAAGCGACACTGTCACCTTCTATGAATAAAAAGTTATTTTCAATTACTTTCTTGCTTAGCTGTTTAAGTTGCTCTGCAGATGGAATGTCTGTTACGGTAACTGTGCCGTTCATCAAACTCCCAATGTAATTACCTGGAGGACCCGCCACAAAATTCCTGCCTCCGTTGGGGCCGCTTCCGAAACCTTTTGCATTGGAAATGACCAATTGTTTGCCGTCAGGGGTTACTTTTAATTTGGAAGGAAACCACCCCGTGGGTATATGGCCCGTTAATTTTTGTGTTTCAATATCAATAACGCCAACGGCGTTGATTCCAGCCTCCGCCACAAAAAGAGTCTTTTGATCCGGGGAAATAGCAAGTCCGAAAGGGATCAGGCCTTTTAAATTACCCAGCCTTGGATCAAGTTTAAGATCAATGGTATGAATGACAGAATCCTTTTCCGGATCAATGACCGATATGTTATCATTGTTGCCATTGCTCACATACAAATATTTATCTGTAGCCACCATGGAGTTGGGACTCGAACCACCCACGGAAACAATGCCGTCTCGCTCCTCACCCACTAAAATTCCTGTCTTTATTTTTGAGATCACTTCCGGTTTCTCCAGGGTCACATCAATGGCCCAAACAGAAAAAGATTCCGGAGCGTTCGGGTCACCAAGCCCTGCTACTTCAAGGGTATCATTCTTGATGCCTTCCCGCATTTCTTTGGAATTAAATGCCGAGGCGGGGTAGGAAAGTGATGTTTCCTTCAGGCGTTTTTTATCCAGGCTTTTAATATAACTGTATTCAAACATGCCAATATTGGCAACATACACGGTTTTTTCATCAGGGGAAAGTTCCACTCCGAATGGATAGCGTCCTGTTTTAATGTTATGAATCACTTTTTTTGCTTTTGTATCCACGACGATCAGTCGGAAACCAATCTGGTCAACCGCATAAAGCCTGGATCCGTCTTTCGACATCACCATGTCACCTATATAACTATCCTTATAATCGGTTCCATCAAAAGTTTTATCGCAGTTGATAGCACCTATTTTTCTTCCATTATCAAGGTTAAAAATATGAATTTTATTTTCCTGCCCTCCGGCAGCGTAGAGGGTTCGGTTGTCTGGTGCAATAGCCAATCCCATAAAAACCGATTCCAGTATGTTCTTATCAGGCTTTACACCATCGGGAATCTGCTGCACAGAAACCGAATCACTGTTATAATCCCGGATAACGGATATTGAAAAGGGTCCAGTTCCAGAATTGGCGGTCACAATTGTTTTCCCGTTCTCGCTGATCGTTATTCCGAATGGATGTGGCGCGACCGTTATTTGTTTACCAGAAGGCGTAAGCAGTCTTCCATTTGGAATAACCGTTATGCCGTTTTTATTGATCTCACAATATTGATCACCTGCCGGTGCGAGTGCAACCCAATTGGATGCACGTTCAGTCTGCGGCTTGTCTGAACAGGAACAAGCTAAAATTATTGCCGATACCGGAATAAGAATTCGAATCATATTTTCTGGTTAAGCTGTCTGAATGGTCTATAGAAGGAATCAAATATAAGTAGGATTTACCAGCGTCTATTTAATTTAACAGGAACGTTACACAAATTATAAAAAACATCACATCCGAAAATTACTTTCGAATTCCAATTGAGCCATTTTTCTTGTCAGGCGCCAATAAAAAAACACCCGAAGAAATTACTCCGGGTGTTCAATCATTCTAACCCTTATTTATCTAACCAAAGTTCACTATCCAGATCATCAACCGTCGAGCCGAATTGACGTTGTAAAGCTTCATTATAATTGATCGAGTTATTGGTAACTTCTGATACAGGGTATAGCCAACGCCTTGGAATTTGCCCGCTATTTCCCGTACCAGGGCCAGCATGAAAAGCAGGTAGACCTGTTCTTCTGAAATTAAAATAAGCTTCCTGACCGGAGTTTTGAAAAAACGCCAGATACTTCTGGGTAAGGATTTGTGCTAATCCTGTCGCATTATCGCCTGCATACATAACCTCAGGCTGAGCCATGTAATTCTGAACGGAAACGGTTACCGTTTTTAATACGGCATCCTGATCAGATTCGGTGATGTCAATTTTAGTACCTTCCTCAATGCCTAAAAATTTCATTGCGGCGACAATACCATTTTTATAAAATTTGTCGGCGCTACCCGTCACCCATCCGCGATTAATGGCTTCAGCGATGGTGAAACACAATTCAGGATACCCGATTTGAAGACCGGGTTCAGGGCCTTTCAGGGTACTGTAGTAACGTTTCTGGTTAGCAAATGAATACTGGCCGTTACCCGCTTTGAAGGTCATATCATCCAACGCTTCGCCTGAGGGCGCGCCAATATAAGCCGCAAAGTCATCTGGCTGAAGCCCTTGGTTTAGTTTGGCTTTGGCAGGATTAGAGGTAACATAAACCCGTGGGTCACGCAGGTCGGTTAGACCTTTTACAAAAGTCTGTGCCATGTTATAACGGCCTTTGTCAAAACCTCGATTTCCGGGATTCGTTGGATAAAGATTGGAAGTTCCGTTATAGACATATTGCATGTTATCATCCAGACTGGTCATCACCGGATACTGAGACGGGTTATCAAAAATCGTTTTGAACCTGGATTTAATATTCAGTTCCGTATCACTTTCTTTTTTGCTGAGACTCATCAGAACGCGAAGTTGGAAAGTGTTGACTACCTTCTGCCATTTGGAAAGATCGTTGTTAAAATAAAAATCGCCGGCTAGTGTCCTGTCACCTACTGCTATCAGTTGAGTTAACTCGGAGTTAGCTTCATCGAGCCATGAAAAAATCTGCAAATAGATATCTTTCTGGGTGTCATATTCTGGCGCATCCTGCTCTAATCCCTTGAGCGCTTCTGAAAGGGGAACATCACCAACACGCTGGGTCATCCGTACATAAAAATATGACTTGAGAAATTTTCCGATGGCCGTATATGGATTTACTTCTTTCGCTCCGGAACGTTTTCCTTCTTCCTCCATCTTGAGGATGTTTTTCAAAGTCATAAAATTTAACGAAGCAGAGGCCCAGTATTCATTGGTTCCATAGTAATTATAATTACAGGCCCAAAACTGGTTTTGCCGATGCTCCAGAGACCACGGACGTTCGTACAAATCATTCAGCGCACCGTTTAATAAAAGCGATGGTGGTACTGTGTTCGGGCGATTCTCATTTTGTTCTAAGGCTTCAAAATCTTTGCAGGCCGTCACAAAGAGTAATGGAATTAGAACGGCAATTAAATATTTAATGATTTTCATATGCGTTAGAATGTAATGTTAAGGTTTACACCATATCTTCTTAATGTTGGGGTTTGGAGGCCAGAGCGTGTCTCACCATAAGAGGCATACTGCTCTATATCAATATCCGTCTTTTCAGCAAAATAGAGGAGGTTGCGGCCAATCAATGAAACACTTGCTCTCTTTATAAAAGTACGCTCCAGTATATTGTGTGGAAGGTTGTAAGAGATGATGACTTCACGAAGTTTGGCAAAAGACCGACTCATTAAATTGCCTTCATTGGTATTGTAATACCGGCTGATCCAGTCCTGAAGGAAAGTTGGCGTTGTGTTATTAGCAAAAGTAAGTTCATTCATGTTGGTAATGTTTCCCTCACGGTCAATTACCGGAGTACCGGAAGTCACGACAACCCCGGGGCCCACCCATGATTTTACGCCTAAATAATCCTGATAGCGGGCCTCGCCCATCTTACCCTGAATGGTTTCAATGTGACGACCTCCCCGGAAAGTTTGTTGCTGCACGTAATCTGCGATCACGCCGCCAACACGACCATCAAACTGGAAACTGAAACTCCATTGTTTGATTGAGAAACGATTGTTGATTCCCCAAACCCAGTCAGGATTTGCGTAACCTAAAAATCTTCTGGCATTTCCATTCAGAGAAGTTAAAGGAATTGGACGGCCGTCAGCGGTATTTACGATCTGACCTTCGGCGGTTTTCACAAGGGCTGTTCCCCAAAACTGATCGATGCGTTCACCAACCTGCCTGAAAGCATCAAGATTCTGAGCCGTGCCGTCAATCTCATTAATATATTCACGATAGGCTGACCAGTTAACCATGATATCCCAGGTTAACCCATCAGGATTGTCTATTGGACTTCCATCAAGCACAACTTCCCAACCTTTGCGTAACGTTTTTATTCCATTAATAATAGCGTTGGTATATCCGGAACCTTCCGATATGGGCAAATTATATATGCCTGGCCCATCAAGACTTTCAAAATAAGTAAGGTCTAAACCCAGGCGGTTTTCAAAAAATTTAGCTTCCAAACCGGTTTCCCACGCCGAACTGAAACTCGGCTTAAGATTAGGATTCGTGATTGTATTGGTATAATACGCTGCAGGCTGGTTATCATATAAAAGGGATGTGCTGTAAACGGGTGCGTTAACGTACGTCGGTCCGTCATACGGGGACTGAAATACGGAGCCGTATCCCAGAGAGTTGCCAGTTAAGTTTACAGAAGGAATTGGACCAACGGTCGCAGAGGTTAATGCACTACCTACGTTAGCATAGGAGCCACGTAATTTAAGATAGGAAAGCGCAGCGGGTAATTCGATTACTTCTGATAATATGGTACTCAATGATACCGAGGGATAGAAGTAAGAATTATTTTTTGTCGGCAATGTGGAATGTTTGTCAATCCTTCCGGTAACTGACAGGTTGAGGAAATTCCGATAAGAAAAATCGGCGTAACCAAACGTGCTAAGAACCTGCATGGGAGCGGAGAAATTATAGCTTCTCACCGGGTTTAAAGAGTTCGCAAAATTATACCATCCTGGTACGTTCAGGTAATCCGTCATGGCGTAATTTGAAGTGTAGTTAAAGGTCCTGATATTTCCGCCAACAGATGCTTTAACGGTAAAATCGGTGGTTACCTCTTTGCTAAAAGTCAGCATGATATCTGTATTATTTTCAAACAGTCTTCGGGTGTCTTCGCGATAATCTCCTTTCGCTTGTTCACGACCATAGGAAGTAGCGGAGTACGGAAACTTCTCGGTTCTGAACAAATCATAACTATTGATTTGTGTTCTTCCCGCCAGTTCCAACCCATCAGCTATCTCCCATGTCAGCGACATGGATCCGTAAAGGTCCTTTTTATTGTGCCCTCTCAACCATTCCTTCGCCATAAACCACGGATTATTATATCTGGTATAGTCCGCATAAATTTGTTGAATTCCTTCCTTGCCTTCCTGCCAGTAGTCTTTCATATCATCCACATCCCAATCAGCGCCACCCCATAAGATCATGTTATAGATCAGGCTGTTTGGACCATAGGCAACATCCGGAACATTGTCAGTGTACTGATTATTGTAATTGATGCTTGATTCAAATCTTACTTTTGGGGAAAGGTCAATACCCGCGGTGAAGTTGAAATTGTTACTGCTCAATTGCGTGTTTGGAACAATTCCCTGCTGATAGGAATACGTAGTAGAAAATCTAACGTCATGATGTTCACCGACAGAAGATACCGCAATATTATTGGTAGTCAAGACACCTGGTCTCAAAAAACGGGTGAGGTTATCTTTTCCACGAGCCCTCCATGGTGTAGGCTTCACGTTACCAGTAAACGTTGCTCCGCTTGGAAAGGTAGTGGTATAGCTATTATTGGGATCTACTTCTCCATCATACTGTGGAATGAGCTGACCCTCAAATTTGGGTCCCCAGATATCATAATCTGAATCATATAAACCTGCGCCTCTGCCATCACCGAAAGCATAGCGACCATGATCCCCGGGGCCATACTCGTCTTGCACTTTAGGGATCGCCAGGAATCCATTTTCAACCGTATTGGATGAATTAAACTCTACCGAGAAGCCTCGGTTATCTTTTGTACCTCTTTTTGTTGTGATCTGGATCGCGCCATTCTGACCACGTGATCCGTAAAGGGCGGAAGCCGCCGGACCCTTCAGTACGGTATAACTTTCGATATCATCGGGGCTGATATTCCAGGTATCAGATTGGATGGGCACGCCATCCACAACAAATAACGGAGAGCGACCCCGCAACAAAAGACTTGGTTGCCCCAGCAATTCCGGAGATCCTCCTATCGTAAGCCCCGCAATTTTTCCTGCAAGGTTGTTGATCGGATTTGGGTCACGGGCTTTCACAAGGTCTTCCCCTTTCACTTCCTGCACCGAATATCCCAATTGAGATTTATCTTTTTCTATTCCTAACGCCGTGACAATCACTTCTGTAAGTTGTTTGGCATCCGTGGGCAAAACAACATCTAATGTTGATTTACCGCCCAGGGGGACTTCCTGCGTTAAGTATCCTACAAAGGAAAAAACAAGGATGGCATCACTTTCGGGAACCGTTAAATTATATTTTCCATCCGCATCCGAAATCGTTCCGAGCGCTGTTCCTTTCAATAAAATGTTCACACCAGGGATCGGTGAAGCATCTTCATCGGACGTTATTCTGCCCGATACCGTTGTTTGTGCGTGGCTAACACACACTACAAAACAAAACATCGCCAAAGCCGTGAGCCTTTTGACGAGTGAGGTTTCCAAAGAAATTTTTTTCTTCAGTAGGGGTACATTCATAGTTTAAGGTTTAGTGGTTTAAGCACATAGTCAAAGTTAAAGCAAGCTTACATACGTAATCTTCCGTTTTTTTCCCGCGGTCAAAGGTTGGCAATAGGTTCGACTTTTTGTTTAGTTAATAATTACCTCTGCATTAAGTTTCCGCAACCAACCTAAAACATTTGTGAAGGTTTTTTGAATTCTTACAACAAAAACCCTAAAATCTGTATTAGAAAAGATATAACCAAGATAACCAAGATAACAATTTAATAACATACTGCCTAGGCACCCCGATCAAATGGTTTTCCCAAAAAAAATTCCATTTTTGTTACAGAAATCCCTGCATTGTCTCCCGCTAGGGGCCAAAATCTGTCGGTCGATTTAATTTTCCCTAAGCTAGGCCGTTATCTATTCTTTCGATTACTTCCTCGGCGAGACCAAAACTTAAGGTCATTCCGGCGCCACCCAATCCATTTACAATTAGCACATTGGGTTCAGGCTCCAGCACAATGCAATGATTTCCTGGAACTTTCGGATAGACTCCATTCCAACGTTCCGTGATGTTAAAGCCGAAGTCAAAAAATGATTTAAGATATTCTATTATCAGCGCGTTAATTTCCTCAGAATCGAAAGGTTCCACTGTTTGGTTGTAGTGATGGGAATCACCTATGATAAGTTCGCCGTAATTATTCTGTGCCAGAAGCACATGTATCCCATTGGTTTTATATTTCACTGAAAGCGTATCGTACCGGTCATCCAGTTTTTTCAATGACCGACATTCTGCAAATGCAGGGTAATGTCTTAAGGTAAGGCCTGCACATAATGAAGGCCCGAGTTGAAACGCTTGTGACGGAGTAGCTTTAAGCATTTGAAGCTTGCACTTTGAAAAATTTTGCTGAGCGTATGCCTCCGGATAGAGGGTCTGGAATTCTGCACCACTGCAAATAATAACCTTTTTTGCCAGCCACGATTCACGGGTAGTTTTAACATGAGGGATTGCAATCTGAGTAACCATCTGCCCAAACTTTAGGATCAACCCGTACTTCTGTTCGAGCCAAAGTGGTATTCTCCTGATTGCTTCACGCGGATTAACAGTGCTTTCTGTTTTGCTGAACAATCCTCCCTTGAGATCTTTCTGTCTGACTCCTGGCGAGAGGCGGGCAATTTGTTGGGGAGTTACGAATTCGCAATCATAGTCAGCGCTGGAATATAACGAGAGAAATTCATTGAATATGTCCAGTTCATCATCATGATAGGCAAGTTGAATGGATCCGTTAGGATTATTCCATAATCCAGCTTCTGCCGATATATCATTCCAGATTTCACGGCTTCTTAAAGCCCGATCCAAATCAACACCCGGTGCCTGTCCGATGGGCCACAATAAACCAAAATTACGGATCGATGCACCCACGGCAAATTGATCACGCTCAAACAATACAACCTTATAACCTTTTTTTAAGGCCATGTATGCATGAGCCAGTCCCGCAATGCCTGCCCCAACAATGGCAATATCGGCCGATCGTTCCATATTATTTTCTTATTAATATTACGCAATTTTCGGAATTATTACCTGCATTAAAGACTACCTTCCCGCTATCATATTGATAACTTTCGTGGAAGGATCCCTTTATCGTTTCCATCGCCAACCCTTATCTAATTATCCGAAATAAAGATGATAAATAGTTTGCCAGACAAAGATTTAAAAAATAAAAAGTTTACTGGCAATTTTCACTTCATTACTGTTTGGCTGGAAAGTACAAATACTGTATGGTTTACGCTTTATGTAGCCATTACCGCTTTTGGGTTATATACGTGCGTGTATGCCTTCAGAAAAACATTTGCGGCGGCAACTTTTGAAGATTTAAGTTACCTGAATGTTGATTATAAAGTTTGGCTCGTGATTTTCCAGGTGTGTGGTTACGCCCTTTCTAAATTTTTGGGAATCAAAATAATTTCAGAACTCCACCATAATTCCAGAAGCATAGGGATTTTGAAAATGACGGGCATTGCCGGATTATCGTGGCTACTTTTCGGGCTTATTCCTGCACCATACAATATCATATTTCTGTTTCTCAATGGGCTATCATTAGGACTTGTCTGGGGAATGGTGTTTGGTTTTTTGGAAGGAAGGCGGGTGACAGAAGTGCTGGGTGCAGCGTTATCTGTCAGCTTTATTTTTTCATCCGGTTTATGCCGTTCTGTAGGTAGTTATATTATGATTCATTGGGCAATACCCGAAAAGTGGATGCCCTTCACGGCCTCCTGCCTGTTTATCATACCACTGCTGGGATTTCTAATACTTTTGGACAAGGTGCCTCCACCGTCGATTGAGGATGAAGCCTTAAGAACGAAACGTCAACCAATGAACGGTGCTGAAAGAAAAAGATTTATTGCCACATTTTTACCAGGCATAATCCTATTCATACTCGCTTATATGTTGTTGACCGCCTTTCGGGATTTCAGGGATAATTTTTCGGCTGAAGTATGGAAATCGGTAGGGTATGGAAATTCGCCCGAAATTTATACACAAACAGAAATCCCAATCTCATTGGCCGTTCTGATTGTAATGGGTGCTGTGATGCTCGTTAGAAATAATAAAAAAGCCCTGATGATTAATCATCTTATTATTATGGTCGGGATGATACTGATTGGTGGGGGTACATTCCTGTTCGAGAAAAACATGATCAATCCTATTTGGTGGATGATGCTCATGGGGCTTGGTTTGTATCTGGGCTATGTCCCTTTTAATAGCATTTTCTTTGATCGCCTGATCGCAACGTTTCGATATACCGGGACGGTGGGATTCATTATGTACGTAGCAGATTCGTTCGGCTACCTGGGGAGCATTGGTGTGTTATTTATGAAAGAATTCAGCGAGATAAAATTGAGCTGGCTGGAATTTTTTATATTGGCAGGATATATCATTTCAATCCTTGGGACAGTTCTTATTGCTGGATCAATGGTATACTTTCATATCAAGCATTCCCGACATTATCAACTTAATGATTCACAAAATACTCACTCCTCATTGTGACGCATCGTCACGGCTTGGCGTGACAAGATGCGGGAGCAACCCCCATTTTATTTCTTTCGGGTGGTTAAATTCCATTTCATATTTTACTTTACTGCCAATACATTAAAACAAATTATGAAAAAGATATCTAAAAAGGTTATCAGGCTAACCATTATCAACGCCGTCGATCAGGCGTTATCAGACAATGGAATTATTTCAATGTCAAAAAAACCGCAAAAACCATCGTGAAAGCCTCCGGCAAAATTTCAGAAAAAGCACAGCAGGATTTGAAGAAACAAGGTGAAGAGCAGGTAGATAAAAAGAAATCGAAAAAAGTAAAAATCCGTAAAATTAAAATAAGCAGAAAGTTACCGAAAGAGAGTGCAGGCTCCAGTCTTATCCTTCGAGAAATTCACCCTACGGTCCCAAAAAAAAGTACAAAGAATTTTCCCTTAACACGCAGTGTGTCTATCCGAACGTTTGACAGAAGTTTTTTTATCAGAATCCCAAAAAGAAATAATTACAATATTATTTCAAAGTTTTCCCGGAAATCGATAGCGCAGTTATTTTCATCGTAGTAAGACTGAACGAATCATTTTCCTCCCGGTCAAGATCGCACAAGAATCCCTGCTATAACTAAAAAGAATAAGCCATGTATAAAAAGCTCGTGGAGGTTTTGAGAACGTTTTGATGCACAAAAGAGATTGGAAATATTTATGAATGACCACGGTAATGCCACCAACCATAAAAAAATAAGCACAAGGAAGCTTCGAGGCATCAATATCTTATTCTCCCAGCCAATAAAAATATGAACCATAGTCATGACCAAAATACCGGTCAAATAATAAGCAATAACCCTTCTAATGCTGGTGACAAAGCTCATTCCTGTTATATTTTTTCACAAGGTAAAATACAACAAGAACAAAATATGAAATCACTGAAGAAGCTTACATTAACATTCTGTTACCTAAATGTTCTAAAGTAGTAAAGGGTGTTTAAAAAAACCGGACGTTTGCACAAATCCAGTTAAAGGGAGTATGGATGAACGCTTAACTCCAGACAGAAATATTGAAAGACTAAATAGGCATGAAACAGGTTAGCAAAAAAAAAGCTCCGTTTGGAGCTTGATTTAGTTTAAGTAGTAACTGATTCTTTTTTTAATTTAGGTTCAAAGGGCGTGCCGTTTTGATTTCCGGAAATCCCCTTGGCTACTTTTTCAGTAAAATTAGAAATGGAATTTTCAACTGTGTGCAATACCTCCTGAGCTTTTTCTGTTCCCATTAAATTAGCAAGTGTAATTCCGGCCGCTACTCCACCTAAAGCAGATAATATAACCCTATTGTCCTTAAGGAAGGGTTTTAACTGATTCTTATAAAAGGCTTTCTTATTTTTCTTTCCCATAATATTTTGCTTTAATATCATTATCGCAAAAAAAATATGCCAGCCAACTCGCGCCTTTGTTCGTGTCCCTTATTGAGCCCACAATCAAGTTTTGATGCGGCAATATAATTTTCAGTTGTTTTGCATTGAGAAAATTTCATTCACTAATTGTTCTAAATCCAACGCAGAAACAAAGTTTCTGTTGATTGAATATTAAGTTTTTGTTAAGTGAACCCCTTCATTGGCTACGGTATCTTAAATTGGGGACTATTAACCCCGGAAACAGGGAAGTGTAAAGAGTTTGATCCTTAATCTAATTTGCTTTTTGATCTTTACAATTCATTAATTAACGTTGATTGGACGCAAGCATTAAAACATACAAAAAGCAATTTGATCGGGATCTGAAACATATCAAGATCATTTTGACTAATGAAAGACCACGGTTGCCTTTCACTGTTTGGATAGCCCTAGTTGACGAGACAAAGCAATTAATATTGAATTCACCCCAGGATTTTTTCTGTGGCGAGTTGCCTTCACCCCCAATACTCAGTGTTGCTATAGAACAAGTTTTCCAGGGATTTATTGAGGATCAAAGAATAAGAGCAGTGCAAACGTCACACCCGTTTAAATTGCCTTTTTGATGAAGATTGATAAATACTATTGACGAAATCGATCAAATAAAAACAACTAAGGCAAAAGCGGCGCTGTCCTACATCTGCAACAGGCGTTGCTTTCATGTTCCTGCCCTTAATAACGAGGGGGTTAACTTAACTTCCTTTCATAACCTCATTTAAACTAACCCTTCCTTCGATAGAATCATCCATTGTTTTTCCAATAGCTGCTCCAATCGCCCTCTTGACCAGTCCTTCTACCATAACATTTTTGGTGTCCCAATAGTATCCGTCAACAGGTTCAACTCTAATTACCGTGATTCTGGGATCATCCACCCCTTCGGTAAACCAACCTTTTAGTAAGGGCTCCCAAAGCTCTTTGATCTTTTCCTTATTTTTGGAAATAGATGCCAAACCGCATAAGTTTAGAAAATCGGAATAGGTTTTTTATATGTGATTATTTTTTTGCCGCTTTTAAATAACAAGGCTCATTGTGTTTTGTTTTTGAAAACTTTATCGATCTTCCTGCCGCTTAATTCAGGACTTTTTGAAGTAGATGTTTTAGCAGCCTTTGTTCAAAAAACTTTGCGTGTTAAATTTTGAAGGGCAACCAGGGAATCATGCGAAGGGCTAGGTCGGTGTTATAGTCCGCTAATAAAGGAATAAAAAGACACGTGTTTTTTATCGGTATTTAATTGACATCTGCACAACGACAGCGCGCTTGAATTATTGACAATCAGCAAGGGAGCCGGGTAGGCGATCTTGTAATGCCATTTTACGCAATAGTTTGCCGTTATCAGCCACCTAAATTGTCGTTTTCACACCCTCCGCTTAACGCTTAAAAAGTACGATATTCGTTAACTGAAAATACAGCTGATGAAAGCGTTGTCCGCTGTAGAATTGTAATTTTTTATAATCATAAAGTATAAACCATGGAAAATCAAACACTCAAAATCATCATCGACGCCCCACAGAAAAAAGTCTGGGAAATACTCTGGAGTGATGCTTCCTATCAAGAATGGACGTCGGTTTTCAGTCCCGGCTCAAGAGCAGAATCAGATTGGAAGGAAGGGGACAAAATTTTGTTACTCGACGGTAACAACAATGGCATGGTATCCATAATAGCGGCGAAGAAACCATACTCATTCATGTCATTTAAACACCTTGGTGAAGGTTATTCTCAATCCTTCCTAACCAAAATCAACAACTCACATCAGGCAAAAATTCTTATCGTGAATTTTGCCTGATGCGCGTGTGATCCGATATTCTCAGCCCGTAGCCTTATCGTTAACCATAATTTCGTAAGTTACTCCTCGTAAGGAGTTTTCTTTTACTTATTAGTTAAACTCTGGGGGGTATGAGTTTATATACAATGGGTATAACAATCCGTGAAAGCGTGTTGAGCTGATTCAACTCCTACTAAAACTATCGCCAGGGGAGAAATCAATGTGTAGAGGAAGCCATAAGAGAAGCGGGTGAAGTCTGGCTCAATCCCATCATCCTCACCTCGTTAACGGCCAATAACGGATGCTGAAGTTTTACCTCTCCACCCGAACGAGGTTCAGAAAAGAAAGTTGTAAGCGTTATATTAGTTCTGACAGAAAAAATACGAGTATAAATCAATGATCAATATCCACCGAACGACTTCTGATAATCCGGATTTCATAAAACTTGTGAAACTTCTGGACGCAGATCTGGCCATAAGAGATGGCGAAGAGCATTCATTCTACGCGCAGTTTAATAAGATCGACAAGATCAGGTATGTCGTGCTCGCCTTTGAAAACAAAGTTCCGATAGGCTGCGGAGCCATAAAGGAGTTTACGATGGATAGCATGGAAGTGAAACGGATGTTTGTCTCCCCTGACGGACGAAAAAAAGGTATGGCCACAAAAATATTATCAGAGCTGGAAAAGTGGGCCAGTGAATTATCGTACACTAAATGTGTGCTGGAGACGGGCAAAAAACAACCTGAAGCGATTGCACTTTACAAAAAGAACAAATATAAAATTATCCCAAATTATGGACAATATGCCGGAAAGGAAAACAGCATATGTTTTGAGAAAAAAATGAAGCAATAAACCTAACCCTCAAACTATCACCCTTTTTTAATTCAGTTTGATTTTTTCAGCGAAAAAACTAACGGTCTCTTTTACCAAGCACCTATTCCCTTTTTTTGACAAACCAGATGACATCACTGGCATCATCTGTGATTAAAAGATTTCCATCATCTGTGATAGCGGTGGACACAGGTCTTCCATAAACCTCCCCCTCCTCATCATTGGCAACAAATCCGGTAAGAAAATCCTCCGCCGGACCCGCTAGTTTGCCGCCTTTAAAGGGAACAAAGGCAACTCTATAACCAGTAAAACTTGACCGGTTCCACGATCCATGCTGCGTAACAAAAGCACCACCACGATACTTTTCAGGGAGCGTTTCCCGATCATAAAACACAAGGCCCATAGATGAGCTGTGACTGTCAAGGGGCAGATCAGGGACAATTGCTTTTTCAACAAGTTGAGGGTTTTGATCTTCAGGCGTAATTCTGGGATCCGGATGCTGGCCAAAGTAAGAGTAGGGCCATCCATAGAAACCATTCTCCTTCACTTTGGTGAGATAATCAGGAACCAGATTGTCACCGAGTTTATCGCGTTCATTCACAACTGTCCAAAGTTCGTTTGTGCCTGGTAGAATATCCATTCCCACAGGATTACGAAGTCCTCTGGCAAAAATACGTTTGCCAGTTCCATCAGGATTAATTTCTAGGATATTTGCCCTGAATGTTTCTTCATTTATTCCGTGCTCGGCATGATTACTGGCTGAACCCACAGAAATATAGATTTTTGAGCCGTCTTCGTTCGCGATGATGTTTCTTGTCCAGTGATTATTATAACCACCGGCAGGCAATTCTAATACTTTTTCACCCTGGGAGGAAACTTTGATTTCATTCTGGTTGTATGGATATCTCCACAGGCCATCCGTATTGGCTACGTAAAAAAAATCATTGAGCACCAGCAATCCGAAAGGTTGCTTTAAACCAGTCAAGTATGGTGACTGGATTTCCGGCTTACCATCACCGTTAGCATCTCTGAACAAATAGATTTCATTCAAACTCTTTTGCGTGTGCTGGGATTCATCCCTTCCGCTAATTTCATCGATAATCTTTTTTTTCAGCCCTTTGCTTTCTGTGTTGGCAAAGGCAACAAAAATGTCTCCGTTGGGAGCAACATAAATATTCCGCGGGCTTTTGATTCCGCTTGCAAATCTGCTTATCTCAAACCCGCTTGGAACCAATGGTGATTTTCCTTCCGGCCAGCCGATCACTTTGCTGAATCTCACGGCCGACTCCTTTTCATTCGGTTCCGGCAAATTCAACGCTGATGTATACGGGTTAATCGACACAGAATCTGTCGGTTCAACAGATCTAACTGCCCTGTCAGTACTATTGCGACAGGAAGAAATCAATAAGGCCTGCAAAAAAAAGAAAAAATAGATCGACACTTTCATTTTACTACTTTTAGTATGCGTGTTCAAAACATGAGCGAATTTTTCTTGTACCCGAAATCTCCAGTTTCATTAATTAATCAGGTCAATCGGGAAGATAATACACGCAAGCCCATTACTGTTCCTTCAATTGGGATCGTTGATACGCCTGTTTGACACTTAAATATCATGCCCTATGCATACCGGCATTCGGGCAGGGGCACTTTTCCAGATCGAGTTTTCATCCACCAATCCACGCCTCCCCGTGAGTTCGTCCTTGTAAGGGGTAGTCACGCCCCAGGTGTGACATGACAACGAAGCCCTCCTTCGGAAAGCTACGGCGGGCCAAGCAATCCCCAGGCAACAAAACACAGGAGCGAAGACAGAAATTACCCAACAATGAAATGGCAACATTACAGAAGCTATTCTTTCACTTCAACCACCCGCACCATAACTTAATGGATACACGATGAATCCTCGTAGGAAAAAGTCACAACAACCTACTTCTCTATTCCACCGCATCACTCGAATTTCTTTTTATTTAGACTCCGTCATCACGGATTGCTTCGTCCTTCGCGCCTGGGAAGGCGCCTGGCTCGCAAAGGCGGCATTCATTACTTTTTTTTAAAAACCAGACAACACGATCTGATTCCATCAGCCTTCTTTGTCATAAAGCTTTAATCCAAGCATGAGCCTGTCAATGGTTTTGGCTAGCCTGTTTACTTTTGTTTCTGCCTTTTTAGCGGAGTAAATCCATTGAATATAAAATTTCTGATCACTTTCAGTCAGGGTATTAAAAAACGTCAGCGCTTTCGGTTCATCCTTTAAACACAGAAGCATTTCCTCCGGTATCTCTAGTGGTTCATCGTCCGGAAAGAGGATAACGTGAACGTAATCACCCTCATGCTTATTGATCTTCCTTCGGATTTCACTTTTGACGGGCAAGAATAATTTTCCATTACCCATCGGCATCAAGTGATACTTTCTTATTTCAAAACCATCAATCGTACCTCTTACCTTCACCCAACCAAAATGGGCTTTCTTCGCGGGCAAAATTTCCGGTATACGGGCGTACGTCCATCCGCCTTTACCCTGAAATCTCTCCAGGATATATTTTTTATTAACAAGCGGTTTCATCATATAAATAATCAGTTTCCATTATGAAATTACGATATCTGGCCGATAAATTTATTACTGTGAACTGATGTCGCTTTATCCGCAATCCTTCCCAATTCACCGTATTCATTTCTCGGAAATTAAGGGCTGATAATGACCTTATTAAATATGCCGGGGGATATGAAAATAAAAAACCTCCGCAATGAGCGGAGGTTTTTTCATACGCTATTGAATGATTTTAATTGAAAGAGACGTTCAGCGTACTAACGGCTTTCGGGCTGTAAGGCGTCAGGTCTTCAAGTCTATCGGTAAGAGAATTCCATTCAGCTCCCGGCGATACACCACCAGAAATAAATCCGTCATTATCAAAGTAGCCCGGCGCGGCTGTGTTCTTCAGGTACAACGCAAGCAACTGTTGGTCTATACCCGGCCATACGGTTGTGATCTCTGAGGTGAAAACATTCTTAACTGAATATTCTTTTAACAATACATCGCGGTTATCCGATTCGAGTTCGCTTGGAGGCAATCCCACTTCAGCAACACCAATATGTTTTGTATCGTTACCGGAGGCAACGAAAGCCCAGTTAAATCCGGCATTGCCTGAGAATAGAATAGCGTTCGGGTGATTGCTGTTTCCAAATACATCAACAACGTCCCCTTTTTTGCCGGCAAACATACTTAGGGTGCTCATCGAGTAAGGATTATCTAACGGACTTTCCAACGGCAATCCTGAGATCAGAACTTCCATTTGCGCATCATAACCAAGGTCACTTAATTCTGTATAATTGATCCTGAACATCGCATCTTTAGCATCGGCATTTTTTTGGCGGTCGCAGTTGTACGGTTTAATGATGGCGATTCCCATGATGGGTGCTGATTTGTTCCAGAATATCTGCAATGCTTTTCCACCATCATCATTTCCTTCAGAGTCCGCATCGGTGATCGTTAACTGATAATCCCATACCTTACTCTCGAATGATACATTTGATTCTACAATCAAATTCTTAGTACGGTTGTCGTCCTCGCCTCTATACGACATAGACATCACGCGGTCAATGTGGTATTTTTTCAGTCCGAAAATAATACCTTCAACAATTTCTGAGGCGCCTTTGCCGACGGCAATAAATGTACCCAGGTGGAGATAAATATGGTTCCCCCTCAAAGAATCTTCCCTGATTCTACCCAATCTGCCCAATCTGCCATCCGAGGCATCATTGTAGCTCAGCGCGGCAGGGACTTCAACGGTCAAAGATTGCGGAAGGATATCCTGTTGAGGAGTAACCTCCGGGTGGCTTTCGCATGATGAGAGGAAAATGGAAAAGGCCATACCCGTCATCAGCACAAACGATACAAGTTTTAAGGTCTTCATGTTCTTTACATTTAGTTTTTTGGATTTCAATTTTCAGAAGGTTTGGTTTTGTTCCCTTCACTATTAAAACACAGCGCCTGCCAGTGACCCTTATGCCGTTTTAAAATATATTTTTAGAAGGCGATTTTCGGGTATTTTTGCCTCCAAAAAGGTTGAAGGCCCCGAAAAATCCAATTTTCACAGAGAACAAAGAAATATTTTAACGCTGCATTAATCAATTACTTCTGCATCCTTTTCGCACATGTAATTCTAAAGACTTGCAACAGTGAAACAGATAACATAAAAAACTCCATGGACTTTGTGCCTTCTTTGTGCCCTTTGTGTAATGGGATTTATTTTTGCGTCGGGTGAACACCTGATATCATCCGAAGAGGCGGAGGTTTGTGCTCGACTTATTCGATCAACGTACTATCCTGTACGACACTGCAAACCGCAAAAAATCCGACCGCCCCCTCACTCAGGTTGGTGGGAACATTCTCCCTCTGGACATCGAAAACTCCTCCCCTCCATTCTGTTTCGGAAAGCATTGACCGAAGAAATATTTTGTATGCAGGGCTCACGGAATATTTTTTCCTGAACACAGTAGTCTGTTTTGGAAAAAAGAACGCCTCCTTATCAGGCTTGTAAATTTCGTTTACATCGATGGTCTTCAAATCATAAAAGATAACTTTCCCTTCACAAGGCTCACCAGCAACGCACGCGCCGGTATTCTGCCAGTTGATCGTATGCTCAATATAATTAGGATCCTGCCCTGTTGGATTGAGGGCCAGTGTATAACCTTCCCTGCTTGCAGTATATTGTAATCGTTGTAAAGGCTGCACCGGCGCCGGACTATCCTGCGCAAAATATTCTCTTCCTTTGTATTCAATAAACAGTGCGTAAACTTTTCCGGCTACCGCCCTCCCTACCTGGGTATAATAATTGCCGGAACCCGAGGGAAATTCTGTCAGGGCAGAAAGAACCGTACTGTCCTCGATAACATAAACCAGGGCTCCCGTGGCTGGTTGCGATTGTGCATTCTGGGTCGGGTAAGGAAGTGACAGCTTAACCAGGTGTCTTTTTCTTTCATTTGTCAGCACTCCTTCGACCACCAAAAGACCTGTGTCCTCTGATGGTACAGGCGCGTCAAACTTTTCCTCACACGAAGTGAGTAAATACAGTAGGGCGAAAAGTCTGAACGTTCTCATAGCCATTTAAAATTATAGGATATGGATGGTGTAAACCTGAAAAGGTAATATTGCGATGTGACCCGACTCGGGTCAATCAGGTTAGCAGGAATTTTTAAAGAACCATCGGCAGTTTCAACTTTATTATAATTCACAAACAAAGCATTCTTACGGCCGTAAAAATTGAAAATTGAAAATGACAAGGTGTGTATAAATTTGTTTCCCGGATTTTTATTGAGCCTGTACGTCGCCGAAACATCCAGGCGGTGATAATCCGGAAGCCGTGCATTATTTTTTTGTCCGTAAACCGGAACCTCCTCATCGTTAAAGGAATAAAAACTAATGGGAGCAGAATAGGGAGAGCCTGTGGAGTAATTCCAGTCCGCACCCAGTTTCCAACGGGTTGAAATATCATACACGGTCATCAGGTTGATCTGGTGTGGCCGATCATAAAAAGCATTGTACTCCCTACCGTCATTGATCCCTGCAAATTTCCGTTTTGCCCTGGACCAGCTATAGCCAATCCATCCACGCAAACGCCCTTCATCTTTTTTAGCAAGTAGCTCAATGCCAAAGGCAGTTCCTGTACCAAACCTCAGCTCGCGCTCCAATAATGGATTGAGTAGGATTTCAGCGTGGGCATCGTAGTCGATCTGGCTTAACATCTTTTTGTAAAACGCTTCCGCAGAAAAACTAGCCTGTTTCAAAGGCAGCGTGTTATAATATCCCAGTGTTACCTGGTTCGCTGACTGGGGCTTGATGTTAAAGCTGCTCGGGAGCCAAACATCAAGTGATGTGAAAGGACTCACGGAATTGGATATGAGATGGACGTTCTGAACGTTCCTAGAAAAACTAGTTTTTAATGACGATTGATCATTCAAAAAATAGCTGACCGTAATTCTGGGTTCAACATTGCCAAATTGATTGTAACGCTCGCCGCTGGCATAGTATAAGGTATCAGAAGGAATGCTGGTTTCGTCAAAAATATATTCGAATGCCTCGCCACTGTTTGACCATGAGGTTAACCTTACTCCATAGTTAACCCCCAATTTATTATTCAGTTTAAGTTCATGATTCGCATAGAAAACAAACTCCGCTGAATTCCTCACAGAAAGAACGGGCAACCTGCTGATGTTTAAACTCGATTGAAGATTGCCGGGATTAAAGGCGTATCCATTAAGTCCCAAGCCAAAAGTGATCTCGTTCTCAGGCCTTATGAAATAGCTAAAATCAGTTTTTAGGTTGAAGTTTGAAATATGTGAATTCCATTTAGTGTCAGTCTTTACATCTGTATACAGAAAATAATCATATCCACCCGCCGCGATCGTGGTGTTTAGGAATAAGCGATCATTAAAAAGGTGGTTCCATTGAATAGTAGCCGCATTGTTTGACCAAGTGATCCCATTGTTACGTCCGAAATAATTGTCGGCCCCTGAATAAAAAGAGAGAAATATACGGTTCGATGGATTGATGCGTACATTCACTTTCCCGGTGAGGTCATGAAAGTCAAAGCGTTCAATATTTTCGCCGACGCGTTTAAAAAACCATCGGAAATTGGAAAACCTCCCGGACAAAAGATACGAGCTTGCATTTTTCTTTAGGGGTCCTTCAATACCGAGCTTTGTTGAGATTAACCCAAGACTGCCCCAGGCCTGAAAATGCTGATCATTACCTTTTTTCGTTCGGACGTCCAGCACAGAAGAGAGACGACCTCCGATAGAAGCCGGCATGTCGCCTTTGTAAAGCGTAATGTCGTTAACGGCGTCGGGAATGATAGTAGAAAAAATACCCAGCATGTGACTGGGATTGTATATGGGAGCGTCGTCTATAAGAACAAGATTTTGGTCGCGGTGCCCGCCGCGAACATAGTAAAAGGTTGATCCTTCACTGTGGAACTTTACACCAGGAACCGACTCAAGTGCTTTCACCACATCCATCTCGCCAAAAAATTCAGGGCGCTCTTCTACCGCGGACGGCCTGATGTTGGTGTTACTTGTCCGGATCTGACTGGTAACGGTGGGGGCACTGGTAACAATTATCTCATCAAGTACGGGCGGCTCTTCAACTAGTGACAAGTCGTCACTTATAGGGCCGTTTAAGTCAACAACCCGCGTAATGTCTTTGTATCCAATGAAAGAGGATGATACGTTATAGATTCCTCCCGGGATTGTGATCGAATAAAATCCAAACGGGTTTGTAACCGTACCGGTTTGCAGCTCATGAATAAAAATAGAAGCGCCAATCAATGCCTCCCCTGTATCGGAATCTTTAATGGTGCCGCTGAAAGTAAATGTCTGTGCGGCAATCTTACCGGACCGCTTGTCAGGTTTTAAAATGATTTGATTTTCAACGTGCTCAAATTTTAACCCATATTTCTGCGAGAGGTCGGTTAGGATCTGGGCAAGGCTTTTATTTGCCGCGGTAAAATTCGTCTTTTGCTGAATGGGGATTTTTTTGGGGTTATAAGAAAATGCAAGGCCACTTTTATCCGTAATCCTCGTAAGCAGTTCACCCAGGGAAATATTTTGCGCGTCAATGGATATGCTTACATCAGGCAATGCTCTTTGGCCCGCCCCTTCATTCATGACGGATAGGAACAAAAGAAAAAATCCTATAATCCTGAATTTCTTCGCCTGATTATTCGATTGCTTTAGCATCCCGCTTCAGTAATTTCTACTTTATTTCCGTTGATGGAATATTTCAGGTTGAGGGTATTCTCAAGAACCTTGAGGACGGATTCCAGTGATTGATGGTCGAAGGTGACCGTAACAATACACGTTGCAGGGATATCCACACTCACGGTGATCTCTGCGTGATAGGTTTTCTTTAGGGTTTCTATTACAGAACGCAAATCATTTTCAACAAAAACGATGCGTTCCGTATTCCACGACAAAAAATTGACATCACTATTGATAGTACTCGCTACCTGCTCCTTTGTTTTAAAATAAATTCCTTTTTCTCCTGCATTTAGTTTCACTTTTTTATCTCCTCCCTTTGCCTGTAACGACACGATCCCTGTCCGGACAATTACCTCCACTTCACTGAGACTGTCATAAGCATTCACGTTGAATGAAGTTCCGATTACTTGCACCGTCGCTTTTTCTGTAAGAATAATAAACGGCTTGTTCGCATCTGTTTCAACGTCAAAAAACGCTTCTCCCTCCAGGCTTACGGTCCTGGTTTTATCGTCAAAATCCGGCTCATACGAAAGCAATGTGTATCGGTTAAGGATAACTTTGGAGCCATCCGGCAGGATAACAGCTTCTTTATTTCCCGCGGTTTGATATACGGTAGAATTGGGCGATGTGTAATAATAGAGTATACCTCCGGTAACCATGATCAACAGCACTGCGGCAGCAATCCTCAGCCACACCTGAGCAATAGATAATTGACGGGTTTTTCTTGCTCCGATGGTTTCGGTAAAGTGATTCCATTCCTGATCGACATTAATATTGAGGTCTTCCAAACCGCCGACAGCAAAATGTTTATTCGTCAGATCAAACGCTTTTTTGAGCGCATTAAAATGGCGATTATTCTCTTCGTTTTGTCCAATCCAGGAGAATAATTGATTTTGTTCCTCCGCGGAAGTTTCGCCCGCCAGATGTTTGGTGATCAGTTCATTTACGCTATCGTTGTTGGCACTTGTCATGAGCTACCCTATAGTGTTAACACATCAGTTTGGTTTTACCCTTATCCCCAAAAAACAAATATTATTGTCAGAAATTCGCTCAAATGTTCCTTCATTACCCCCAGCGCCTTGGACATTTGCGCCTCCACCGTTTTGATAGAGATATTCATCTTCCCGGCAATCTGGGAGTACTTCAGCCCTTCAATCCGGCTCAGTTCAAATACCATTCTGCATTTTTCCGGCAGGGAGGCAATGGCGGCTTCTATTTTTTGTTCCAGTTCTGCAGTTTCCAGTTCTGAATTGATTTCCGTCAGCTGATGTTCGGCAACATTTTCTATGGCTACAAACTTTTTTTTATCTCTGATATAATTCAGGCATCTGTTCCGGACTGCGGTATAAAAATAGCTTTTGTAATGGGTGTCCGAAGGAAGGGAATCAAATTTCTCCCACACCTGAATAAAGACTTCATGAACGAGATTTTTAGCAGCGTCGAGGTCTCCTGTAAACTTCATAGCAAAACCGCAAAGAGGCTTGAACAGCCCTCTGAATAATTCTTCGAACTGATGGATGCTATTCGAAGGCAAGGTTCGCTATAATTTTTATTATCAGTCGAAAGATAATTAATTAAATGCTTATCCCATCGCGGTGATCACCTCACCCCTTCTTCTTGAGCACTTTGATTTGTTTACTGGTGCATCCCTCAAACCATCAATAATTGCTGAGAAATCTGACTCAAATTCGCTGAATTACCTTCAATTAGGTTGATGAAAATAACATTATTTAGAAAAACCTCCACACAAATAATAAAATCTTAGCTTTAAATTGACAAAATAAATTCTAGATCAACCGAATTACTTGGAACCAATTACAACAAACCTTAGTGCGCTGAATGAAAAGCAGGCGGAAGCGGTGATCAGCGAAGAGAAACGTCTGCTCGTCCTGGCGGGAGCCGGTTCGGGCAAGACAAAAACACTCTTGCAAAAAATTGTTTATCTGATTGAAGAAAAAGGGGTGAGTCCTTCGGAAATTCTTGCGATCACCTTTGCGAAAAATGCGGCGAACGAAATGATTGACCGTTTAATTGTTTCTGCAGACACCACCCATCAATATGAAAAGATCGTATCAGACAGATACAAAAGCAAATCAGAAATAGACAGGGAGAGGTTTAATTATCAAAAGAAGACAAAGTGGATTGATAACCTGACCATAAAAACGTTTCATGGTTTTTGTTACAGTGTTTTGCGCAATCATGGGGTCAATGAATTTGATAACAAATTTCGCATTATTGGGGACGAAAAACGCGACGAAGAAGATGAAGTATTGACTCATGTGGCGCCTGAAACAATATTCGAGGTCTTCCATAAGATTCTCATTCAGGAGTGTGAGGATACAGCTTATTTACTTCGCCTGAAAAGGTACGTATTGGATTATATAGTCGACAGGATACACATCGATAAATTCCAGGGAAAATACCTCCCTAAAGACGGTAAGCTCTTTACCACCTTAAATGGAATTAAAGTACGATCCAAATCAGAACAATTCATTGCCGACTGGCTTTACCGTCACAGCATCAAATTTGAGTACGAGCCAATACTTAATGTAAAAGACTTCACTTTTCACCCTGACTTTTATATTCCTGATGCCAATCTATACCTGGAACACATCAGTGAAAAAAGTTCCCCCACAAAAAATAAGGAAGAACAGTTTAAGAAAGGAAACCTGCTTCTGGTAAAGACCTATGAAAGCATGACGAAAGATTCGGCATTGTTTAACCATGCTTTGGACAAGATCATTAAAAACCGATTACCTGAAAATTATCAAAAGACGGTTACCCTGACCTATCGTGAAGAGTTTCACGGCTACCATGAAGATGTAAAAAAATTCGTTACGCAAATCATGCGTATCACCGATATGATGAAGGTTGAGAACCTCAGTACGCAAAACATTTTCGAAAATGCCGGAAAAGATCAGCATGAAAGGGTAAGACATTTTTATGAATTGGCTTTACCCATAGTAGAAAAGTACATCCTGTACTGTACCGACAAATCCTATCTTGATTTTAATGATTTGATCTCAAAAACCGCCTCCCTGTTCAAAAATCACCCGGACATTTCCAATAAATACAAAGCCAAATACCAGTATATTCTGGTGGATGAATTCCAGGATGTCAATAACCTGCAGGTTCAGTTAGTTAAATTATTGCTAACAAAGCAAGCCCAACTTTTTTGCGTTGGCGATGACTGGCAAAGTATTTACGGGTTCAGGGGTTCAAATGTCAGTTACATCATAGACTTTGAAAATCATTTTGAGAATGCCAAAGTCATTAAGTTAAACCTGAACTATCGCAGCACACAACATATCGTTGGGGCCAGTAATGAAGTTATCCGGCACAACAAATTTAAAGTTGATAAAGATATTCATTCCTCAAAACAGTCAGAACACAAGATCGTAGTTTTTGCAGGTAACAATAAAGAAGAGAATATACAGTTTGCCCTGGAAGAAACACGTAAGTTCCTGAAGGAAGGACTCACCGGAGAAGATATCCTGTTTCTTTATCGCAGAACGAAAATGTTCAGCAACGCTTATGATCAGGATAAATCTTATTACCACAGATTAAGAGCCGAAGGATTGAAGGTCCAGGGAAAAACCATCCATGCCGCCAAAGGACTCGAAGCAAAAGTTGTTTTCATTATCGGACTCACTGAAGGCGATGGGGGCTTTCCCGACATCTGGCTTGAGGACAGGATTTTTCAAACGATAAAAAAAGCCAACCATGACCTTTTGTTTGAAGAAGAGCGGCGACTGTTTTACGTAGCCATGACAAGGGCGAGAGAAAAATTATTCCTGATAACAGAAAAGGGAAATGAATCGAGCTTTCTAAAAGAGATCCCGGAAATTTTTACCGTGAGAACAAGTATTCCGTTAAAATCCCTGGTCGAAAAAATAATTATTTGCAAAAAGTGTTTTAGTCAATTGGAAAAATTATGGATCATGTGCCCTTATTGCGGGGAAAGGGTGTTAGAATAGTCTTCTGAGCGGTAAGCTGGCCATGCCTTCGCTGAATCTTTCGGCAAGCAGGAGCAGTGAGAAGTTTGAAAAGTTTGAGGATGTTGAAAAGATAATCGATATACACGAGTAAGGGATTACTGCTTTTCACGATGCGTCGCAATGACGGGGCTAAGGGGTTAGCAGGCAGGCCCAATGAGTTTGATAACCCGCTTTTCCCTCTCTTTCAGGAGAGGGATGCACAGGGGATGAAATCAAAGTGGGCAAGAAGATAGGGTGAGGTGATTGACGAAACATGATTTCATATCCGACTCGCGAAAGACACTCATTGCTTTAACACAAACTTCACCTCCGTAGTATCATTTTCAAAAGTGGGAACGCGATAGCCACCAGAATCAATTTTTGTCTCTGAGAAAGCCGTCTCTAATTCCGGCCAATCCGCTTTGGTTATTCCTGTCTGATAGATATAAATAGATCTGAGTTCCTTCAAGTCCTTTAAAGTAAGGATACCTTTTGCTGTGACCGGCGTTCCGACGATGTTGAGGTATTGCAGTTGGCTGCAGGATTTTAATTGCTCAATTCCGTGATCAGTAACAAGCGTATGCTCCATGCTTAATCTCCTCAGATTAGTCAGCTTTCCAATGTTAGCCATCTGTTCATCACTCAGGTTTGTAAAACCAACCTTCAGCCAGATCAATTGTTTTTTAAGGGACAACAACAGGTCCATGTCCTCATTCGTAATGAGGGTATCGGTAAAAAAGTTGGCGGACACATAATGGCTTCCTTTTCCGACGGGTAAAACCATGATGCCGCGTTCGTTGAGTTTATCAAATATTTCCTGATCGGGCTTTTCAACCGGTTTCTCCGGAACGAAAGACAATCTGCTCCGGGTTTCCGGCGCTTCCTGAAACGTGAGTAAAACCGATTTCATTTTTTCCGGCTGGTCGATATCTTTTACTTTTTTAGAGAAATCTGCTCCGTTTTCGATCCACCAATGCAGAAGAGCTATCTGTTGCTCAGTTAACTGTCCTTTTTCTTTTGGGGGCATGTGGTCATCATTGTCAACAGGCAATAAAAGTCGCCGGATCATTTCGCTTTCGTCTGCATCGTGGGGTTCAATGACGATTCCGTCTTTTCCTCCTTCCATTAGCCTTAACGTGTCATCCATCCGAAGTCCGCCCTTCTGTTTGTTGGTTCCATGACAGGAGTAACATTTGTTCTGCAGCATGGGTCGGACCAGATCGTTATACACTATTGCTTCCTGTACATCTGCAACCGGTGTGAAGACCATGCTGCTTGTTGTATCATTGGAAAATATATTTGCGAAAGGTCCTGAAAGATAATCCGATCCATGAGTCAGTACACCGCCGAGATGCCCGGTGATCATGATCAATACAAATAATCCAACCGATAAAAATTTCAGGCTTAGTACAAAACGGAAATTCCTCTCCTGCATATACCACACGACAGAAACCAAAGCGACACTGATTCCCATCCACTTGTGCCACCCGACAATGGTTTCATTATAGTCATCACTGATTGATAAAAGATATCCTGATATACAGGCAATGATGGCCGTGATCATTCCGCACATAATAACAAACGGAACAACCAGCCGGAAAGATTGGAACTTTGGATTCGAAGATAACCAATGGAGTAATACAGCCATCAGCAATATCCCGATAGGCAAGTGCACCACTAGTGGATGGAAATGCCCAAAAAATTCAGTCAAAGATAAAAACACGGAGTGCCTAAATTGATAAGAAATAAGTTATGAGTGCAATTTGAAATGCTATATAAAAAATACCTATGCTAAAATCTCGCTAATCACCCTTCCTCTTGTATCGGTTAATCTGAAAGGCCTTCCCTGGAAAGGATGGGTAAATTGCTCGTGATCAAATCCAAGCTGGCCAAGGATCGTAGCCTGGATATCAAACGGTTCAACCTTACCGCTAATGGCGCTGTAACCAATCTCATCCGTTTCGCCGTAACTTCCTCCCCTCTTTATTCCGGCTCCTGCCATCCACATAGTAAACGCTTCCGAATGATGATCCCTTCCTTTGAAGGGCATCTTTACACCAAGACGATTTTCCTGCATCGGAGTCCGGCCGAATTCGCCGCCCCATACAACCAATGTTTCATCCAGTAGACCACGTTGCTTGAGGTCAAGTATCAAAGCCGTAATGGATTTGTCCACCTGCCTGCACTTATTTTTGAATCCGATATCGAGCGCCACGTCGGCACCAGACCCATGACTATCCCAGCCCCAGTCAAATAACTGCACAAAGCGAACCCCTTTTTCTACCAGCTTTCTCGCCAGCAGGACGTTGTTGGCAAAACTCTCTTTACCCGGTTGAGTACCATACATTTCATGAATGTACGCTGGCTCATTCTTAATGTTCATTACTTCCGGAACAGAGATCTGCATCTTATAGGCCAATTCGTATTGCGAAATGCGTGATAAAATTTCAGGATCCTTAAAAACTCCATACTGTTCCTGATTCACTTTATTGATGGCATTGATAGAAGCCTTTCTGATATCCTGATCCATGCCCTCCGGATCTTTCAGGAACAACACCGGATCGCCAACACTTCTGCATTGCACGCCCTGGTAGACACTTGGCAAAAATCCATTTCCCCAAACACTCTTACCCGCATCAGGATTGTTGCCTCCCGAAGTAAGCACGACAAAGCCTGGAAGATTTTGATTTTCTGTGCCTAGCCCATACGTTACCCATGACCCTAAACTCGGTCTTCCTAATCTCGGTGACCCCGTGTGCATCATCAATTGTGCCGGTGCATGGTTAAACTGATCTGTGGTGACCGCTTTCAAAAAACTGATCTCATCGGCAATAGTAGAAAGGTGGGGTAAGTTCTCACTTATCCAGGCACGGCTTTCACCGTGCTGAGAAAATTTTGCCTGCGGCCCCAGCATTTTCGGTACTCCGCGAATGAAGGCAAAACGTTTCCCTTCCAGTAATGATTGCGGACAATCCTGGCCATCCATTTTCATTAATTCAGGCTTGTAATCAAAAAGCTCCAGTTGGGAGGGCGCTCCCGCCATATGCAGATAGATAACACTCTTAGCTCTTCCTGGAAAATGCGGAAACTTTGGCATCAACGGATGGACTGGATCAAAAACAATATCATTGGAAATAGGTGTATTATTTCCGCATGCGCCGAATAAAGAACCCAGGGCCAGGGCCCCTAACCCCATCGCACTTTCTTTCAGGAAATGCCTCCTGGTGTGAAGCTCCAACACCGCCTTCTCTGCTTCCTTCAAAAGGCGTTGATCATCAACTTTTCTGTTACCCATAGCTATTCCATTAATTCCGGGTGACCACTTCGTCAAGATTCAGCAGCGCATTCGTCACCACTACAAGGGCTGCAGTTTTGGCATCATTGTTTTCTTTCCCGCCAAGGATCTTACGCGCTTTATCACCATCATCCTTGAAACGGTTATAAGCAATCGCATATAATTCCTGTAAGGCGTTTAAACTTTTATCATCGATGGCATGGTAGGTTGCCAGCTGGTACCCTTTTGCAATTTGCTGTTTAATGTCATCTCCGCCCTCCTTTTGCAATCGGTAAGCAAAATGTCTGGCCATGTCTATATAGGCCGAATCATTCAAGGTGGTCAGGGCCTGTAACGGTGTGTTGGTGCGGATCCGCCGTGAAGTACAAACATTCCTCGCGACACCGTCGAACGTAACCATTGAAGGGTACGGTGCGGATCGTTTCCAGAATGTATACAAGGCGCGCCGATATTGGTCTTCACCTTTACTGTTCTCCCAATCTCTGCCGTTATAAGGTGAGAGCCAAAGTCCTTTAGGCTGATAAGGATACACGCTCGGACCATACATCTTATCGTTCAACAATCCACTGATGCATAACGCCTGGTCGCGTACCTGCTCGGCTGATAACCGCACCCTTGAACTGCGGGCGTAAAATTTATTATTGGGATCTTCTTTTAACAACTCCTCCGAAATCTTTGAGTCCTGCCTGTAGGTTGACGTGAGGACAATAGTGCGAATTAATTTTTTTACACTCCAGTTATATTCATGCATGAACTGGTAACTAAGCCAATCCAATAGCTCGGGATGGGTCGGTGAAATTCCCTGAGACCCCAGGTCTTCCAACGTTTCGGCGAGACCCATTCCAAAAAGTTGTTCCCACACACGGTTCACCATGGCTCTTGCCGTTAATGGATTTTGTTTTGAGGTTAACCACATGGCCAGTCCCAAACGATTTGTTGGCGCATCCGTTGGAAACGGATTTAAAGATCCCGGCACACCGGGCTCCACCTGATCTCCCTTTACTAACCAGTTACCGCGATCAAATACATAGGAGGCACGATGCATATAATCAGGATTTTCCATCATCACAGGCGTGGTGGGAACATTCGCGGTTAATAATTTCCAGAAGGTTTCTTCAATTTCAGGGTATCCATTTTTTTCTTTTCCTGGCAAGGGATCAGTAAAATACATCCAATCAATTTTGGAACCTGTTCGAATGGAATTAGTCAGATTTGGATTTGTGTAGGTAAAATAAAGAGTATGCATACCACTGACAGGTTTCAGATCCGCCTGTACAATTTTCCATTCCCATCCTTTACTTTTTGTTTTGGGTAGAGGAACGGTAGCGATTACCTCTCCGTCAGGTTTATCCAAATGAATCTTCCAGACACCACCATCGAAAAAACTCTCATAACGAAAAATAATATTTTTATGGTTGTCGAGATTCGCATTCTTCATACGGCAGATGGCGTTGTTGCGAAACTCTATCCACGTAGGATCACCCAGCGCGCTGTTGACGAAACTGTCACACACCATGGAATTATAGGCGGGTTGCCATGTCTTCAAAAAGGTCGCGACCTCTTTTGCCTTTTCAGGGGATGAATCTTTTTCCACCCAGTCGACTACCTTTATGAGTTCCTTTTGAAGCGTATCGTTATAGTGACGCAACAAGGGATAATCATCCTGTACATCTTCATCGCGGGAATTGTTAAAGAACGCCAGGAACTTATAATACTCATCATGCTTGAAGGGGTCGTAGGGATGACTGTGACATTGAACGCAACCAAAGGTCGTACCCATGGTGGCATCCCAAGTTGTGTTCACGCGGTCGATGACTGCGGATGTCCTGAACTCCTCATTGTTAGTCCCCCCTTCATCATTGGTCATAGAATTACGATGAAAGGCAGTCGCGATGAATTCAGCATCAGTGGGATCAGGCATCAGGTCGCCGGCGAGTTGCTCTGTGAGGAACTTGTCGTAAGGTTTGTCTTCATTAAATGCGCTAATAAGCCAGTCGCGGTATTTCCATATATCCCGGTCGCCGTCCTTTTCATAGCCTTTGGTGTCAGCGTAACGCGCGAGGTCCATCCACATACTGGCCCACTTTTCTCCATAGTGGGGGGAGGCGAGCAAAGAATCAACTAGTGTTGTGTAGTCCTGGTCAAGGGTTCCCTGTAAAAATTTCTCAGCGAGGTTATCTGATGGCGGTATTCCGATGATATCAAGACTTACCCTTCGCAGCAATGTATGTTTATCAGCTTGAGGAGACGGCTTTAATTTGTTTTCACTTAATTTCTGTTCAATAAAATGATCCACTGGGTTTCGTGCCCAGGTGCTTTCTTTTGGAAGGAAACTAAAAAATGTTTTTAGTTCTGGGACATTCACCTCCTTAACAGGTACATAAGCCCAATGTTCACCCCACTGCGCCCCTTCATTGATCCAACGCCGGATAATATCAATATCTTCTTTGGAAAGGGGATCATGCATGTAGGGCATTCGCTCCTCCGGATCGTTCAGCGTGATGCGTCTGATCAGTTCACTGTTATCAGCATCGCCGGGGATGATAGCTGGTTTTCCTGATTTGGTTTTTGCAAGGGCTTCATCCCGGAATAATAAACTGAACCCGGCTTTTTGTTTTACGCCGCCATGGCAGGTAATACATTTCTGATTAATAATGGGCTTGACCTGACTTGTAAAATCGACCGGTTCCGGTTTAGTAAAGTACAGGTAGGCGACTGTAATCGCC
>JBDSIM010000307.1:0-6749 GCA_039917935.1 Cyclobacteriaceae bacterium | reverse complement strand
ATGGGGCGCCTACTCGATTGCGCCCAGTATGGCGTGTTTAATATTCCAGCAGGGAATGTAAATAGATTATCCAATGGGTGCAAGTCTCCTAAAAGCCTTATTTATTATAGCCAGTGGTTCTTGTCGTCATTGTCCACACGATTAATTATTTTTCATTTTTCTTGTTAGTTCTGTTTCACCTAATGGTGTCTAAACAAATATGATTTGTTTTAGTTTGCAGGAATATAAATATCAAATTTTGCTCCTTTATTTAACTCGCTTGTTGCAGTGATGATGCCGTTGTGGTTTTCGATAATATTTTTAACGATGGCAAGCCCCATACCTGTCCCTGGATATTCCTCTTTACGATTCAAGCGCTGAAATATTTCAAAAATGAGTTCTTTGTACTGCGGGTCAAAACCGATGCCGTTGTCAGTTACAGCGATATGGCAGTAATTTATTTCAGGAGAAATATTTTTGCAATTTAACTCTCTGCCTTTTACAATTCTGGTCTTAATTATTATATGTAGCGGTATGTCTGGTTTTGAAAATTTGAGTGCATTGCTTATGAGGTGGTCCATGACCTGACGAAACTTGAAAGGGATGATGTTAGCAGAGCAGAGTCCGGTGGCTTCAATGGTTGCGTGTTTTTCTTCAATAATATATTTTTGGTCGCTTATGACTTCTTCAATAATTATATTAAGGTTTATTTTTTCAAATTTGTTTATCATGAATTTGGAACGCGAGAAAGAAAGTAAATCTTCTAAGAGTTCTCTCATTTGGTTGGCCGATTGCTGTATTTTGCTAAAATAATCTTTGTCGGTATTGTTTAAGTTTAGATGGTCTTTTTCTAAGAGAAGATTTATAAAGGTCTGTATTTTTCGCAAAGGTTCCTGCAAATCGTGAGTTGATATAAAAACTAATTTTTCAAGTTCTTGATTTTGTTTTATTATATCCTCTTCGATTTTCTTGCGAAGTGTAATATCTGACCGAATGGCAAGATATTGATAGGGTTTACTCTGTTTATTGAGAAAAGGAACAATTGTAGTATCTACCCAATAAAAGGTGCCATCCTTTGCTTTGTTTTTTAATTCACCTTTCCATATTTTGCCGTTGGCAATAGTTACCCATAATTCGCGGATAAATTCTTTAGCGTGATAACCAGAATTAATAATGCGGTGGTCTTGTCCGATTAACTCTTCCTCGCTATACTTTGAGATATTACAAAAATTATTGTTCACCTTTTTTATAATTCCCTTTTGGTCGGTTATGGCTATTATGGATGATTCATCTAAAGCATATATATAATCGAATAGCTCCTTTGATTTATTCTGAAGGAGTTCTTCCAATTGATTATTTTTTGTTTTATCTGGACTGATTGACTCTGATGCCAATTTCTCCTTTTTTTTTGTCATGGCATTTGAGTTCTTGTTGTAATTTTAGACACATTGTAAACCTGTCCGGTTGTTGTCTTGCAACCTCGTTTCTCGTTAGTACTGTCGACTTGTACCATTTTGTGTGCGCCCAGTTTGGAGTGTTTAATATTCCAGAAGGGAATATAAATAGATTATCCAAAGGGTGCAAGTCCCTTGTGTGCACTGCATTGATGCGCATTAGCAAGCTGCAAGGTTGTGCGGAGTGATCCGCGAACTGAAGAAAGCAGGACTGCAAAGATCTGTACTGACGAACAGAAACTGCATAAGAGGCAGTCTTGAGCGGGTAAGCCAGCAGAACTTGTCCCGCCATGGCGGGATCATGGCAAAGCCCTTTCAGGTGCATTAGCTCAAGACTGGTTGGTTACTAGCCTTATGATAAGCGGAACAGAGAAACAAAGTAGTAAAGATGATTGAGCAGATCTTAAACCCAAGGAATATTCGCAGAGCGTGCAAAGCGGTGATTGCCAACAAAGGTTCGGCAGGAGTGGATGGTATGTCCGTCAAGGAATTACCGTTACATCTGAAATTATACCGAGATGCAATCGCTACGTCGATACGTTCCGGGAGTTATATCGCTCAACCCATCTTAGGGATAGAAATACCCAAGAGCAATGGGCAGAGACGCCTGCTTGGCGCACCTACCGTTGTTGATCGTATGCTACAACAAGGTGCTCATCAGGTGATCAGTTTAAAATTCGAGCCGGAATTTAAAGACCGCAGCTATGGTTTCCGCCCGGGCCGCAATGCTCATCAGGCCGTGCAGCAAGCGCAGAAGAACATTCATGCGGGTTATGACTACATTGTAGACATAGACCTAAAAAGCTATCCGCCAGCTGGCGGATAGCTCATGGAATACTAATGCAACTGCTGTATAGCAAGGTAAAATGTCCCATCACCCTACGCCTATTGCGCAAGTGGTTAAAAGCACCGATTCAAATAGAGGGAAAGCTAACCAAACGCACGAAGGGCGTTCCGCAGGGAAGCCCGATCTCACCACTGCTTTCCAATATCATGTTGCATGAGTTGGACAAGGAGTTGGAAAGAAGAGGGCATCGGTATGTACGCTATGCTGACGACTTCAGTATCTATACGAAGAGCCAGAAAGCAGCGCGCCGGGTAGGCAATGGTATTTTTCTGTTCCTGAAGAACAGGCTTAAACTACCTATCAACCGCAAGAAAAGTGGTATACGAAAACCTGTGCAGTTCGCCATACTGGGCCACAAGTTTGTGCCCACGTACAAGAAAGGGGAGAAGGGCAGATACCAGGTGGTGGTGAAGGATAAAAAGTGGAAAACGCTCAAGGAAAAGCTGAAGCCATCACCCGAAAAACCACTCCAACTACTTTTGATGAACGCATCGCAAAGTTGAAAGAAATCCAGCGAGGATGGATCAATTACTTCCGTATGGCAAGTATGCAGGCCAAATTCAAGGAACTCGACGGCTGGCTGCGCAACAGGCTGAGGTACTGCATCTGGGAGGACTGGAAGAAACCGGATCGTAGAAGAAAGAATCTGATACGTTTGGGAATTCGCAACGGTCAGGCCTATGCGTGGAGTAGAACAAGAATGGGACGATGCCTGCCCTGAGGAATCGAAGGGGGCAGTTGCCCAAAGTCCTATTCTAGGAACAACGATCACATTGACAGACTGGTCAGGAGAGGTTATGAGTCCATGCTTACTCATTACGAAAAAATATCTCCACAACTCAATGCCTGCCCGACTACTGGCGGGAACCGCTGTATACGAGACCCGCTTGCCTGCACTGAGGAAATCGAAGGGGCCTGCCCTGAGGAAATCGAAGGGTACAGTGGTCATGCGAAGCTTTTCTTCCAAAGAGCAGTTGGTTCAAGCTATTAAAGATTTTGAAAAGGTGTACAATAAAAAAGCTTCACCATTCGAGTGGACAAAAACTGAAGTACACCAACAAAGATTTAAAAAAAAACTTAATTACGCTAATTAATACAACTAATTACTAGTTCAGTTGTTTATGCGGTTTTTCCAAACTTATTATTGCACCAAGGGTCGGCCATTACTTGTCCAACGTTATCTATTTTTTCAAAGTGCACGTTGTCACGAAGCCGTGGCATTATCATTCACTTCCTTCGTAGGCGCGTATTTTGTCTCTTTTTGAATTTTACAACACGGACTCATAAGTCACCAGATGTCTTTCCAATGAGATTTTACTCTTCTACTTTACATTTGCAGGCGGAAGAGGCTGAGGTACTAAATTACTTACCGGCTTGATGCTTTTTAGATATGCAAATATTGCACTTATTTCATTATCAGTCATGTTGCGATACATCTCCCAAGGCATTGGTGGAAGTAAAGGTCTTGAACCTGCCAAACCCTTATATTTTCCATCACGTAAGGCCGTGAAAAATTGTTCTTCTGTCCAATTGCCGATGCCCGTATCATCTGGGGTAAGGTTTGCAGTGTAAGAAACTCCCCACGGACCAACCCACTCCGTCAAATCCATTGTTATGACAAGACCTTTTCTTTCCATCGCCTTTCTATCGACATCAATTCCCGGCATCATAGCTGGATGCCCTGATAGCCATCGAGTAGTATCAAGTACAGGACCTCTATCAGTCATCTTTTTTGGTGTATGGCAATCATTGCATCCTACAATAATTACAAGATGCTCACCCAATTTTATTTGACTTTCGAAACCATTATACTGGGTCGCGCTTGGGGTAGGAAATTCCTCAGCATTTAACGTACTACTTTCTGCTTTTTTTTCAGAACATTGATTGAAAAGGGATATTGTTAACCCTGCGAATAGAATTGCAATCTGTATTTTCATAGTCTTTGAGGTTTTGTTGTACGAATTTAATTATAGTTTTTCTAACCGTTCACTTCCAGGTGGGAAATCTTTTTTAGTAGAGTGTCACCCGTTAGATGACTTCATTGTCCGTCCACATTGCCACCAACGTGAGTGTATAAAGCGTGGCGGGGATTAGGAGCTAAAGCCAAATGACGAAGGAATGGCTTTAGCGACCTGCTTCGAAACTGTCCCACGTGTGTGAGCTAAATTAAGAAACTAAAACTACAATGCAGCACTGAACCCCCGCAATGAAATATGCACAATGTGTGCGCCCGGTATGGCGTGTTACATTCCAGCAGGAAATGTAAATAGATTGTCCAAAGGGTGCAAGTCCCCTATGTGCACTGCATCGATGCGCATTAGCAAGTTCCCCCACCGAAGCTTCTGCGAAGGAGGGCTGCAAGGTTGTGCGGAGTGATCCGCGAACTGAAGAAAGCAGGACTGCAAAGATCTGTACTGACGAATCCGCCAGCTGGCGGACATATGAGGCAGTCTCGGACGGGTAAGTCAGCACATCATGGTCACGCCCTTCAGGTGCATTAGTCCGATTCTGCAGACCTGCCTTCGCCGAAACGGCTACGTGCAGGCAGGTGCAGCAGGGATAGATCGAAGGATAAACGCCTTATCCGTCGAAAGCCGGACAGGCTCTGGGGAGATCTCCTGGTGTCTGGAACATCGGGAGAAGTCAGCAGAAGTCAGCAGAAGTCATAGTAGTTGACAGTAACGAGCCATCGCCGGAAGGATAAAGATGGAGGTCTCACGAATCAACGAAGGACTAAACATTAAGTTGTTCCAAATGCTGTAAGGATGCAAGCAATGTTAAAGGAAGTATCCGAGTTGCTGGTTAGCCTTATGATAAGCGGAACAGAGAAACAAATTTGTAAAAGATGATTGAGCAGATTTTAAATCCAAGGAACATTCGTAGAGCGTGCAAAGGAGTGATTGCCAACAAAGGTTCGGCAGGGGTGGATGGTATGTCGGTGAAGGAATTACCGGCACACCTGAAATTACACCGTGATTCAATTGTGACCGCGATACGTTCCGGGAGTTATATCGCTCAACCCATCTTAGGGGTAGCAATACCGAAAGAGGATGGAACACAACGCCTCCTTGGCGTTCCTTCCGTTGTAGATCGTTTGTTACAGCAAGCAACCCATCAGGTGATCAGTTTAAAATTTAAGACCGGAATTTAAAGACCGCAGCTATGGTTTCCGCCCCGGTCGCAATGCTCATCAGGCCGGCTTCGCAGCAGACTGAGGTATTGCATCTGGGAAGACTGGAAGAAACCAGATCGTAGAAGAAAGAATCTGATACGTCTGGGAATTCGCAACGGTCAGGCCTATGCGTGGAGCAGGACAAGAATGAGTGGATGGGCGGTTGCGCAAAGTCCTATTTTAGGCACAACAATCACACTGGACAGATTAGTCAGGAGAGGTTATGAGTCCATGATGTCTTACTACCAAAAAGTATCTCCACAATTTAATAGCCTGCCCGACCACTGGCCATAGCCGTTAACCTAAGAGATGTGGGTTAATGGAGGGGTCAACAGATTTGTGAATGGGGGACACTCCTCCCGGGAGGGAAGAGTTGATTAGTTTTTCCCATATTTGTATTAGTTATTTTGTATTTGAAAAAGGCGGTTGCTAGTTATTTTGCCGCCTTTTTCGTTTTTCAAAGATACGATTATTATAGGGAAAAGATCTATTTAAGTTCAATTCTGAACTGTTTAAAAAGCGACAAGGCATTCAGTTAAGTAACAATATCACCCGATGTTTCTCTGAGGAACGTTTGGAAGTTTTAGCCCGTAAACATCATTTCACACAACGTCAATCTAAATTATCGGCCCATGAGTTTGTGGATACTCTCATGTTTAGTCAGTTAGATCACTCTCAGGTAAGCTTGCAGGATTGTTGTAATGATCTGAGTCAACAACATCAAAAGCAATATAGTAAAGTAGCTCTCCATAAGAGGTTTAATGAAAATAGTGTAGATTTTTTAAAAGCTGTTTTGGCTGAGCAGTTGGCTGATCACCCTACCCTGGTTCATGGATCTTTGTGGGGTCCTTTTAACCGGATATTAATAGGGGATTCTTGCAAATTCTCTATTCCCGGACATTTAGTTCAGGATTATCCTGGCTTTCAAGGATGCAGGCCGGCTAACGCTTTGATGAATCTGCAATATGCATTTGATCTGAAAAATGGTCATTGGCAATATTTAGAGTTTACCAAGACCACTGAAAATGATCAGCGCTACTCAAGCAAAATTCTTGACGATGTACAAGCTAATGATTTGCTGCTTCGGGATTTGGGTTTTGTTACCCAACACTATTTGCAAACGATCATAGAAAAGAAAGCCTACTTCATAAACCGGATGCCTCCTAAATGGAGTGCCTTTGTAAGCACGCTATCAAGTACATCTTTTCCCGCCCAACTCTTACCAGTATTTTTGTTGTGACACTGCGTGGTGCAGGTCTTTAACCAAAAATACTATGCAAAGACGGACTGCCAAAGC
>JBDSIM010000306.1:0-9595 GCA_039917935.1 Cyclobacteriaceae bacterium | reverse complement strand
CTGAGTTTTGAAAAAAACGGGAAAATGTAAAAATTTTCCTTTTTAGTCAGCCCCAGACGTGTGGGTCTTGCTTCTACTTGGTTTCGGATGGATAAATTTGAGCACGAGGATTTGTTGCGCATCAGCGGCCGCTGAAAACTCTTTACGCGCAAGCGGGACTTGGGCGATGAAACCTCAAACCTGATTTAAATCATAATTCAGGAAAATAATTATGGCGATCTTGCTTTATTATTTTAACAATTCAATTCTAGAGATGGGTACAGAACATTCCGTTAAGTCGCCGGTAAAAACAGCAATGCGTGAAGAGATCGCCAATGCCATAACGCATGGAATAGGGGCTATCCTGGCCTTAATAGCGCTTGTATTTTTGATTATTTACGCTAATGAAGGCTCCAAAATAAGTTTTTCTATTTATGGGATTACCCTGGTGCTGCTGTATCTGATGTCAACACTTTATCATAGCCTGAGCCGTACCCGGGCAGCAAATCTTTTTAGAAAATTTGATCACATGGCCATCTTCCTGCTCATTGCAGGTACGTATACACCTTTTTGCCTGACAATCCTGGATGGATGGTTGCGCTGGACTATGCTGGGAACCGTCTGGGGTTGCGCTATACTCGGTATTATTCTTAAGTCGTTGTTTACCGGGAAGTTTGAATGGCTTTCGGTGTTGATTTATATAGTGACAGGGTGGATGGTCATGGTAGCGATAAAACCAATGTATGAATTTTTATCGCCGACGGGTTTTACGTTATTAGTTTCTGGAGGTCTGGCCTATACCATCGGAACTTTCTTTTATGTAACCAAAAGAATCCGGTACAACCACAGCATCTGGCATCTTTGGGTTTTAGCCGGAAGTGCCTTTCACTTCTTTGCCGTCATGAGTCTCTTATAGTTTAAAGTTTGAAGTTATTGGGAGACTTCAACCAAACACCCTATTTCCCCTATACCCTTATCCTCCTACCGTCAATCCCATCTTAAACTGAAATATTCCCGCGATACTTACGGCACGTGACATAACCTCTTCGCTTTTTCTCCTGTGAAATTTTCTTTTACGGCTTCTTTGAAAAGGGTTAACCATTGATCGAAATGTTCAGGCTGAATGGGAAGGGGTAGATGTTTCTGCAAGGGGTTGCCTTTGTAGGTTTGATCACCCAATAGCATTGAACTCCAGAAATCATACATAACAGGCAGGTGATTCGGCCAGTTTACATGACTGAATACCGGGCCTAATAACCCATCTGCCTTTACTTTGTCGTAAAACTTATCAACCAGTAACTGAATATCTTCCCGTGTTGTAATATCTTTTTTCATTATTATATCACTCTTTTAAAATTTAAAAATGGCATTCACATAAACATTTCTTCCGGGTCTGGGGACTCCTATCATCAAACCTGATCTGCTGATTGACAAATATTCCGGCATTTTGTCTCCGTGTTTCGGGAGCGGCAAAATGATTTTTGTCATATTATTTCCAGATAAAAATGGAATTACTTTGGAATCAATACGGCATCGATAACATGCACGACACCATTTGAAGAAGGTATAGAAGCAATAATATTGGCTCCGTTTATGGTTGTTTTTCCATCACGCACATGAAAGGCCACATTTTTGCCATTCACCATACCAAGCACCTGACCATCGCGTAGGTTTTCAGTTCTATAAACGCCAACAGCTACATGAAATTGTAAGATATCCTGAAGGTGTTCCTTCTGTTCCGGCTTTAGGAGGCCTTCAACCGTGCCTTCAGAAGGTTTATTGAAAGCATCATTGAGCGGTGTAAAAACGGTAAAAGGTCCGGCATTTGAGAGGGCATCAACAAGTTCGGCTGCTTTAACAGCTTTTACGAGGGTTGAATGATCAGGTGAAGCCATGGCAACCTGGACAACATTTTTTTGAGATTCAGAATCCAGAACCGTTGATTGACCGCCAGCCGAAGCGTTCTCTTCGGTGTATATTGGCTGATCATTTGTTTGTTTGGGCATGTGCCCAACAAGACAAACTCATTAAAAAAATTGAAAAAACAATAAATCTCATACTGTATTATTTGAAGAGATAACCAACCTGTAACAGAAATACAGCATTGTTGGAGTGCATACCACTTTCGTAATACATACCTTTGAAAACATTCATGAAGCCATAGTTATATAATAGCCTGGCTTGAATAGCTGCCCCTCTCTTTAGGCCAAACTCCAATCCGGGTCCTAACACCATGCCGACATCGACGCTACGGGTATTGTCCATCATGCTTCTATTAAGCGTATCTGTTTGATCTGTTTTGTTTTCGGCTGTCAACAACGTACTTTGCGTAAACCCGAGAGATGCTGTAAATTTTACAGGGCCTTTTGGCAGGTTATTGTACTGGCCAAACACCCACGCGTCCAGGTAAGAGAGCCGATAGTGCAAACTGGAGGATGAAGAATACATATCTCCGTACCGGGCTCCACGATTCATGTAACCCAGGTTTCCCACGAACGACCATTGTTGGTGGAACGGAACAGTGAGGCTTATTCCGCCTCCCACTGAGCCCATGTAATCATACATCGTCATGTTATTTCCATACATACTTCCATATCCACTGCTATACATGTTCATATTCATGCCCATGCCTTGTACGAGCGAGCTGATCCCCCCATTAGCATAGAGGCCTATTCTTAATTTAGTCGGGATATTCTCCTGTGCTGCTATTACTGATGCGACCAACATAAGGACGATTGTTCCATTTATCTTTTTCATAATCTTTATTGATTAAGTGATTAAATAATTTCTATATCTTTTCTTTGTCATCGTTAAGTACCATATTCTATAAGCCTGCATTCCAATTAAGTCATCTACGTTTGCATCAACCAGCTTTTTCACACCTATCCTTGTTAATGTTGAACAATACTCAATTTTGATCTCCTCATCTATCTCCTTAACATCTTCATTTTCAGCGCTGAAGAAACAATGAAGGGCGCATCCATGAGATTTGTCTTTGTATCCCGCGGCAACTTTTGCAACTTCTTTTCCCGAAACTTTTACTACTCCATAAGGATCAGTTGTAACTACATGTCCTTTCATAGATTTGAAAGCTGCCATCTTTTTCGATTTTGCCAACCATTTTACCGCTTGCAGTGGTTACATCGCCATGACCGGAAATCACGCCGATAACCTTTCCAGTTACGTCACATACTTTTCCATTCTTAATGGAACCAAGAGGTTTACCATCATCATCTATAACAGTACCGTCAGCCTGGAGTTGTGGATGCCTGCCTCTGTGTTTGGGAGGTAATTCCCTTTTCTTTGTAGCATTTTAAGCGTTTACCAATGAAAATTCGAATACCATCGGCATGATCATTAAATTGATTTTGTTTTCATAATTGTTTGTGTCTAAATTTTGTATAGATACCAAATAGCAGCTATGTTGGTTATTGATTTTACTTATTGCTGCGCCAGAAACACTGAAGTAGTAGTGTACTTCTGCCTTCTGATTTTTAGATCCATCAATGGTGTGCTTATACAAAAGAATCTCTTCTGTGGGATTTACGATTACGTAGTGACTCTTGTCTGAGAACCTGTAAGTAAGATTATCACAATCTTTGTAGCCAAAGATTTCCTTCTTTAGCAATTTTTGCGATTGCTTGTCGTGTACGACAGTAATGTAATCCTGGTTTAAGAATTCATTAAGCTTGATCTTATGTTTCTCAGTTGAGCAATTAATTTCATAAGCGAGTTTGGCGGAAGAGAAATCAGAAGCGCTTAAGTATACGCCACTATTTTGCGCAAAAGCAAAAAGGGTTGTTAGAGAAAAAATAGTCAATAAAACTATTCGATTTTTCATGTTAATTGGCTTAATTTCTAAAGTACAAATGTGAACAAACAGTGGCATTGAATGACTGATATTAATTTTCTTACGAACTGATTTTAATCAGTTTTTTTCAAGTGTTTCATAAATGGACTCAAAGTGTAAATTCACTTTAAAAGAAGAAAGGATGAATTCCAGTATACCATTTACTTGAAGTGGAGTACTCCTTGAAATGGACTACTCTTGGCCTTGATGTATGCTGCAAAGCGTGTGTTATCTAGAGAGTATAAAAAAGCCATATCTCATATCAATTACCCTATTTTCATGCCACGAACAGCCTGTTTTGAAAAATGCAAAATCGTTCAGGTGCATTTTCAGAAATTGGAAAGAGTACTTCGTCCTGCGATGATCGGACGGTTTAATTGTGAATAGAAACTGGTATAAGGACTGTGGTATGGGAAATGAGGATGGACAGGAAAAATGCCGATAGCGTAGAGTAATGTGCCCACTTATCCGATTTATTTTTTCAGAAGGCGAGTGGCACTAAACGGCCGTCTATAAGAGGCTAATGACCAAAAAAAGCTGGCTCAGAGTTTCGAGCCAGCTTGAAGAAAATATATTAGTAAGTTATAACTTCTGCCTTATACCCTGCCTTCTCAACAGCCTCTACAACTTTTGCTTGATCATTTTCTCCAACTACTGTCAAAACCTTTGACGAATTGTTGTAGTCTACTTCCCAATTGTATTCACCTAAAGCTTCATTTAAAAATGGTGTTACTTTTGCAACACATCCCGAACACTTTATGGTTGTCTTAAATTTAATCGTTTCCATTGTTCAGTATTTATATCTATTCAAATAAACGTTATTGGTTAACTCTAAGCTTTATAAAATTCCGGGGAAGATTTATATAATTATACGAGACATCTTAGTGCACTTTTTAAATTTTGGCAACCTTTAATCGCAAACTATTCCCAACTACACTTACCGAGCTCAAGGCCATAGCAGCACCAGCGATCATCGGATCAAGTAAGAAACTATTCACCGGATACAATATGCCCGCAGCTAAAGGAATTCCTATGACATTGTAAATGAAGGCCCAGAATAGATTCTGTCTGATGCCCGTTACTGTTTTAGTTGAAAGACTTAGCGCTTTGGGAATTGATTGTAGATCAGAAGTGATCAACGTCATTTTAGCAACGTCCATTGCTATATCCGAACTTTTACCCATTGCTATACTTACATCGGCTTGTGCCAGCGCATGTGAGTCATTAATTCCATCTCCCACCATTGCTACGACTTTACCTTGTTGTTGAAGTTGTTTTACAAATTCAGATTTATCAGAGGGGAGAACTTCTGCTTTGTAATGTTTCAAGCCGACCTGATTTGCAACAGCCTTAACAGTTTGTTCATTGTCACCAGTAAGCATGAAAACATCAATGCCTTTATTTTTTAATGACTGGATGGCAGCTTTTGAAGTAGCTTTAATTTTATCTGCTATTGCGATCAATGCAAGTACGGTCTCCTGATTAGTGAAGTATACAACTGTTTTTGCTTCACGCTGTAGTTTTGATGCTTGTGATTTTATATTGTCATGATCGTTATATTGTTCTCATCTAGAAGTTTTCTATTTCCAATGAAATAACTTGTTCCGTTTATTTTCCCTTTTACACCACGGGCTGTCAGGCTTTCAAACTATCGAGTGATATGCCGTTGACACCTTCTTCTTTCAGTTTAGTCACAACAGCATCGGCAAGAGGATGTTCTGATTGTGATTCAAGCGTGTAGAGGATCTTTTTATATTGTGTTACAATTTCGCCTTGCACGTCCCAGACAGAATGAGTTACGACTGGTTTGCCCTCAGTTACTGATGGAGATCATTGAGGATCGTCATGTTAAGGGATCGACCATCTTTACATCGCAGGTTCCGGTCAATAAATGGCATGAAGTGATCGGCGAACAAACAATTGCCGACGCCATCCTCGACCGGATTATCCATGACGCCCATCGAGTCGAACTTAGGGGCGAGCCGATGCGTAAAAAAAGGGTTATATTAACCGACGAATTGACCGGAAAAGAAAACTAGAAAACCACGGCAATCACTAACCGAAAAATCGATATTGACAAGACTACAATTTTTGAATTAACTTTCAGTGGTCTCATTAGGCGGAATCTCCACCCACATGCATTGCCATTTTTAAAGGACACACACTTTTTTGAATTTGCAAACGTAGCTTACGAAAAGGGGTTGACAGAAAAATCATGATTGAAAAACCCATACGGGAACTTTTTCCTTACATAGAACAACAGGATTATTGGCAAATCCTTCATAATACTTTTGCAACGGACGAGCCATTCATAGTCAATGAAGTTATTAGCACAACCTCGGAATTTTTGAAAAATCTTACGAGCAGGTATTCAACAAATTTGTTTGGACAATTGTAGTAAACAAAATTCAATGACTAAATCTTTGCAATTTCTTTCAGGCGGTGGCGAAATGGGAGCTTTAATGCGGGCATACGACTGGGAATCTTCATTCATTGGCCCGGCAGATAAATGGCCACAAAGCCTTCGTACTACAGTTAGCATTTTGCTTAACTCGAAATTTTCCAATTTTTTATTTTGGGGTCCCGACCTGGTTGGTTTTTACAACGATGCCTACCGCTTCAGTCTGGGTAATGATGGAAAGCACCCTTTAATATTGGGGATGAAAGGCGAAGAAGCTTGGCCTGAAACATGGCACATTGTAAAACCTCCAATTGATCAAGTGCTTACGGAGGGTGAAGCCACTTGGAGTGAAGACCAGTTTATTCCCCTGTACCGGGAAGGAGAAATGAAGGATGCGTATTGGACATTCAGCCCCGTTAAAGACGAAAGCGATAAGACAGCCGGAGTACTTGTAACCTGCATTGAAACCACGGAGAAAGTCAACAATCTTAAAAAATTAATAGAAACCAATGATCAGTTAGAGTTTGCAATTGAAGCAACAGAATTAGGCACCTGGGATTTTAATCCGCTAACAAATAAATTTATTAGCAACAACCGACTTAAAGATTGGTTTGGCCTGCCGCGTGAAATGGAGGCTGACTTTCCACTGGTAATAGATGTGATGGTTGAAAAAGACAGGAGCCGTGTTGCGGATGCTATACAAAAAGCTTTACAATTCGAATCGGGTGGGCTTTATGATATTGAATACGTTATCATAAACCCAGTAACAAAACAGGAACGTATTATTAGAGCCAAAGGAAGAGCGTGGTTTAGAGATGATAAAACGGCTTACCGTTTTAACGGAACACTTCAGGATATTACAGAACAGGCAATCGCTAGGAGAAAAATTGAAACAGATGATGCTAAATTCCCCAACCTCATATTGCAGGCACCAGTGCTTATTAACACATTTCAAGGTCCTTCTTTTATTGTAGACACAATTAATAGAACAGCACTCGAAATTTGGGGAAAATCATACGAGGAGGTAATCAATAAACCTCTTTTTCATAGTTTACCTGAATTGGAGGACAAGTTAAAAAAAAATACTCAACGATGTATATACTACGGTTGAAACTTTTATTGCCAACGAAATACCCATTCAACTTAAACGCACAGGAAAACCAGACACGGCTTATTTCAATTGGCTGTATCAGCCATTGCACGATTTGGATAATAAAATTTACCGCATCATATCAATAGGAACGGAAGTAACAGAAGCTGTGAATGCCCGCAAATTAATTGAAGCAAGTAAAAAGCGTTCAGAAAAGGAGCGCAAGTTGCTGCACGATTTCTTTACACAAGCACCTGCCATGCTTGCCATTCTCAAAGGATCGGATTATGTATTCGAATTTGCCAACCCTGCCTACCTAGAGCTTATTGGCAACCGTAATATTATAGATAAAACGTTGCTTGAAGCACTACCCGAAGTAGCAGGGCAGGGCTTTGTTGAGCTGCTTGATAATGTATATAACACGGGCGAAACATTTATTGGAAAAGAAATGCCCGTTATGGTGGATAAAGGCAATGGAAAACACGAACAGTTTTATGTGAATTTCACTTATCAGGCATTTACAAATGACAAAGGTGAAAGAGAAGGTATTTTGGTTTTTGCTTATGATGTAACGGAACAGGTGGAAACCCGCAAACAAATTGAAGCAAGCGAAAAGCGTTTCAGCAATATGCTTATGCAATCTCTCATGGGAATTTGCATTTTTGAAGGACCAGAAATGGTAGTTGCTTTTGCTAATGAACCCATGCTTAAAATGTGGGGAAAAGGAAATGTGATTGGCAAATCCTTATTAGAATTTCTGCCCGAAGTAAAAGACCAGCCCTTTCCAAAACTTCTGCTGGATGTTTATACTACGGGTGTAGCTTTTGCAACAAACGAAATCAAAGCCATTATCAATCGCAATGGAAAAGAGGAAGAATGTTATTTCAATTTAATTTATCAACCATACAGGGATGTGGATGATACCATTACAGGCATAACAGTGCTTGCAACAGAGATGACCGGATCTGTGTTTGCAAAAAGACAAATTGAAGCAAGCGAAAAGCGTTTCAGCAATATCCTTTCGCAATCTATTATGGCAATTGGGATTTTAAAAGGAACGGATATGATAGTAACCTTTGCCAATGATCCACTTTTAGCTAGCTGGGGAAAAGGGGAAAATATAATTGGAAAGCCTCTCCTTGAAGTGATGCCTGAAATAGAAGACCAGGGATTTCCACAATTGCTTCAACAGGTTTATACCACAGGTGTACCTTATTATGGATACGAAACAAAAGTCACTCTTATCCGCAACGGAAAAGAAGAACCCGTATATTACAATTTTGTATATCAACCCTATACTGAAGTTGACAATAGTATAACAGGCATTACTATACTTGCCACCGAAGTAACCGAACAGGTGTTGGCAAAAAAACAAATTGAAGAAAGTGAACAAAAATTTCGTGGCTTATTTGAATCCATGGATCAGGGGGTGTGCATAATTGAAATGATTTTTGATGGAGAAAATAAACCATTGGATTACCTTATTCTTGAATGCAACCCGGTATTCAGCCAGCAGACCGGTTTGCAAAATGTTATTAATAAAACGGCAAAGGAACTGATGCCCGATTTAGATAATTTTTGGTTTGATACCTACGGAAAGGTGGCGTTAACCCAGCAGCCTATAAGGTTTTCGCAAAAGGCTGATATTTTAGGTCGTTGGTTTGATGTGTATGCTTTTCCCTTTGAAAATAAAGGAAGCAATAAAGTAGCCATCGTATTTACAAATATTACGGAAAGAAAAAAGATTGAAGAACAGATAGCGGAAAACGAAAAGCAATTAGAAAAAAAAGTATTCGAGCGCACGGAAGAATTAGCTATTAAAACAAAGCAATTAGGACAAATGAATCAAACCCTTGAATTAAAAAACTTTGAACTTGAAAACGCAAATGCAGAACTTAAATCATTCACCTATATTGCCAGCCACGATTTGCAGGAGCTTTTGCGAAAGATTCAGATGTTCAGCAAGCGCATTATTGAAGTGGAAATATTTTCAGATAAAACACAGGATTATTTTAATCGCATCATAGCGTCAAGTGAGCGCATGCAAGACCTCATTGTTTCGCTTCTTGATTTTCCAGTACCGATACAACCGAGTTAAATATTGTTTCCTGCGATTTGAATACGATTGTTGAAGAATCAAAAAGCCATCTCAACCTAAGGATCCTTGAAAAACAAGCCATCATAGAACATGAAAATCTTCCTACCATAAATGGACAGCGTATTCAACTTTCACAACTGTTTACAAACCTTATTGACAATGCTATTAAATACAGCC
>JBDSIM010000305.1:0-15103 GCA_039917935.1 Cyclobacteriaceae bacterium | reverse complement strand
CGGTAAGTACGACTCACGTTTTGTCGTCAGGCATTGCGGGAAGCATGGTGGCAAGTAAGGGTGTGAAAAATTTACAGGGCGATACGATTAGAAATATCTTGATGGCATGGTTCCTGACATTGCCTGTCGTGATGATCATGGCCGGCACATTATTCCTACTATTTCGCTCCATATTTTAGTTTTCTGTTATCTGGAATCGTTAACTTCATTTATGGAACAGCGCATAACCATCATCACCCTAGGTGTTTCAGATCTTAAAAAATCCCGCGCATTTTACGAGGAAAAGTTTGGATGGATTCCCTTGCCCGCTAGTTCAGATGATATCATTTTCTTTCAGCTCAACAGCATTCAGCTTGCGCTTTTTCCGGCTCATGCTTTAGCTGAAGACGCGCAAGTCGCAGGTGCAGGTTCGGGGTTTAAGAAATTTTCCATGGCTTATAATGTACGTTCGGAAAAGGAGGTGGATGAATTGGTGTCAGAACTCCAATCACGTGGGGTCCATGTATTAAAAAGTCCTCAAAAAGTGTTCTGGGGAGGATACAGTGCGTATGTGGAAGACGTTGATCATAATCTTTGGGAGATCGCGTTTAATCCCTATCTCGTTCCTGAATAAAAGGAATAAAGGCCATCCATTAATCCCATAAATCCAGTTCGACAAAGCGCCTCGCTTCGGCCCGGATCCAATTTCATAGCTTATTGTTTCCGTCTTGTGTTGACGACTTTTTTGCAGGGGGATTGCTTCGTCAACACATTACGACTTGCGTCGGAACGTTGACTTACAATGACAGGTCTCAGGGAGGCGTTACCGTGTAGGTTTATTTTGAATACTGCAGCGCCATCTTCTTAATCCTGTCCTCCAGTTTTTCGCTGGTCAGTTTTTCACGCAACCGGTCGACGATAATCGGAAATGCGAAAGGACTCGGTTTCTCCGGATGAGTGATGATGATTTTTTGTTTGGCAATCCTTTCCAATGCCCGTCGAAGACGGGCTTCCTCAAGCTGGAAATCCAAAACCTCTTCATATGACTGTCGCAGCAAAAGATTGTGCGCTTCGTAATCGTTGAAAACATTGAAAAAAAGTTGGGTAGATGATTGGAGGTGCCTGTCTTTCACTGGCTTGCCAGGATAACCTTTGAATACAAGTCCGCTGATGGCAGCAATGTCCCTGAATTTTCGGCGCGCCATTTCAGTCGAATTAATGCTGGCCTGAATATCAGTCAAAAGATTTTCTACTCCGAGCATGTTAGTCTCGACCGCCTCATCGATAGGGATAGGTTGATCCGATAACAATTCAAATCCATAGTCGTTCATGGCAATCGAAAAACTGATTGGCTGAATCTGCGATATGCGGAAGGCTATCAATGCGGCCATACCTTCGTGCACGAAGCGCCCTTCGAACGGATACAACAACACATGATAGCCTTCAGTGCTTTTAAAATATTCGATCAGGAATTCATCTTTGCCGGGAAGGTGTGAACGGTGTTGCTGAAGCTTGAAGAGCGGTTTAAGAAATTTCATTTCTTCGTCGAACTCCACCCCCCGCACGACCTCGTCAATCTTAAACCGAATCATCTCACTCATCTGTGATGAGAGGGGCATCCTTCCTCCCATCCAGGAGGGCACTATTCCTTTTGTTTTGTTTGATTTTCTAACATGTACCTCCATCTCTTTAATGCGGACCATTTCAAGGCTCTTTCCCGCAAACCAGAATACATCGCCCGGATTTAACCTGGATATAAAACTTTCTTCAATGGTACCCAGATATTTACCAGTAACAAATTTAACGAACAGGGCGGTATCGCCTACAATCGTTCCAACGGAAAGCCTATGCTTCATCGCCAGTGTCCGGCTTTCTACTTTGTATATCCCATTGCGAATTACCACCTTTCGGTACTCATCGTATGCCTGAAGGGAGTCACCCCCGGTGGTTATGAAATTCAGGATCCAGATCCATTCATCTTCAGAAACGCTGGAGAAACTAAATGTCCCTAATATTTCTTCGTAGATCTTATCCGGTTCAAAGCCATCAGACACCGCAAGGGTAATGAGATATTGTATTAACACGTCAAAGGAACGGATATAGGGAACCCTGTCTTCAATAATGTTCCTGGTGATTGCTTCCCTTATCCCCGCTGCTTCCATTAACTCCAGGGAGTGGGTTGGGACAAAATAAATTCTGCTGACTGCGCCGGGCTGGTGACCACTTCGGCCAGCCCTTTGAAGGAACCTCGCGACACCTTTCGGACCCCCAATCTGGATGACGGTTTCTACGGGCCTGAAGTCCACACCGAGGTCCAGACTGGAAGTGCAGACCACCGCTTTGAGTTTTCCCTCGTGGAGTTTCTCCTCCACCCAATTCCTTAATTCCTGACTGATAGAACCGTGATGCATCGCGATAAGCCCGGAAAACTCCGGGGCCATTTCCAGCATTCGCTGATACCAAATCTCAGCAAAGGATCGCGTGTTGGTAAAGATTAGCGTACTGTTACTTTTTCTGACAATGTCAACAACTTTATCCAGTAGCTGGATCCCCAGATGACCTGCCCACGGCATCCGTTCGAGCGAATCGGGAATAACGGAAATAATTTCCACCCGCTTTTTAATGTCAGCACGAATCACCTTATATTTTCCGTCCTTATAATAACTACCCAGCAAAGCTTCGAGTGCCTGCTCCATATTTCCAATCGTCGCAGAGATACCCCAGACCTTCAGTTGTGGGGCCACTGCTTTCAGTCTTGAAAGAGCAAGTTCAACCTGCACTCCCCTTTTTGATCCCATAAGCTCGTGCCATTCATCTGCAATCAACACTTTCACATCCTTAAAAAAGTCCGGATAAGATTTCTGGGCCAGTAAAAGGTGAAGACTTTCCGGTGTTGTGATAAGCAGTTGTGGCGGTTTTAATTTCTGCCGGGTTCTTTCTTTCAACGAAGTATCACCTGAACGCACGCCTATCTTCATAGATAGGTCTAGTCCTTCAATGAGGCGATTGGCTGAAATCTCTATTTCTTTTGAAAGAGCTCTGATCGGGGTTATCCAAATAGCCTGTAAACCCGCATTTTTGATAGCGGTTTGTGTGCGATAATTTTGAATGAATTCCAGCACAAGGGGCATCATCAGCGAGTAGGTTTTCCCGCTCCCCGTGGGTGCGTTGACTAATCCACTTTTGCCATCAAGGTATGCCTGCCAGGCTTCAAGCTGAAAGGTAAATGGGTTCCAACCCATTTTCTGAAACCATTCTTTTCCTACCTTTAAGACATCTGCTGACATAAAATAAAGTTATCATTATCACATCAACTGAAAAACAATTGTACCTGCGAGCTGTTATGGTGGTTAAATCTTTGCATGATGGGCATTTATTCTATTAAAGAACTGGAAAAACTCTCGGGAATTAAAGCCCACACCATTCGCATCTGGGAAAAGCGCTACAGCGTCATTGAGCCTAAGCGCACGAACACCAATATCCGGCTTTATTCTGATGAAGATCTTAAGAAAATAATTAATGTTTCGCTGTTAAACAATAACGGGATCAAGATTTCAAAAATATCTGAAATGTCAGAGGAAGAAATCAGTGAAAAGATCCTTGACATCAGCAAAAGTATAAGTGATAACTCCATTCATATCAACCAGCTTACGGTTGCCATGATTGACCTCGATGAAGAAAAGTTCGAAAAGACACTCTCTTCGTTAATTCTTCGATATGATTTTGAACACACCTTTATAAGCATCGTTTACCCCTTCCTTGAAAAAATAGGTATACTCTGGCAGACTAACAATATCTCGCCTGCTCAGGAACATTTTATTTCAAATCTCATCAGGCAAAAATTGATTGTTGCCATTGATGCGTTAACCCTCCCGTCCAGTAACTCAAGGAAAGTGCTCTTATTCCTGGCAGAGAAAGAGCTGCATGAAATAGGGCTGCTTTTTTATCACTACTTATTAAGGAAAGCTGGGTACAGAACTTTCTATTTAGGCCAGGCGGTTCCACATCAGGATTTGAAACAAATATATGCCACCCATTATCCTGATATGATCGTAACGTCAATCACTACTGCGGTATCCAGGTTTACAATAGAAGAATATTTAGACTTGCTCGCGGTTGATTTTCCCTGTTCCAGAATCCTGGTTTCAGGTTTCCAGGTACAGCATCTGGATTATAAGTGCCGTTTCGACCGGATCCGGCTCTTCAAAAATGTGACGGAATTGAAGTCAAACATCATCAATCGCTAGTTTTGTCTAATCTTTAAAAATAAATATTAGACAAAATATAACAAAATATGTAATAAAGCGTATATTTGTTTATGATTAACATAATATCATTAAACAATGGAAACGCAAGAAATTAGCCTTCAGATTGCTGCTCTGGGCAGTACTTTGAAAACTTTTACCAGAAAATTCACTTCGGACCAGGAAGAATCTTCCGATTTGGTTCAGGATACTATTCTGAAAGCGCTGATGTATAAAGATAAATTCAGAGAAAATACTAATCTGAAAGGCTGGTTGTATACCATCATGCGGAACACGTTCATTAATAACTATAGAAAAAATCAACGTGCCAGAACGAGCCGAGACACTACTACCGAATTGTATTTTTTAAATGTAGAGGACAAACATACATTCAGTGGACCAGAAACGCGATATGAATATCAGGATATCTGGAAAAATGTAGAGGAATTGAAAGAGGAGTTGAGAACACCCTTTAAACTGCACACTTCCGGCTATAAGTATCATGAGATCGCTGATCATCTTGGCATTCCCATTGGAACAGTAAAGAACCGTATCTTCCACGCCAGAAAAGAGATACAAAAGAAACTTCTTTAATTATTTTGATTTTCACATACCCTGATTGCCTTCCATGATAAAAAGAGTAGCTGTCATTGGTGCTGGTTTTGCCGGTTTATCCGCGGCTGCATGTCTTGCGAAAGAAGGCTTTGACGTTACGCTATTTGAAAAGAATGCAACCCCAGGGGGACGCGCAAGAAAGTTTGAGGCGGAAAAATTTGTGTTTGACATGGGGCCGAGTTGGTACTGGATGCCTGATGTCTTCGAAAAATTCTTTGAACATTTTAAAAAAAAGCCTTCCGATTATTACGACCTTAAAAGACTCGATCCTTCCTATCGGATTTACTTTGGAAAGGGAGATTACCTTGACATCCCGGCGGGAATAGAGCCTCTCTGTCAATTGTTTGAAAATCTTGAACCAGGGAGCAGCAAGCATTTGTTGAAGTTCCTCAAGGAAGGAGAGCATAAATATGCCATTGGCATTCAAAATCTGGTTTACAAACCAGGGCTGTCGATGAGTGAGTTCTTTGATGTGGACCTTGCGAAAGGGCTGTTCAAACTTCATGTTTTTCAATCGCTTTCAAAATACGTAAGGAAATTTTTCAAGCACCCGAAAATAATTAAGCTTCTTGAATTTCCCGTTTTGTTTTTAGGGGCCACAGCGGAAAATACCCCCGCGCTTTATAGCCTCATGAATTACGCTGACATGGCTTTAGGTACCTGGTATCCTATGGGAGGGATGCACAAGATCATAGAGGCGATGGTTCATCTGGCTGAAGAACAAGGCGTGAAATTTAAATTTAACAGTCCTGTGTCCAAACTCGAAACCGATTCCCGGAAGGCTAACGGATTGTGGGCAAACGGAATTTTTTTCCCCGCTGATTATATTGTGGCTGGTGCAGACTATCATCATGTTGAGAAAGATCTCGTTGCTCAGGAGAAAAAAAGGTATACAGAAGAATATTGGGATTCAAGAGTAATGGCCCCTTCCAGTTTGATCTTCTATCTGGGCTTAAACAAACCAGTAAAAAATCTTCTTCATCACACGCTTTTTTTCGATGAGGATCTCACCCTACACGCCAGAGAGATTTATGATGATCCCAAATGGCCAACTGCCCCGTTGTTTTATGTTTCGTGCACCTCTAAAACAGATATCTCCGTAGCGCCCCAGGGAAGTGAAAACCTGTTTATTCTAATCCCCGTTGCGCCCGCACTGATGGACGAAGAATCTATTCGTGAAAAATATTTCGAGATGGTGATGAATCGTTTGGAAATTTTAATCGGGGAATCTATCAGGCCGCATATTGTCTATAAAAAAAGTTATGCGCATAAAGACTTTATAAAAGATTACAATGCCTATAAGGGTAATGCGTATGGGTTGGCGAATACTTTACGGCAAACGGCAAATTTAAAACCGGCTATTGTAAACAAAAAGATTAACAATTTGTTTTATACAGGTCAGCTAACGGTGCCAGGTCCCGGAATGCCACCGGCGATAATTTCGGGCCAGATTGTAGCAAGGGAAATTATAAAAAATTATAAAAAGAATAATCGCGTCGATACCACACGAAATACAAAAGTGTCCGTAAATTAATACCCCCATGAAAGCACTCTTTGATAAGGTCTCCATCCAGGCAAGCCGGTTCACTACTAAGGCTTACAGCACGTCTTTTTCTCTTGGCATATTATGTCTTGAAAAACAACTGCGCGACCCCATATATGCTATTTATGGATTTGTGCGCTTCGCCGATGAAATTGTAGACACCTTTCACGATTATGACAAAGATTCCCTGTTCGAACGCTTCCGACACGATTCGTTTCTGGCAATACAAGAACGTATTAGTTTGAATCCGATATTAAATTCTTTCCAGCACGCAGTCCATAAATACAACATACAAATGGAGCTTATTGAACGCTTCCTGAAAAGTATGGAGATGGATCTTCATAAGAACGCATATGATGACAATGGATTTAAAGAATATATTGTAGGATCAGCAGAAGTTGTGGGACTGATGTGCCTGCGGGTATTCTGCAAAGGGGATAATGAAATGTATGAACGGCTAAAGCCACAGGCCATGAGTCTTGGATCCGCTTTTCAAAAAATCAATTTTCTCAGAGATCTCAATGACGATTTTGCGGGCAAGGGAAGAACTTATTTCCCACATCTGAAAGTGACCAGCTTTGATGAACAAAGCAAAAAAGAAATTGAAAAAGGGATTGAACATGATTTTTCAGAGGGCTTTTCCGGTATTAAAAAACTCCCCCGTTCTGCACGCTTTGGTGTTTACGTAGCCTATATGTATTATCTTGCACTATTCAGAAAAATCAGAAAAACGCCCTCTGAATACGTGTTACAAAGCAGGATAAGCATTCCGAACCGGCATAAGGCAACATTATTGGCTTACTCCTTTGTAAAACATCAACTTAATATGATTTAATGGAGCACGTAATTCTCGTTGATTCTAAGGATAATGCCATTGGCACTATGGAGAAAATGGAGGCGCACAAAAGAGGTGAGCTGCACCGCGCATTCTCCATCCTTTTATTGAACGATGCTGGAAAATTGCTGTTACAAAAAAGATCCGCAAATAAATATCACAGTGCCGGCCTCTGGACAAATACCTGTTGCAGCCACCCGCTGCCAGGCGAGAAAATCGAAGACGCGACCCGCCGAAGATTGAAAGAGGAGATGGGTATCGACCTTCAACCTGCTTTTTCTTATTCATTTATTTATAAAGCCAAACTTGACCGGAATCTGATTGAATATGAATTGGACCATGTCTTTGTTGGTACGTTTAATGGTACACCTGCCATCAACCTGAAAGAGGTAGAAGACTGGAGGTTTGTTGATATCCATTGGTTGAAGAAAGATATTGAAACACACCCCGCCGCCTACACCGAATGGTTTAAGTTAATTGTACAACATCCGCAGTTTAACTTAATACCCGCTTAATCATTCATTCTATTAATCCTGTCTTTAACAATTTAACAATACAACTGTTAAATAATAAAAACTCCATTGAACATTGTCCATATTGAAGCGGCCAGGCAAATAATCGATAACGCCACGACGGTTTTTTGGTTCAGGAGAGATCTCCGATTGCACGACAATGCCGGCCTTTTTCATGCGCTTAAAAATGGAAAGAATGTGGTCCCGGTTTTTATTTTTGACACTGACATCCTTGAAAAGCTGGAAGACAAATATGACCGAAGGGTTGATTTCATTTATCAGGCATTACTGAAGTTGAGCATAGAAATTCAAGCCTTGGGCGGATCCCTTGTAATACTTCAGGGTGTGCCTGAAGACATCTTCCGTAATTTAAATCCAGGCAGCGTTTATACCAACAATGATTACGAGCCCTATGCACTCCAGCGCGATCAGCGGGTTAAGGATATCCTGGAAGAAAAAAATAGCTCGTTTCATAGCTTTAAAGACCATGTAATATTTGAGAAAAAAGAGGTCGTTAAGGAGAATGGAGATCCATACCTGGTCTTTACCCCATTTAGCAAGAAATGGAAATTAATGCTGACGGAATTTTATCCGGCCAGTTATGCCACTAAAAATTATTTTCAGCAATTTAAGAAAATTTCGCCCTGGCCTTTTCCTTCTCTAAAGGAAATAGGATTTTTAAAAACTGACTTTGTTTTTAAGGACGCCCTGGTTGAAAAGGATATCATCAAGCAATACCATAGTCACAGGAATTTTCCTGCGATAAAAGGAACGTCAAGGTTGAGTGTGCACCTGCGATTTGGTACAACAAGTATCAGAGAACTGGTTCAATTGGCAAAATCCATAAGCGAGACCTGGCTGAATGAGCTTATCTGGAGGGATTTTTATCAGATGTTGCTGTGGCATTTCCCTTATGTGGCCCAGTCAGCTTTTAAACCGGCATATGACCATATTGAATGGAGAAATGATGAAAAAGAATTTGGTGCGTGGTGCGAAGGAAAAACAGGTTTCGGTATCGTAGATGCTGGCATGCGACAGCTCAATGAAACAGGGTTTATGCACAATCGTGTTAGGATGGTTACCGCCAGCTTCTTGACCAAGCATTTACTGATCGATTACCGTTGGGGCGAAGCCTATTTTGCCAAGAAACTAATTGATTTTGATCTGGCGGCAAATAATGGCGGCTGGCAATGGGCGGCGGGCACAGGAAGTGACGCAGCGCCCTATTTTCGGGTGTTCAATCCTATTTTGCAGCAGGAAAAATTTGATAAGGATGAGGTGTACATCAGAAAATGGGTGCCGGAATATGGCACCCTTCAATATCCAAAGCCTGTCGTTGATCATAAAATGGCTCGCGAACGGGTTTTAAGAGCTTATCAAAAAGCTCTGAACACAAACAGCAGTGCTGACAATCAGTTGAAATTTTTATGAAAATATACCGCATCACGCAAAAACAGTTTCTTTCTCTCAGCTTACAGGAAGCCTGGACTTTTTTTTCCAATCCGCGAAACTTGTCAGAGATCACACCGGATAAAATGGATTTTAAAATTCAATATGTATCGGGTGACGGAAGCATGTATACCGGACAATTAATTAAATATAGAATCAAACTTTTAACCGGCGTGTGGGTCGATTGGCTGGCGGAGATAACCCAGGTGAAATATCAGCAACATTTTATCGACGAGCAAAGGTTTGGCCCTTATGCCTTCTGGCATCACCAGCATTTTTTTAAAGAAGTCCACGGAGGTGTGGAAATGACTGACGTTGTGAACTACGCGATTCCTTTTGGTTGGATCGGCAGATTGACCCATTGGTTGTTTGTTGGCCGCGAGGTTAATGCTATTTTTGCCCACCGGTATCATATTTTGGAAAGTAGGTTTAATAAATTAACATCTCATGGAGCCGTTGCAGTCTAGTATGGAGGTTTCAGACATCTTACTTTGCTCACTGATCGTCATTGCCACCTTTTTGTTCTGGGAATTCGTTGCCTGGATAACGCATAAATATGTGATGCACGGTCTGCTATGGACCTGGCACAAGTCACACCACACGGTACACGAAAAATCCCTGGAAAAAAATGATTTGTTTGCCTTGGTTTTCAGCCTACCTTCCATCGGAATTCTATATTATTTCACCGTTAAGGACTACAATCCTTACATGATTTCCATTGGTATAGGCATCTTTTGTTATGGATTTTTTTACCTGGTTTTTCACGACATTATTGTTCACCAGCGCCTTAAGTGGAGACCTGAAAGAAGAAGCCGGTATTTGCAACGAATGATACATGCCCATTATATTCACCATAGCAAACATTCAAAGGAGGGCTGTGAGGCTTTTGGGTTTCTGTTTGCTCCGAAAAAATATGAACCCAAAAAGTTTACCTTTAAGAAGGAAAGGTCAGAAACGCAATAAAAAAACAATTGAATTCAAAATATCTTTATCTCTGGATTAATTTCCTTGCTTTCATCGTCCCCTTCCTTTTCAGCTTTTACCCAAAGGCTAATTTCTCAAAGAAATGGAAATATGTATTGCCTGCCATTGCCGCCAATGCGGTGATTTTCCTTATTTGGGATGAAATATTTACGCGCCTCGGTGTGTGGGGGTTTAATCCGGATTATATTTCCGGGATCTATTTATTTAGTCTTCCACTTGAAGAAGTGATGTTCTTTTTTTGCATTCCCTATGCCTGCTTGTTTACATACTTTGCCTTGAACCACCTGATAGAAAAGGATGTATTATTTCCGCATCAGGAACTGATCTCCAGTTTATTGATTTTCTTACTATTGATCTTCGGTGCCTATTACATCAATCAATTATACACGGGAATTACTTTTATGGCGACTGGCTTATTTCTTGCCTTGATCATGCTGAAATTAAGAACCCGCTTTATGGGCCGGTTTTATGTGGCCTTTGGCGTTATTCTCATCCCTTTTCTTATTGTAAACGGAATTTTGACCGGATCCTTCATTGACGAGCCAGTGGTTTGGTACAACAATGAAGAGAACCTGAGAATTCGGATCGGAACAATACCGGTAGAGGATGTTTTCTACGGCATGTTAATGCTTCTCATCCCGATCACTATTTCGGAAAAACTGGAAGAAGAATGGAAATATTATAAAAATAAAAACCCCTGGTAAGTCAGGGGTAAAAATATTCTTATAAATGAAGGATCCGTTTACTCAGCATTCACCGTCGTTTCCTTCAGTCGTTTGGATTTTTTATCTTTTTTTTGATGGAGGACATCCTCAACAAAAAATAGTTTTTTCCTCTCCTTTTTAGCCTTGCGGTTTTCTTTTTTTAGCAAACCAGCAAAAACAGCTGCCAATTTTTTGGAACTACGATCTAATTCCTTCTTAACCCTTTTTGAGGGCTTTGGCAATTCAAGATTGCTGATAACTTCACGCATTGAATCATTTAATAAGCTGTTCAATGCTTTTTTTGAAACTTTGTTGTTTTCCATAAGTAGCGGTTGAGGTATGTAATTTATGAAATGTTAACAAAAGACGACCTCGTTAACAAAAAAATAATATTAGAACTTACAAAAGTGCGATTTGGCTCTTAAAAAGCAATCTTACCGCAAACATTACGGAAAACATTGTTATTCATAACGCAATGAGTTCACCGGATTGGCTGAGGCTGCTTTTATAGATTGGAAACTAACTGTGAGCCAAGCAACTATAATGGCAAGCATACCGCTAAGGATAAAAATCACCGGGTTAATCTCTATTCTGTACGCAAATCCTCTGAGCCAGCTATTGACCACAAACCAGGCACCAATCGCAGCCGGAGTAAAGGCTATTAAGACCAGCTTTGTAAATTCCTTTGATAATAATAGCGTCAGCCCGGTTGTCGTGGCCCCCATTGCCTTCCGGATGCCAATTTCCTTCGTGCGCTGTTCTGCGGTAAAGGCTGCCAGGGCAAACAGCCCAAGGCAGGCTATAAAAATAGCCAACGCGGCGAAGACACTGAAAAGCTGCCCCATTCGCTGTTCTGACCGGAATAATTCGTCAAAATTTTCATCCAGGAAATTGTAATCGAACGGCTCATTTGGAGCATACTGTTTCCACAATTTCTCAACTGCTGCGACAGCTTTTTGAGGGTTACCCTGATACCGGATCATAAGCGTATATGATTTATCCGTTAGCCGGATGGCCAATGGCCGTACCTGTAATTTTAGTGATTCGAAGTTAAAGTCCTTATACACGCCGATGATGCGAAGTCTTTCAATCTTACCATCATCATTAAAAACAATTTCCTCCTGAAGGGGATCCGTGAATCCGAATTCCTTCACGGCTGCCTCATTCAATAAAATACCGGATGAATCGGAAGGGAAGTCTTTCGAAAAATAACGCCCTTCTTTTAGCTCAAATTTCATCACGTCCAGGTGATCGTAATCGGCGTAGTACTGCGCCATAATGTGATCCTGCTCAGATCCACCAGACTTAAAGACAGTCGTGTTATTAACTCCCGGAAAACTATTATTGGTATAACTTGAACTTAGAATTCCGGTTTGTTGGGCAAGCGCGTTTTTAAAAGCATCTCTGTTATTGTCCAGGCGTCCGGCATTGGGTAGTATCATAACATTGTGCTTATCAATACCCAGGTTTCGATCCTGCATAAAACTGATTTGCTGGTAAACCACCGCTGTGAAAATGATCAGGAATATCGAAAGCGCAAATTGAAACACCACCAGTGTGCTACGTACGCCTTTGCTTTTGATCCCTGCTTTCACTTTTCCCTTCAACACTTCTACCGGGTTAAAAGAAGTGAGGTAGAATGCAGGATAGCTTCCTGCAATCACCCCTACAAAAAAAATCAATCCAATGATGGCAGAGATAAATACTGGATTGGCAAACATGGCCATACTGAGTTGTTTCCCCGACAGAACATTAAACTGAGGTAATAATAAATAACATAAAAAAAGGGCAATGATTACTGCGATGAAGCTATACACCGTAGACTCTGCTAGAAATTGTCCCACCATTTGACTCCGAAGCGATCCTAATGTCTTTCGCAAACCTACCTCCTTTGCACGACCTGCTGAACGCGCGGTGGACAAATTCATAAAATTAATACAGGCTATCAGAATGATAAAAATGCCGATGCCACCGAAAAAATAAATGTACATAATGTTTCCGCCAGGTTCAGGGTCGTGCTGTGATTTTGATTTAAGGTGGATATCCGTAAGGGGTGTAGTATAATATCCGTAAGCACCTCCCTGTTCCTCCATTTGTTTTATCGTTACACCCATGAAGCGTTCGACCTCGGGACCTACATACTTCGTTACAAGATCATTAAATTTTCCCTCGACAGACGCCAGCGGAGTATGTTTATCAAGCATAAAATAGGTCTGCAGATAATTGTTCAACCAAACGCCGCTACTCAGGTGTTCGCCCGAGCTACTCGAGATGAGAATTTTATAAATAAAATGTGAATTCAAGGGTGCGTCAGCCGTAATTCCAGTAACCTTATAGGTCTTTTCGCCTCCTATGATGATGAGTTTGCCAATTGCGTTTTCGTTGACGAAATATTTATCTGCAATACTTTTTGTAAGCACAACCGTATTGGGTTCCTGTAAGGCAGTTTTTGGATCTCCCTCCAGTAACTTAAAATCAAAAAAGCTGAAGAAATTAGAATCCGAAAAGAATATTTTTTCCTCTGTGAATATTTTGTCTCCATTTTTCACGGATGGAGCACCCCAAAAATTCGCAATTCGAATGGCCTGTTCCACCCCCGGCACTTCTTTTACAAGCGCTTCTGCCATCGGCGGGCAGGTAGTAGAAGTCATAATATCCTGGCCACCGATTTTTCCGTGCAATCCTACCTGATAAATCCTGTCGGCTTCTTCATGGAACCGATCGTAACTGAGTTCGTCATTCACATACAGCACGATCAGCAAACATGCCGCAATGCCGATACTCATACCGAGAATATTAATCGCTGAAAAAAATTTGTACTTCAGGATGTTGCGGACGGCAAGCTTAAAATAATTCTGGATCATAAAGGTCGGCGATTGGTACGCTTAAGACGCACAGAGGCGGTAAATGTTACAAACATAAAGCGGTCAGTAAGAAAACTTCCGATAACCGATACCCCTTTTTTGGGTAGTAAATACTTCCCTTACTGTGATAACTTTCATTATTCATCCCGCAATGTATGAACGGGATTCATAGATGCTGCTGAAAATACTTTAAATCCTATGGCTATCCCTGAAATTAAAAACATCGTGAAAACGGAAATAGCAAAAGATGCGCTGGTGGCCGGTTGGTAATATTTCCAGATACTGCTCATGAGCGCATCCACAGCATAGTAACTTAACAAAGAACCCAGGAGGGCAGAAATAATCAATATGATTACAAACTCACTGTTTATAATTCGGGTAATATTCGCAATGGAAGCACCCAACACTTTGCGAACGCCGATCTCTTTCATCTTTTTGAGAATATTCAAGGAAACCAGTGTAAACAGTCCGGTAGCAGAGAGTATCAATGCAATAACACCCATGAACCCAAAGATTGTGACGATATTGTTATTCACCGTGTTGGCTTCCGCCATATTCGCATTCAGGTACCAACCGTTGTATAAACGATTCGAAAAAATTTGCTTCCATTCACTCTCCATAAACTTATTGATATCATTAATTTTTGCTGCAGGTGCATTGACAATTACATGGGTATACTGGTCTGGCGTGGTATACCGGATCATCATGGGGTCCATTTCGCGCCACAATCCCTGAGAATAAACATCTTTTACAACACCGATAACAAATAACTTCACCGTATCCATCCAGATAATTTATTTTCCGATCGGTTCATCCCAGCCGAAACTTTCAGCAAATTTTTTAGTAATAATAATTGATTCCTTCCTGTCAGTTTCGGAATTCTTTTGGAAATCTCTTCCTTCGATTATATCGAGGCCCATGGTTTTTACATAGTCATCCCCTACATCGATGATATCCACCTCGAGTTGCTTAGACTCAAATTTCACGGGGTCATTATATAAAGCAGAAAAGATGCTGTGTTTGGAACCGGCGATAGAAACAATGTCCTTATTTTGTAACAAAGCGTTGCGATAGGCTTCAAACTCCCCCTGATTTTCAACATAGGCGATAATAACTCCCTTCTGATCAAAGCCAATATCAAAATCACGCTGATAAGTCTCGTTCGCACTGTCGCGTTGCGCCATTCCTACAAAGGGCTCAAGTTTAAACTCACTGATCTGAAAATCCTCTCTTATTTTATTGTTGTTTTCTTTGTAAGGTTGAAGCTGCTTACTGATCGCCTCCACGCGGGCTGGGTCGTTAATCAGGACGAAAAGTGTATTTCTATTGATCCAGTCGTTTTCATTAACCTCTTTGGCGTCCTCATAATAATTG
>JBDSIM010000304.1:0-28962 GCA_039917935.1 Cyclobacteriaceae bacterium | reverse complement strand
CAGGCAAAGATGGACAAGAAAACAACTATGGACTGGCAGCTCCCGGAAGAATCATCCACGAAGTGGGAACTACCCGTATGGGTAATGATCCTAAAAAATCGGCGGTCAATAAATTTAATCAGGCGCATGATTGCAAGAACGTATTCGTCGTAGATGGCGGTCCGTTTGTATCGCAAGCGGATAAAAATCCGACGTGGACCATCATGGCACTTTCCATGAGGGCCTCCGAATACATGATCGATCAGATTAAGAAACAGAATTTAGTTTAATATTTAAAGTTTGAAGGTCAAAGTTGATGCATCGGGAAACAGACCGTGATCCAACTTGAAACTTCAAACCTGAAACTTGAAAATTAACTTTATGGATAGAAGAAAATATTTAAAAACCCTGGCCGTCGGAAGCGTAGGCGCCGGGTTATTATTGCAATGTAAACCTGAAAAAACAGGTGATGTTCCTGTCAAAGCAAAAGATCTGAATTATGACCGCAACGCCGAAGAAGTGGTGCGGGAAAAAGCTTTGATGTCGGAGAAATTTTTTGACGATCATGAAATGAAAACCATTGGCGTACTGAGCGACATTATTATTCCTAAAGACGATGTTTCAGGAAGTGCGACGGATGCTGGCGTTCCTGATTTTATTGAATTTATGGCTAAAGACAGACCTGACTATCAAACACCATTGCGTGGTGGAATAAAATGGCTTGATTTGCAATGTATGAGACGATTCGAAACTGATTTTGCTTCCTGCAATAAGGAGCAGCAGATAGAGATCGTAGATGAGATCGCTTTTCCTGAACAGGCCAAACCTCATATGAAACAAGGAGTTGCTTTTTTCAACACCATGCGTGACCTTACAGCCTGCGGTTTTTTTACCAGCAAAATCGGACTTGCGGATATTGGCTACATGGGAAACAGGCCTAATCAATGGAATGGAGTTCCGGAAGATGTGCTGAAACAATATGGGCTAAAATACGACGATCGTACCCTGGAAATCAGCGTTAAATTCGATTCATAAATTATTAATCAAACCTTATGCCCGTTAAAAAAAATACAATAACCACCGTGAGTGATCTTTCCCGAAGGAAATTTATTAAATCGGCATCTTTGGCAGCCGCAGCATTTACTATCGTGCCCAGATTTGTGTTAGGCAAGGGGTACCGCGCTCCAAGCGATACCCTGTACGTTGCAGGTATCGGTGCAGGTGGAAAGGGTGAAAGTGATATCGCGAATTTCGCCAAAAGCGGAAAAGCGGAGATTGGATTTTTATGCGATGTCGACGACCGCCGCGCCGCCAAATCCGTGACTTCTTTCCCGAAAGCAAAATATTATAAGGACTACCGCATCTTGTTAGAGAAGGAGCATAAAAGTATTGATGCTGTTTCGGTTTCAACACCTGATCACAATCACGCAGTTCAGGCGATGGCAGCCATGCAACTGGGCAAGCATGTGTATGTTCAGAAGCCCCTCACGCATGATATTTTTGAAGCGCGGATGTTGACCGAGGCTGCAAAAAAATATAAAGTGGTTACGCAAATGGGTAACCAGGGTGCTTCAGGCGATGGCGTAAGGCAGCTGCGGGAATGGTTCAATGCAGGAGTGATCGGCGATGTCCATACAGTTTACTGCTGGACAAACCGCCCTGTTTGGCCACAAGGTATTGCCTGGCCAGAAAAGAAGGCCGAGGTGCCCAAAGAGCTTGACTGGGATTTATGGCTCGGTACTGCACCTTACAAAGAATTTGTTGAAAAAATTGTTCCCTTTAACTGGCGCGGATGGTGGGACTATGGCACCGGTGCCCTGGGTGATATGGCCTGTCATATTGTTGAACCTCCCTTCCGGGTGCTGGGATTAAATTATCCAACGGATGTAACGGCCAGTGTTGGCAGCGTTTATGTGGATGAATTTAAGCGTGGTTATTTTCCGGAAAGTTGTCCTCCCTCCTCTTCAGTAGTGTTAACTTTTCCTACTCAAAACGGAAAGCCTCCTATTAAGCTTCATTGGATGGATGGCGGGATTCAACCCCCACGACCAGAAGAACTGGGCCCAAATGAAATGATGGGCGATGGTGGTAATGGGGTTATTTTCGTGGGAACAAAAGGGAAAATGATGTGTAGTACCTACGGTGCCAACCCGCAACTATTGCCGACTTCAAAAACGCAGGAATCAAAAGTTCCACAAACGATTAAACGTGTGACAGGTGGAGCAGATGGCCATTATGCACAATGGGTTGAAGCTTGTATTGCAGGTTATGGTAAAATGGAAGTCAGTTCTCCGTTTGAAATTGCAGGACCTTTAACAGAAACCATTCTGATGGGTAATCTGGCTATACGCAGTCACGACATACGCGTTCCCAGAAAAGACAAACCAAACGACTTCGACTATCCTGGCCGCAATATTAAACTGCTATGGGATGGAAAAAATATGAAGATCACCAACTTTGAGCCTGCAAACCAATTCGTAAAACGCGAATACCGCGAAGGCTGGAAATTGAGCTGAAAGCTTAAAACTGAAAACTGAAAACTGAAATCCGATAGCCATCGGGAGTTTAAGATAGAAGTGTTCAAGACCTAGGGGTTCCTAGCACACGTCACTGCGGAGTCTCCCGTCTCGGGGACTCTGACGGGTTCGGAGCACGGAACGTTGATTTACACAGAACTATTGAAGCGAGATTGTGGTAGAATCTAATCTATTTATAATGCCTTACATCACCGACATCAGCCAACTTGATCAAACGAAACGGTATACGTACGCTGATTATCTGACCTGGCAATTCCAGGACCGGGTTGAAATCATTGTGGGCAAAATTTTCAGGATGTCTCCTGCTCCCTCTACAGAGCATCAGCAAATCGTTTCAGCTTTACATTTCAATATTTATGATTATTTAAGGAAAAAAAACTGCAAAGCTTTTCCTTCCCCTTTCGATGTTACTTTGCCTTCGCCTTCAGGCATTGTGGATACGGTGGTGCACCCTGATATTACAGTGATATGCGATCAGTCAAAAATTACAGAACGGGGATGCTCCGGAGCACCTGACCTGGTAATTGAAGTGGTTTCAAAATCATCGATCCGCAAAGATCTTCATGAGAAATACTTTCTGTATGAACAGTGTGGCATAAAAGAATACTGGATCGTTCATCCTGGTGAGCGGTCCCTGATTATTTTTACCCTGAACAATGAGGGTGTATACCAGGCTTCCAAACCTTTAACCCGTGGTGATAAAGTTGTCTCCAATGTTATCGGTGGTTTAGAGCTCCAACTCGATGAAATATTTTCTGACACTGTTGAAGAACCCGAAGAGGGATATGGGGGTTCTGTAAAGAGGTTATAGGCTGCCCGACTATTTTTTGTGTCTGTCCATAAAGAAAAACCGGCAAATTCTTTTGCCAGCCGGCGGAGTTTGCGAAATAGTCGCACAGGCTTTAATGACAGACCCGATAAAATTCCGGTCGTCCGTGTACGTCACAGTTAAAAAATACGAGTTTAAAGTAGTTTCAGGGTTGGCCATTGAGTCACGACAATACCGGCCCAAATCCGTTTCAATTATTTTTTGAATACTAATGGGCAGTATTGAATTGTTTAACCAATGGAAAATCAAATACCGCTAATGCCTTATCCAATATAACCTCTTTGACCTGAACCCGCCGGTAGCAATGTCGCATGGCTTGTAAAGCATTCAGGAAGTTTTTCTTATCTTTTCATTAATCATGACACCATTATGAACAAATCAAGCAAGTTTTCGAGAAGAAATTTTATCAAAAATGCCGCCCGTGCCGGAGCTGCTTTTACGATCGTTCCACGTTTTGTTTTAGGGGGTAAGGGTTTTATTCCGCCCAGTGATACTGTTTACATAGCAGGCATTGGAGCCGGTGGAAAGGGCGCGAGCGATTTGACAGGAGTGGCAAAAAATCCGAATGGGAAGGTGGTTTTTTTATGCGATGTGGATGACCGTATGGTGGTGGATTCAAAAAAGAATTTTCCTGCCGCAAAGTACTATAAAGACTTCCGCGTTATGCTGGATAAAGAAGGAAAAGGTATCGATGCGGTTACCGTGTCTACACCGGACCACACACACGCCATAGCGGCGATGAGTGCTATGAATCGCGGCAAACATGTCTATGTGCAAAAACCGCTTACCTGGTCGATATATGAAGCGAGAATGTTAGCAGAGGCTGCTAAAAAAAATAAAGTTGTCACGCAAATGGGAAACCAGTTTGCCTCTGCCGAAGCCGTTCGCCGCGCGAAAGAAATGGTCGATGCCGGAATGATTGGTGATGTAACCAACGTGCTCGCGTGGACTAACCGCCCGGTCTGGCCTCAGGGGGTTCCTACGCCTGGAGGAAAGTATGAAATACCGAAGGAATTGGATTGGAATCTCTGGCTGGGGCCATCACCTCAAATAGAATTTAATCCTGCTTATCTCCCCTTTAACTGGAGAGGGTGGTGGGCGTATGGAACGGGAGCACTGGGGGATATGGGCTGCCATGTGATGGATGCCGCGTTCCGGATATTACCGATTGATTTTCCAAATGAAGTAGAATGCAGTGCGACTACTGCATGGAGTGGTTTTTTTGCAGAGGCAGATTACCGGGATAGCTGTCCTGCTTCTTCCATTATTCATCTAAATTTTCCCCGGACGGATGGGAAAGGAGATATCAAATTAACCTGGATGGATGGGGGTTTATTACCGAAACGTCCCCAGGAGTTGAGACCTGATGAACCCATGGGTGATATTGACGGAGGTTACATTTTTGAGGGCACAAAAGGTAAGCTCATGGGTAATTACAATACGCTACCCGTTTTGCTCCCCAGTTCACGAATGAAGGACGAAACGTTGCCCAAGCAAACTTTAGCCAGGGTTCCGGGTGGCCCGGATGGCCATTACACGCAATGGGTTGATGCTTGCCGTGCTGGTTACGGAAAAATGAAACTGAGTTCGCCTTTTGAATATGCCGGTCCCTTTACGGAAGCCGTGATCATGGGTAATCTGGCGTTGCGCAGTTATGCTATGCCAGGCGAAGGCAATAAACGTTATCCTGGACGCAAGAGGCTTTTGTGGGATGCTAAAAATATGAAGATCACAAACTTTGATGAAGCCAATCAATTTGTCAAGCGCCAATACCGCCAGGGTTGGTCTTTGGATAGTTGACCGTTGATAATTTAGGAGTTGACAATTTGTTGAATCTGGTAAAATGTGAGCGCATCGACAGGTATAAATATTTAATTAGTTTGTACAGGATATCCCTGGCTATGGGCGGTTGGTTTTTGGCTGTTGGCAACGGCAATCCAGGTTGGCGCTGGTGTCAACTCGTAGCGGCCTCCGATTCGAAGTTCATGTGACCCACCTGACTCAATATCTGACACACGAAGTGGAAATAATGCCGATCGCGATAAATGTTAACTGATAAACCATTGTAAAAATGTCACATGGAGACCTACCTATTTGTTAGAAAAGAATTGTCAACTGCCCAATGGTAACTGTCAACTGACATGTTGAAGATTGATTCGCACACGCATATAATTCCAAAAAAATTGCCCAACTGGAGTGAGAAATTCGGTTACGGCGATTTCATTTATCTGCAACATCATAAAAAAGGGTCCGCAAAGATGATGCGTGGAAATCAATTTTTTCGGGAGATAAAAGAAAATTCCTGGAATGCGGAATTGAGAATCAGAGAGTATGAGAAATACAATACACAGGTTCAGCTGGTCTGTACGATTCCTGTCATGTTTTCGTATTGGGCAAGATCCTTTGATTGTCTTGACCTGTCACGGTTTCTGAATGACCACATCGGTGATTTGGTTCATAAATATCCACGCAATTATCTTGGCCTGGCCACGCTTCCCATGCAGGACACTGAACTAGCGGTCGGGGAATTGGAGCGGTGTAAAAAAATCGGATTACAGGGCATACAGATCGGGTCCAATATCAATGACCTCAATTTAAATGAGGAGCGTTTTTTTCCGGTTTTTGAAGCTTGCGAAAAACTGGGGATGGCCATTTTAATTCATCCCTGGAATATGATGGGCCAAAAGCAAATGCAACGCTACTGGCTACCCTGGCTTGTGGGCATGCCTGCAGAAAGTTCCCGAGCAGCCTGCTCGATGATTTTTGGCGGGGTTTTTGAACGGTTACCCGGACTCAGGGTAAATTTCGCCCACGGGGCCGGCTCTTTTTTACCGACAATAGGAAGAATTCAACACGGATTTGAGTGCAGACCCGATCTTGTGGCAGTAGACAATAACGTTCAACCTAAAAATTATTTAGGGCGGTTTTGGGTCGACAGCGTAGTTCATGACGCGCTGATGCTTGAATACGTGTTAAAAATGGTTGGGCCAAAAAAAATTACCTTCGGCAGCGACTATCCCTTTCCTCTGGGAGACCTTGAAATGGGAAAATTTATTGAAGAGATGTCATTGGAAAAAGAAATAAAAGAGAATATTTTTCACCATGCTACCCTGGAATGGCTTGGAATAACAAAAGAACGATTTGAATGAAAACATTCGGAAATATAATTTTTATAACGTTATGGCTAAGCGCGATAAACTGTTTTTCACAGGATGAGCGCACACTGCAGTATCTGCAACAGGAGGAACAGCGAAAACGCTCCGAGATGCTGCGTCAGCTCGATTCAGGTGTCTATTACATGGACCATGAACAATACTCACTGGCCGATCAAAAATTTAAACATGTACTGAAAAACATGAAGAGTGTTCCTTCCGACCTCACGTTCTATTTTGGAAAAAACTCCTTTTACCTGCTGCAATACAAACAAAGCATTGACTGGTTAAATAAATATATTCAGCTAAAAGGTACCACGGGTCAATATTATGAAGAGGCTACTGGATGGCTTAAAAAAGCGGAAGCTGAATTTATTAGAGAAAAAGCGGGTGCCGCTCAAAAAACGCAGCAGATCTTGTCAAAAAATTACGATATAGACTGCGGACCTACCGGGAAAGTCACCTGCCCGGTTTGCCAGGGAAATCATGTGATTATTAGAAAAGGGGCTTTTGGTGACTCGTATAAAACCTGTCCCTATTGTAATGAACATGGCATCCTTACCTGTGCGGATTACAATAAACTGCTGCGAGGAGAGTTACAGCCTAAGTTATGATCTCTTAATAACCCTTCCTTCTAAATCCCTATCTTTGGGGCTTATTTGAATTTTTAAGTACCGGACCAGCCCTGCCACAACAGCAGCCTGGCGATATCCGCACTTTATGGCATTGCATAATAAAATCGATGGTCGTCTTCTCAAGGAGAAGATGCAATCAGGCTCTGAAAAAAGAGTTACCGTTTCTTTCTACAAATACTACCCGATTTCCAGCCCTTCGGATTTCCGGAACAATTTGTATTCGCTATTTGCAGAACATGAAATTTTAGGAAGAATATACATTGCCACCGAAGGTATTAATGCGCAGATCAGTGTACCTGATGAAAGGTTTGAGGATTTTAAGAAATTATTGTATGGCTTTTCTTTTCTGAATGGCATTCGATTGAACGTTGCCGTAGATGACAACGGCAAGTCATTTTTTAAACTTAAAATTCTGGTTCGTAAAAAAATAGTGGCCGATGGATTAAACGACGAAACATTTGATGTTACCAATTCAGGGGTTCATGTGAACGCCCTTCAATTTAACAACCTTTCCAAAGACCCTGGTACCATTATCGTGGACATGCGCAATCATTACGAAAGTGAGGTAGGTCATTTTCAAAATGCTATTCGCCCTGACGTTGATACTTTCCGGGAAGAACTGCAGGTTGTGCAGAATCTTATGAAAGAAAAGACCGATAAAAATTTATTGATGTACTGCACCGGGGGAATCCGTTGTGAGAAAGCGAGTGCGTGGATGAAACATCTTGGCTTTAAGAATGTTTTTCAACTGGATGGTGGTATCATTCAATACGCGAAGGAGGTAAAAACGCTCGGCCTTGAAAACCGATTCATCGGAAAAAATTTTGTGTTTGATGAGCGCCTCGGTGAACGCATAACAGACGACGTCATCGCCGTATGCCACCAGTGTGGTAATCCAAGTGATGACCATACAAACTGCAAGAATGACGGGTGTCACCTCCTGTTTATCCAGTGTACAAACTGTGGCGAAAAATACAAAGGTTGTTGTTACGAGAGGTGCCTGGAGACCCTGGGATTGCCCCATGAAAAACAAAAAGAGATGAGAAAGGGCCTTAATAAAGGGCGCCAGGTCTTCAAAAAGGGGCGGTCAGAAAAAATTCCTTACATGAGGAAATCCCCAAGGGACGTTTAATTCTTTCAAGAAAAGGCAAAAAAGTGGAAAAATGACCATCCGGATAGGGATTATAAACGTTTCAGACAGAGCAAGCCAGGGAATCTATGAGGATACACCGGGCATAACAATTGCTGCTACATTAACGGAATACCTCAGAAGTTCGTGGGAAAGGGAGTATGCAGTGGTACCCGATGAACAACATCTCATTGAACAAACCATGATTAACATGGCTGACCATAAAAATTGTTGTCTGATTATCACCTCAGGAGGCACAGGCCCTTCAAAAAGGGACGTGACACCAGAGGCGACAGAGATGGTTTGTGACAAAATGATGCCGGGCTTTGGTGAGCTCATGCGAGCCAAAAGTCTTACATACGTACCAACGGCAATCCTTTCGAGACAAACGGCCGGAATAAGAAACAGAACTTTAATAGTTAACTTGCCCGGGAAACCCAAATCTATCAGGCAATGCCTGGATGCGGTTTTCCCGGCAATTCCTTATTGTATTGACCTTCTGGAAGGTCCTTATCTGGAATGTAATGAAGACGTAATCAAAGTGTTTCGTCCAAAAACTATATAACGATTGAGGTATGGCACGAATAAAATATTATTACGACACCGAAACCTGCAAATACGAGCGGGTGCGAACAAGGAAAAGCGATATCGTTTTAAACGCTCTTGGCCTTGTCTCTCTCACTGTAATGATGGCCGTAGGCTTACTCATACTATACGACAACTACTTTGACTCTCCCAAAGAACTCATCTTAAAAAATGAAGTGAGAGAACTTGAGTTTTATTACGACAAACTCAACAAAGATGTTGAAGGGTTAAGAAATACCCTTGGCAATATTGAAAACAGGGATGATAATATCTACCGTGTTGTACTCGGTGCGGAACCCATTGAAAAATCGGTACGCGATGCGGGTATCGGTGGCGCAGATCGATATGCTGATATCCGTAAAAAGAATATCAGCCATGTTGATCTGGTCATTGCGCTTCACGAAAGAGTGGATAAAGTGAGAAGGAAACTATACATCGAATCAAAATCCCAGGATGAAGTAGTAAACCTCGCTGAAAAGAAAGAGAAACTGTATGCTTCCATTCCAGCCATTCAACCCATCGCCAATAAACAATTAATTGCCTTGGCGTCTGGTTTCGGATTGCGAATCCATCCTGTATATAAAGTGAAAAAAATGCACAATGGTATTGATTTCGCCGCCAGTATCGGAACCCCTGTATATGCCACCGCCGATGGAACTGTGACCACCGCAGACGTAAAGTTCAGCGGATATGGAAAAATGCTCGTAATTGACCATGGGTTTGGATACCGCACCCGATATGCGCACATGCATGACTTCGCCGTAAAGAGAGGACAACTTGTGAAACGTGGTGACCTCATCGGCTACGTGGGCAATACGGGAATGTCAACAGCGCCACACCTTCATTATGAAGTATATATCAATGGTCAGACGGTCGATCCTGTACACTACTTTTTCAATGACCTGACCGCAGCAGATTACGAAAAAATACTCGAGCTCGCTTCGACGGAGAATCAATCACTGGGAATGTAATTTAGCGGTGATCAGGCATCAGGCTCGTCAGTAGTCAGGCAAGGACAGTAATCAGTAATCGGTTTTGTTACTCCGATATCTGATCTGATGATCTCAAAATCAGTTTTACAATAAAATAATTCCGGAACCGATTACGGATTACCAATTGCTGGTATTATCTTCGACTCTCAACCCCACGAAGATGAAAAACTGTCTGCCCCTGGTTTTCACTTTTTGCACCCTGTTTCATTTTTCTTTCTCAAGCTGGTCTCAGGGTTGCAGTGATGCAGGCTTTTGTACCATGGGGGCAATGAAGCCCGATCAGCCCTTCAATAAAAACATTCCCGTCAAATTGCGTTCGATGGAATTGAGTCTATACCGGGGAACGACGACTCTCTCCCCCATTATTCACGTCGCGACGCTCGACATGAGCTTCAGTATTCTTGACGATAAAACTTTTTTCCAGATAAAATTGCCCTATCAGACAGTAAAAGGAAACCTGGGAAGCACATCAGCCATGAGTGACATCTCGTTGTGCTTAACCCGTAATATGATATCTTCTCAAGACCTGGATATTAATTTTTCCATTGGCGGAAAAATCCCCACCAATGATGCCAACCTGACGGATAAAACGCATGACTTACCCCTGCCCATGTACTATCAGACAAGTCTCGGCACTTACGATTTTATTACCGGAGTTTCCGTAATCACCAGACAATGGTTATTTGCCACGGGCATCCAACACCCCTTTAACAAAAACAGCAATACTTTTACCTGGGCCAAATGGATACCCGTTTACCAGGATGGTAACGGTGCTGATTACGTTCGTTCGTATAACAGTTGTTTTGAACTAAAACGAGGAACCGATATTATGCTGCGTGTTGAACGGAATTTCCGGTATTCACGATTTAATTTTACGGCAGGCCTCCTTCCTATTTTCCGCATCAGCAAAGATGAAATTAAACTCCCCAGTACGGGTGAACGCGTAAAATCAAAAGGTACTACAGGCATGGCAATGTCAGCAATCATAACCGCAGGATATGGCCTCAATGTTCAATCCGGGATAAAGCTCCTTTATGGAAAAAAGATTACCCAACGCGAAGTAAACCCCGACGGACTTACCCGGCATGATGTGATAACGCTCAGCTATTATTATCGGTTTTGACCATGCGATACACCCTCTTCTTTTCGCTGATCTTCTCGTTTAATGCGATGCCTTACGCGCAGACGAATGCACCCGAGGTCGCCGTAACGGTCGATAATCTTTTCCTGGAAGCAAGATTTCAGGAAGCGATTGCTCTACTGGAAAATTCGCCTGTAGAAGTAAGCAAGTCACTCATTCTCCAAAACAAAAAAGCGGAGGCCCTAATACGTTTGGGCAAATTAACCGAAGCGGAAAAAATTCTTGCTGACATTAATCTCAAACTACTCATCCAACCTGATCACTTCCTGAAAGCAGTGACGGAAACCAATCTCGGTTCCTTGCAATTAAATCAGGGACGCAATGACCTTGCCGAAGAATCTCTGGAAGACGCCCTAATTCAGTTTAATAGTTCAGGAAAACCACGAAGTCTTGAAGCCGCCCAGGCATTGGTGAATCTAGGCTTGGTTTACATGAGCCAGGGAAAATATGCGCAAGCTGAGGCCCAACTTCTTATGGCCCTTTCGTTGCGTCAGAACCAATTGGAAGAAACCCATGAGCTTATTGCAGCGACTTACAACGATCTGGGTCTGGTTTATAGTCAAACGGATAAAGACAAGGCCCTCGATTACTTTGAAAATGCGCAAAGAATCTATTTGAAAATCCACGGGAAAGAACATAGCAAAATCGCCATTGCCAATATCAACATTGGCATCATCTACCGGGATTTGAAGTTATACGGCGATGCCGTCAATAACTTCGAAACCGCATTGAAGATCTGGAATACTGTGTATACAGAGCCTCACCCTTCAAAAGCCCTTGCATTGTTTAACCTCGGGCAAACCTATTCAAATATGAATGATCACAAGGCAGCCATGGCCTATTATGAACAATCATTCAAAATATATGAAAGTACTTATGGTTTGAAACATCCTGAAGCAGCCTATGTACTCAATGCGATCGGCAACCTTTACCTTGCCGATGGACGCTTTGACGATGCCTTACAAACTTACCAAAAAGCCATTCAGGCAAATGTGCAGGGATTCAACAACAGTGACCCCAAAAGTAATCCGACCTTAACAAACTATTATCACGGCACCCGGCTCTTGCATTCGTTGATGTTCAAAGCCCAGGCTTGGGAAGCGCGCTATCTTCAAAAATCACTGAAGTTCAAAGACCTCGGGCAGGCATTGAATGCATTGGCTAAATGTGATTCACTGATTGATGCGCTGCGCCAACATAGCAGCAATGAAAGTGATAAATTATCGTTGGGGGTTATCGCCGATGAAGTGTACAGCACCGGGGTTCGCGTGGCTTATGAAGCCGGGGTGAATGCTGTTGTTAAAAAAACTTACTTCAACAAAGCATTTTATTTTGCGGAAAAAAGTAAAAGCGCGGTATTGCTGGAATCAATCTCGGATGCCAATGCCAAATCATTTGCTGGCATACCGGACAGCCTACTGGAGGAGGAGAAAAATCTAAAATCCGCCATCACCTTAACGGCTCAAAAGCTGGCGCAAAAACCTACCCCGCAGGACGAGCAATCGTTACGACAAAGTTATTTCCTCCTGAACAAAAATTATGAGGCCTTCATTAAAAAACTGGAAGATCAATTCCCGGAATATTTTAACCTGAAATACAATTCCCAATCACCTTCAGTTGAACAACTTCAGGCTATGCTTTCAGACAAAGCGGCGGTAGTAAGTTATTTTATCGATGGGAAAAAAAATCATTTGTACGTTTTCCTCGTTCGCAAAGGAGGTCAAACAATTAGCCACCGGATTCTACCCAAAGATTTCGATAAATATATCACAGGCCTGCGCAATGGATTGTACTTTAGTGAAGTCAAAACGTTCAGGCGATCTGCTTACGAACTTGGAAAAGTTCTCATTCCGAAAATACCATCAAAAATTAAAGAACTGATTATTTTACCGTCCGGCAGATTGGGAATAATCCCTTTTGAAACGCTGCTCTCCCGCAATGCCGAAAAACTTAATGACTACCATGACATGCCTTACCTTTTGAAACGCTTTAGTGTGCGTTATGAGTTTTCTGCCGGGTTAATAATCCAAAAGGGAAAACAGACAAACGCCAGGGAATCACCTTCCATATTGTTATGTGCGCCGGTTACTTTTCCACAAAACAATACCCTCCAGGACTTGCCTGGCACCGAGTTAGAAGTAGCGGAAATCGCGAACCTGTTCTCTGCAAAAAATCTAAGCAGCAAGGTGTTTACTAACCAACAGGCGGATGAAATCTTGATCAAGACAGCGAACTTAAAAGGTTACAACCTGCTTCATTTTGCCACCCATGGCGTAGTGGACGAAGTTAACCCGGAACTATCCAGGATTTTTTTTCAATCTCATTCACAAACCGAGGATGGCAATCTGTTTGCGGGTGAAATTTACAACCTGCAATTAAATGCTAATTTAGTAACGCTCTCTGCCTGCCAGACCGGATTGGGCAAAATATTAAAAGGAGAAGGGGTGATAGGCTTGTCAAGAGCGCTTGTGTACGCAGGAGCAAAAAATATTGTCGTTTCATTCTGGAGCGTTGCGGATGAATCTACCTCCCTTTTTATGAAAGAATTTTACGGTAATTTACTTTCAGATCCGAAGTCAGATTACAGTGGCAATCTTCGCCATGCAAAATTGAATTTGCTAAAAACAGAAAAATACGCCGCGCCCTTTTTCTGGGCACCCTTCATACTCATTGGATATTGAAAAGCTAAAGGCGAGTTAAAGGTTAAAGATCCAAGTTGTTCCAAGTTCAAGTTCGAAGTATTTGATGTTTAAAGTTTACAGTGTTTCAAGTTGTTTCAGGTTCGAAGTTTCAAATTACCTTTTAAGGTTCAAGGACGATTTACAACTCCAATGGTTTCAACCGGGGGTTTTATGGCAATCAAGGAATGTGTGCCACAGGAAAGTTGTGTGAAGCGCCGGCACTATCTGGCACACGGATGCGCATTTGATCGGGCGAATCACCTCACCCTATCTACGGTTTAGAAATACCAAATGCAAATCACAGAGTTACGCGGAGGAATTTGTTTTGTCTTTATGCGACTTCAGATGTTGGCAATATGAATTTCGTGAGTGCTTCTGAAAGTGAGCTAAAGATCACGGAGAGTCTCGAGTAAATTACAGATATCGGGCGCGAGCCATAAGCGTGGAGGCTGAAGGGCCCGCATTAAACCGGTGAGTGGTAACCCGATTACGCTAAAGCTTCGTCGAACGAAGCGGTTTAATGCAGGTCTGAAACTAAAAAAAATAAAAATTCCCCTCCTTTTTCCAAGGAGGGGACGTTACGCCGCTAAGGCGCAACGGGGGTGGTTAAACCCGGTCTTCGGCACTTAACAAAGGCAAATCACCTCACCCATCTTCTATTGTGCGTCTGATCGTTTGTAGAGCCCTCGCCTTAAGGAGAAGGTTCTTTGTGTGCAGGACTCAACGAAACAAGAGCTCCCAATAATTTCGGGTTCGTGTGCTTTGTATCAAAAAGCCCTGTGGGGCGAGGCATATGGTAGCCCCCTGGTTTCAACCGGGGGTTCCGGGTAAATTGAAGAGGTGTGCCATAGGAACCTTCGATCGCGGCTTCACATTGTTTGGTACACATCACTGAACCTTGATCTGGAGTAAAGTTTACGTACAGAATGCCGGACATCAATATTTTTCTAAAAGCTTGCTTGTTGCTTGTCCAAGCTACATTAACGAACCTATCAGCTTCAATAGTTAGACTGGCTTATGTTGTACGCTATTGAAAAATATTGGCCTGCAGCACGATATATGGACCTGAGCCGATACCCAGTATGAAATCCGGCTGACGTGAGTTTTGCCCGATAGCCTACTTTCAGGCTTGACCCTTTATTATTCCTGCGGACGAAACCCAAGAAACGAATGTCAGATTCTGAACAAGAAAGTGAGAGAACCTTCCCTCGACGTTCAAAAATGTGTAAATTAAGTGAATGGAATAAAATAACTGATACACCCCGGGAATTTTTCCGAGATATAAGATGCGTACGCTTTACATTACTTTACCTATCCTTGCAAGGAATTTTTGAAGGAGAAATATATCCTAACCACATAACCGATTTTTAAACACCTAGTTTATGAATCAATCCACATACTACAACAGGCGCACATTCCTGAAGACTGGCCTCGTCCTCGGCGCTGGTCTGACTACCCTCTTTAACCCCTTATCCGCTGCTGATAAAAAAATGCAAGTGATGACGGTAGGCGGCCTGATAAGTTCGTCAGCCATGCGCAATACCCTTTGCCATGAACACATTCTGGTGGATTTTATCGGAGCGGAAGAAGTAAATCCACCGAGATGGGATCGGGAACGCGTAACAGAAAAAGTTTTACCTTTTCTGGAAGAGGCAAAACTTGCAGGATGCAATACTTTCGTTGACTGCACACCGAACTACCTCGGCCGCGATGTTGTCCTGCTGAAGCAGTTGTCTCAAAAAACCGGACTGCACATTATTACCAATACAGGTTATTACGGTGGTTCAGATAATAAATTTTTACCTGCACATGCCTTCACGGAATCCGCTGAACAACTATCCAGGCGCTGGATAATCGAATGGCAACAGGGCATTGATAGCACCAGCATCAAGCCTGGGTTTATGAAGATCAGTGTCAATCCTTCACACCTTTCAGACGTATCCTTAAAATTAATCACCGCGGCTGCGCTGACGCATAACAAAACCGGATTAACCATTGCCTCGCATACTGGCCCTGCAACGCCTGCCTTTGAACAGATTGAAATCCTGAAAGCAAATAAGATCGACCCAACTGCTTTTATCTGGGTTCACGCACAATCTGAAACTGACCGAACTTTTTTTATTAAAGCAGCGCAGGAAGGCGCCTGGGTCAGCCTCGATGGTTTAAATGAGAATAATGTTGATGAGTATACCGACTTATTATCCAACCTGAAAAAGGAGAAATGCTTGCATAAGATTCTGTTGTCGCATGACGCCGGGTGGTACGATCCTGCCAAACCTGAGGGAGGTGAAGTAAGAGGTTATACTGTATTGTTTAAAAAACTGATACCGGCCCTTGAACAGGAAGGATTTTTAGAGGAAGAAATTATTCAGATCATTCAGAAAAACGCTGCGAATGCATTTTCAATAAGTGTTAAAAAATTAAAAAGAAGAGGCAGGTGAGAAATTGAGGGGAGACGAGACCTTTTTAGATTTCTCCCCTATGCCTGCCCTTGAAGTAACATGGTTTTAGCCTCATTACTATCAGGAGCAGGTTCACAGAGAAACGCTATGGCAAACAGCTTGTTCACTGTGTTTGGAGAGAACTTTAAAGTAAGGGCATTACTTCGAAATTTCCTAAGGATTTTTAGAAACTTTGTAAAGCCGGAAAAAATGGCTTTTTAGTGCCAAAATAGCATGTTTGAAGATAATTATAAGCACAGGGGATTACGGAATAAATTGCTCAAAATTCTCCAAAAAAAGGGCATTTCTGACCCGGGTATTCTTGCCGCCATCGGAAAAGTGCCCAGGCACCTGTTTTTTGACGACGCACTGCTGGAACATGCTTACCTCGATAAGGCATTCCCAATTGGAGAAGGGCAAACCATCTCCCAACCCTATACTGTCGCTTTCCAATCAGAAAAACTTGAAATTATGCCCGGTGACTCCGTTTTAGAGATCGGGACCGGCTCCGGTTACCAGGCGTGTATATTATTAGAATTGGGTGCAAAAGTCTATACTATAGAATATAACCGAAAGTTGTTTGAGAGCACCAAGGCCTTCCTTCCTCAGCTAGGCTATAAACCCTATTTTTTTTATGGCGATGGTTCAAAAGGATTGCCTTCAAAGGCTCCCTTCCAAAAAATCATTGTCACGGCGGGAGCACCCGTGATCCCATCGGCTTTAACCGATCAATTAGCCAACAACGGAATCCTGGTCATTCCCGTGGGCGACCGGGAAAAACAGAAAATGGTGAGGATCAAAAAGAAAGGGGATCAACTCATTAAGGAAGAGTACGATAATTTTGCTTTTGTCCCGTTGCTGGGGGAGCAAGGCTGGAAGGGGTAGAGAGGTATAGAGGTATAGGGAAATAGGGTTAGGGTTGTGGGGAAATTTGCGGAACAACTTTTACGTACTATTGTAAGCAATGCTTCGATCGATATCTTAAAGTAATAGGTTTTGTAAGGTTTTTTTGAAATGCGGGTACTCGTTGGAGATTTGAATGCTTTGCTTTTCACCTTTCATGAATTTTTGAAGTGCGTCGGGTAGTTCAATGGTTTTTCCGATAGCACGTTCGACAACTTCCCTGAATTTAGCAGGGTGTGCAGTCTCCAGAAAAATTCCATTAACATCTTCTCTGTGTTCAGATACATATTTTTTTAGACCCAAATAACCTATCGCACCATGAGGGTCAAGCGTATATCCCTGCTCATTGGAAACCTGCCTCATTACTGCCGATGTTTCATCGTCGGTAAAGGCATATCCCAAAACATCTTTTGTTATCGCATCAAATCCATTTTGGTATAAATCCAGAAGCCTCGAAAAATTACTGGGATTGCCCACGTCCATGGCATTGCTGATAGTGTGTTTGGAAGGACGTGGCGACATTAATCCACTGCGCAGATATTCGGGAACAACGTCATTTACATTGGTGGACGCAATAAAGTGTTTCACAGGCAAACCCATTCTTTTGGCAATAAGGCCAGCCGTAAGATTTCCGAAGTTCCCGCTCGGTACGGAAAAAACCAGGTCCTTCTTAGTGTTCATTAATTGCGCATAGGCATAGAAATAATAGAAAGACTGCGGGATAAGCCGCGCAACATTAATGGAGTTGGCAGAGGTAAGAAACAGTTCTTCCCTCAATTCCTCATCCCCGAAACCCATTTTCACAAGCGCCTGGCAATCATCAAAGGTCCCCTTAACTTCAAGGGCGATAATATTCCCACCCAGCGTGGTAAACTGCTTTTCCTGAATGTCACTTACTTTTCCTGACGGGTATAAAACGATGACGCGAATTCCTGGAACGTCGAGAAACCCATTGGCCACCGCGCTACCCGTATCGCCCGATGTCGCCACCAGAATGACTATCTCACGCTTTATATGCGATGAAAAGTGACGGAGAAGCTGTGACATGAAGCGCGCCCCGAAATCCTTAAATGCCAGTGTGGGGCCATGGAATAACTCCAGCGCATAGATATTGTGGTTTATTTCAACAAGCGGCGCTTCGAATTGAATGGTGTGATCAATAATTTTTTTTAATTCGTCCTTTGGAATTTCGTCACCGATAAATTTTTCAGCTACTTCAAACGCTATCTGTCTGAATGTCTTTTCTCGCAAGTCTCTGAAAAACGCTTCAGCAAACATGGGTATATGTTCGGGCATATAAAGTCCATTGTCTGGCGCGAGGCCCTGTACAACCGCTTGCTCAAGGGTGATGCGTACTGATCTGTTATTTGTGCTGTAGAATTGCATGATAAATTTAACCAACAGACTATTTCTAATCGACCACTCTTGCTCCCTGAGGATTTATTTTTGAAACAAATACCTCGCTGTTAAGACCAAACTTTTTAAATTCTTTCCCGATAACCTCCCCTACTTTTCTTCCCGTCTCATGATCGGTAGACAAGGCAAAAATTGTCGGACCAGATCCTGAAATGCCACATCCCAAAGCACCGTTTTGCACCGCTTTCTCTTTTATTAAATCAAAACCGGGGATCAACATTGACCGAATCGGTTCTGCAACTACATCCTTCAAAGATCTGCCTATCAAAGCATAGTCGGGCTTCATTAATCCTGCGACAAGGCCAGCAATATTGCCCCACTGTATGATGGCATCCTTTAAAGTAATATTCAACCTGAGTACCTGTCTGGAATCCTGGGTTTTCAATTCAAGGTGCGGATGAACTAGGGTACAGAAAAGATTTTCTGGCGTAGGTATACTCACGACATCCAAAGGGTCGTATCCACGGATAAGTACAAAACCCCCGAACAACGAAGGGGCTACGTTATCAGCATGCGCGGAACCGCACGCGACACGCTCAGCCTCCATGGCAAAAGGCAAAAGGTCGCTTTTGGAAAAAGGCTCTCCGAGCAGGTGATTGATCCCTACCAATGCCGCTACAGAACTGGCTGCGCTGGAACCCATTCCACTGCCCAGAGGCAAATTCTTTTTTAGTATGATTTCTACTCCCTGCGCGCTTTTAATGGCATTGAGGAAAGCGATAATGGCTACACCGGCAGTATTTTTATCAACTTCCATGGGAAGCCTGCCTTCATCACCCTCGATTCGTTTCATCACAACGCCCGGTTTTTCTGTAAGCGTTAAAATTACCTCGTCTCCAGGTTCTTCAACAGCAAATCCAAACACGTCAAAACCACACGAGACGTTGGCCACAGTAGCCGGAGCAAAAGCTTTTACCGATTTCATTTTATCTGGAATAATGTCCAATACGAATAATGTCCGCAAAAACGCCTGCAGCAGTGACCGCGGCACCTGCACCTGGGCCTCGGATAACCATCGGCCTGTCATGATATCGTTCCGTAGTCAGCAAAATAATATTATCACTCCCCGAAAGTGAGTAAAAAGGATGATGTTCATCCACACTCCCCAATTGCACATTGACTTTTCCGTTTTGCAACACCGCCTTATACCGCAATTTTTGCTTCTTCACGGAAGCTTCAACCCTGAGTTGTTCAAAGACTTCATCGTGTTTTTCAAGCGCGGAGAAAAATTGATCAACGGTCATGTCACCCCGACAATCCTGAGGCACAAGGTTCTGGACCTCAATGTCAGACAGATCCAGGGTAAGCCCGGTTTCGCGGGAGAGTATCAATATCTTGCGTGCCACATCCGTACCACTTAGATCGTCACGCGGATCGGGCTCCGTGTAGCCTTTCGCCTTCGCTTCCTTCACTACATCACTGAATTTTTTTCCTTCCGTAAAACTACTGAATATAAAATTCAGGGTGCCACTAAGCACACCCTCAATGCTAATGACCTGATCTCCGCTGAGCAGCAAATCATTGAGTGTATTAATGACGGGCAAGCCGGCACCAACATTGGTTTCATAAAAAAACTTAACGCTTCTTTTAAAGGCAATGGCTTTCAGATTCTGATATTTTTCCAGAGGTCCGGAATTCGCTTTTTTGTTGGGTGTTACAATAGAGATATTCGCGTCGAGGATGCCCGCATAAAAACCGGTTACCTCCTCACTTGAAGTACAATCCACAAAAATACTATTGGGTTTATTGGCGGATATCATTTGTTCAACAAAGCCTGTCATATTCATGGGCAAACCTTGTTGTTTCATCTCTGCAATACAGGAATCCAGTGACAGCCCCTCCTCATCAAACAACATCTTCTTGCTGTTTGCTACCGCTACAACATTTACCTCCAGCAGATTGTCCTTGGCGAGTTTCTGAAACTGATCTTTCATCATTTTGATGAGTGCATTTCCGATAAGTCCTGTACCTACTAGAAAAATATTCAGCAGTTTTCTATCGGACAAGAAAAATGATTCGTGAAGAGCATTCAATGCTTTGGCAATATCTGCCTGGCGCACGACAGCCGAAATATTTCTTTCCGAGGATCCCTGCGCAATAGCGATAACGTTAATACCATTTTTGCCTAATCCTGAAAACATGCGTCCGCTCGTGCCTGGGCTATGTTTCATTCCATCTCCTACGACGGCTACAATGGACAGGTCACTTTCAGTGTGCACTTCGTTGATCTCCTCACTCCTGATCTCATGAACAAATTCCTTTTCAATCGCCATTTTTGCCTGACGGGCAGCGTGACTATCGATCGCTATGCAAATAGAATGTTCAGAAGATGCCTGACTGATCAGTATGACATTAATTCGTTCTCTGGCCAGCGTGGCAAACAACCTCATGGAGACCCCGACGACACCTAATAATCCACTTCCCTGAATATTCAACAATGACACCCCGTTCATGGATGAGATTCCTTTAATTAATTTTCCGTTGGAAGATTCAGAATGGATAACCGTACCCTTAAACATGGGATTAAAAGTATTTTTAATCCAGATCGGAATTCTGTTCACCATGGCTGGTTGCATGGTGGCCGGAAAAATTACCTTCGCTCCAAAATGTGAAAGCTCCATCGCTTCCTCGTAACTGAGCTGCGGGACAGTGAAAGCTTTTTTAACAAGGCGCGGATCAGCCGTCATCATGCCATCCACATCAGTCCATATTTCAAGATCGGTTGCGTTTAAAGCCCCCGCAAAAATCGCCGCGGTATAATCGGAGCCACTTCTACCCAGCGTCGTTGTCTCACCACTGTCAGCCGTGCCAATAAATCCGGTAATGATCTGTACACTTGGATGGGTGGCAAAATGATCGTTTATGAGTTTATTGGTTATCGCAAAGTCCACTTTTGCATTGCCGAAAAGATTATCCGTCCTGATAACCGCGCGGGCATCCAGGAATTCTGCAGGAATACCCTGATCTTTCATCGCTTCGGCAATGATATAGGCAGACAACCGCTCGCCAAAGCTCATGATGTAGTCAAGCGTACGAGGCGTTCTTTCCTTGACCAGGAAGACACCGTGAAGAACATCTTCGAGTTCGTTCATTTTTATTTTTACCTGCGCCAGAATGCTACTTTGTTTCTGGATGTTCATCAGTTCGCGCACTGCCTCCAGGTGACGTTTCTCTAATTGATCAGATTTCTCCTTATACTTTTGATCCCCTTCCAGGGCAAGTTTGCTGATTTGAATAAGATCATCGGTGACGCCGCCGAATGCAGAAAAGACAACCGCCACCTCTGATGACAGATAAGGCGTGATGATTTCGATTACCGAACGTATACGCGCCGGAGTGGCCACAGAGGAACCACCGAATTTTAAAACTTTCATGATAATTTAGTCATTGGTCATTTATTAGGCTTTAGGCTTTAGTTATTGGTCATTAGGCTTTATCAGGAATCATTCCATGATAGACCCGATAAGCTTTCTGCTTTTTTTGCTTTCTACTTTAAGCTTTCTACCTAAGCTTTCTTCGATCAGGCACACATTTCCTGGAAATGGGCACTATCTGACCTGGTTGGGGTTAAATACTAGGAACGGGTCGCCCCGTAGCGGTGGTGGTAGAAGAAGAGTGAATTACAATACAGGCATAGCCCGACACTATGGTCGATCTTGATTGGATAAAAAGATTTTTGCCCGTTTCCATGATTAAAGCACCGAATTAATGAAATGATGGGGTTGTTTCCAAGGTATTTTTTGTGATTTTTGTGCGCAGCAACAAAAGCATTCAGTTGCAAACGTTAGCAGTCAGCAAATCTTCGATAAATAGCAGGACGAAAGAACGCATAATTATTCATAAATGCTTAAAAAAAAGAAGTTCTCGCGCGAGTCTTTAGTGAGTATGACCGAGCTGGTTTTGCCCAACGATACCAATACACTGAGTAATCTCATGGGTGGCAGGCTGATGCATTGGATGGACATTGTCTCAGCTATCTCAGCGCAAAAACATTCCAACCAGATAGTGGTTACTGCCTCTGTCGATAACATTTCATTCAAACATCCTATCTGCTTAGGCAACGTCGTTACACTTAAAGCCAAAGTAACCCGCGCTTTTAATTCATCGATGGAAGTACGGATTGATGTTGAGGCGGAGGACATCCCATCCAATAAAAAAATTGACAGCAACAGTGCGTACTTTACTTTTGTTGCCGTTGATCGCCTGGGAGTTCCACAGGAGGTTCCCGAGGTGGTGCCAGAAACAGAGGAGGAAAAGGCGCTTTATGACGGAGCCCTGCGCCGCAGACAACTTCGTCTTATTCTTTCCAATAGAATGAACCCGCACGACGCAAAAGAGTTAAAGTCTATTTTTGATATCAAATAATTAAACGCAGGATTTGAGTTATTCAGTTATATCCCAATTGTTTCAGGAAGAACTTTATGAGTATGAATCGCCAGTGATAGTGGTGCTTGCCAGGGACTGGACGGACTATACTTCAGAACAACAAACCTTACTGCAAAAAATATTAACCTCGGTAAAAATAAATATTAGCAGCGTTCAGATGATCTGCCTGCCTTTCATTTCAGTAAATTCACTCGCACTTTTTTCCCCGGCAAGGGTTTTAATTTTTGGTGCAAAAACGAATGAAGAAATCGGTCTCTACCAACAAACGCCGGCACAAGGTTTTATAGTTGTCAGGGCTGACGATTTAGACCACTTGGACGAGAACAGGAAAAAGGAGCTGTGGACAGTACTTCGGCAGATGTTTAATGTTTGAACTGTTTAACCGAAATCCGGAAAATTACCGGGATTTTCCTGTTTGGTGTTTTGGTACTTATTCTATCTTTGCGCAAATTTTTTAGCCATCCTCACCTTCAGGATGGTTTTTTTGACCATAAACAAGATTGCTAACTTTATTTTGATATGAACAGTATTCTCTATTTAATTCCTGCCCTGGGTATTGTCGGATTAATCGCCATGGCTATGAAATCCTCCTGGGTTGTAAAGCAGGACGCCGGAGACGCAAAAATGCAGGAATTGGCTGGCTATATTGCAAATGGAGCCATGGCCTTTCTAAGAGCAGAATGGAAAATCCTGACATATTTCGCCATTATTGGCGCCATCGTGCTGGGATGGTCCGGCACGCTGGTGGAAGAATCTCACCCTTTGATAGCCTTATCTTTTCTTCTTGGCGCATTTCTCTCCGCTTTCGCGGGATACATAGGGATGAGAATCGCTACCAAAGCCAATGTACGCACGACTCAAGCTGCTCGCACCAGCCTTGCGAAAGCATTAAAGGTATCCTTTACAGGCGGATCAGTTATGGGAATTGGCGTGGCAGGGATTGCCGTGCTGGGTTTAGGAAGTCTTTTTATTATTCTCTTCAATATTTTTGTTCCTGAAGGCGCTGCCATGAATGGTCTTGATATGAAGCGTGCCATCGAAGTATTGGCTGGCTTTTCGTTGGGTGCTGAGTCGATTGCACTATTTGCGCGTGTAGGTGGTGGTATTTATACAAAGGCTGCTGATGTGGGCGCAGATCTCGTTGGGAAAGTTGAAGCCGGAATTCCTGAAGACGATGTTCGCAACCCTGCCACTATTGCCGACAACGTTGGTGACAATGTGGGCGATGTTGCCGGTATGGGTGCCGATCTCTTCGGATCTTACGTGGCTACGATATTAGCGACCATGGTTTTAGGACAGGAAATTGACGCCTCCGCGGATAATTTTGGTGGATTATCCCCTATTCTTCTGCCGATGTTAATCGCTGGCCTGGGATTAATCTTTTCCATCATTGGTACCTGGTTTGTGAGCATCAAAAAAGAAACTGACAGCGTTCAAAGTGCCTTGAATATTGGAAACTGGTCATCGATTATATTGACCGCGATTGCCTCCTACTTTGCTGTGATGTATCTCTTACCGGAAAAACTGGTACACCGTGGTATTGAATTCACTTCAACCGATGTATACATCGCGATCATTATCGGGCTGGTGGTAGGTACGCTTATGAGTATGATAACAGAATATTATACGGCCATGGGTAAACGTCCTGTTCTTTCTATTATTAAACAATCAGGTACGGGTCATGCAACCAACATTATCGGGGGTTTATCCGTGGGCATGGAGTCAACGGTACTTCCCATTATCATTCTCGCTGCCGGCATCATCGGATCCCATGCCTTCGCAGGAGTATATGGTGTGGCCATTGCGGCTGCCGGCATGATGGCAACAACGGCTATGCAGTTGGCCATTGATGCGTTTGGTCCCATTGCTGACAACGCTGGGGGTATTGCTGAAATGAGCCAGCTGCCTGAAGAAGTAAGACACAGAACTGATAATCTCGACGCCGTGGGAAACACCACTGCAGCCACCGGAAAAGGATTTGCCATTGCTTCAGCAGCCCTTACCTCCCTTGCCTTATTTGCTGCATTTGTTGGCGTTTCCGGGATAACCGCCATTGATATTTATAAGGCTCCGGTTTTAGCGGGGTTATTTGTGGGGGGTATGATACCCTTTATTTTTTCTTCACTTGCTATCGCAGCCGTGGGCCGTGCTGCAATGGATATGGTAAACGAAGTAAGACGCCAGTTCCGTGAAATACCAGGTATTATGGAATACAAAGCAAAACCTGAATATGAAAAATGTGTGGCCATTTCTACAAAAGCTTCACTTCGAGAAATGATAGCCCCTGGTGCCATCGCCTTGCTCACCCCGGTAATCATAGGATTTTCATTCGGTCCCGAGGTTTTGGGTGGACTTTTGGCCGGGATCACAGTTTCCGGAGTGCTGATGGGAATTTTTCAGTCAAATGCGGGTGGGGCCTGGGATAACGCCAAAAAATCTTTTGAAAAAGGGGTTGAGATCAACGGTCAGATGTACTATAAAAAATCAGAACCCCACAAGGCATCTGTAACCGGAGATACCGTAGGGGATCCTTTCAAAGATACTTCAGGCCCATCCATGAACATCCTGATAAAATTGACCTCGATCGTGGCGCTGATCATTGCACCTCATATTTCCGACCATGGTCAGGAAACCTCTCAAAAAGTTGATTTAACGAAACCAGGAATTGAGGTAGTATCCCACCCAAAAGCTTTGCCGAAGCAATAAGAATCTAGTCCCCGGATAATATCGGGGCTTTTTTTATTTTTGAAGTCTATGGATAAGTCCTGCTGAAAAGCACTGGAACTACCCTCACAGCCCTTTTTGAAAGCTATGGTAAAGTGATTAAATTATCGCTCAGCAAGCACCAACCAAATTTCTAAAGCCCTGATTAATAAGTTCGGGCGCTAAAGAAACCAATTGTATAGGGGGGTTTTGTTTGGAATTGATTCACGGACAAGCTATTAACCTATTTATACTGACGTCAAAATGAAAAAAATTACATTTCTTCAGACGAACGTCGTTAATAGTCGATAAAAAACCATATTAGGTGTAAAAAAGAGGTTACAAAGCCCCGCAACGATGGTATACAGGACAAGCTCGAGCATGAATGAAAAGGAGATCTTTGAAAGGATCCAGGGAGGTGACGAGAAGGCGCTGGAGCTATTGTACAAAAAATACTATCGGATGATGACCAAACTGGTCATCACTAATAGCGGAACTGAAGACGAGGCAAGGGATATTTATCAGGATGCATTGATTGTTTTCTGGCAAAAGGCCCGGTCGGGGAAATTGGTTTTAACCTCGAAGATCAGCACATACATTTACAGTATTTGCCAGAATCTTTGGCGGAAAGAACTAGACCGCAAAAAACGTCTTTCAAATGAAGAACGAGATACACCAGTGTCTATGGATATGGATACTGCTGAAAAAGAGAAAATAATAGCCCGGTGTATGGATCAGTTGGGCGATACCTGTAAAAAAGTTTTGATGTATTATTATTTTGAAGAAATGTCGATGCAGGATATCGCGGAAAAACTTGGGTTTGCAAATACCGATACTGCCAAAACAAAAAAGTACAAATGCAAAAAGAAACTCGATGAGCTGGTAAAATCTCAATATTCGGAGCAGGATTTTTTAGATTAACGCACATGGCAGACGAACGCGATTTAGAACTATTAGATGATTACCTCACCCATCGGATGAGCGAACAGGACCGATCTGCCTTTGAGGAGAAACTTCAGGCTGATCCGAATCTGCAGCAAGAAATTCTGTTGCAGAAACGGTTGATACAGGGAATTAAAGATGCCCGTATCGCGGAATTAAAATCCATTCTGAATAATGTTCCTGTAGCTGCCATAGGTCCCGAAAAAACCGTGGCAACCAAAATAGTCATCGCCACCGCTGTGTCAGTTTTGATAGTCGGAGGCGCATACTGGTTTTTCAATGAACATGACTCACCGGTTGTCGAACGCACCATAATTCCTAATGAACAACCGATCCCTGGCAATAAAGAAGAGAGCACGCCTGATACAGAAACCGAACAAGATCAAGAACAAAGCAATCCTGTAAAATCGGATAAAAATCAAACATCTGCTGGTACCGAACTGAGCAAGCCATCACTTGAGCGCAAACCTACGCCGCTTAGCGCACCTCCTGAAACCACCCGTGAAAATGAGAACAAAAAACAAGAACCTGTTTTGGATGTCTATGTGCCCACTATAGAAGAAAGCGGGGATAACAATGCGCTTAACAAAGATAACCAGCAAGTGTTCAGCTCTAAAAATTCTTCCTTAATAGTAGAAACGGATACTGAAAACAGAAGATACTCTTTCCATTATCAATTCAGGGCGGGTAAATTATTTTTATACGGACCACTGGAGAAAAAGCTTTATGAAATACTGGAATTTTTCAGCGATGAAAAACGAACTGTATTCCTCTACTATAAGGAAAACTATTATCTTCTGGATGAAAAAGATTTTGATATCAAGCCGCTAACACCCATCACAGATCCTTCCTTGCTGAAAAAATTGAGAGAATCGCGAAGTACAAAATAAACTTTTAAAACATTAGCCCGGCTGCCCTCCCGCAACCGGGTTTTTTTTTAGCCTAATATGATTTTCATAAATGAGGTCAGGCTATCCTTTTTTTCCTAAATTTGGCCCTAAGCATGGAAAAGGGAACGCATAAAAAGAAGCTCGGAGGCTACCCGGCAGTGGGTGTGGTGATCAGCACTACGCTGGCTCTTTTTGTGGTGGGATTGTTTGGCCTGCTGCTCATCTATTCTCAACAACTTGAAAAGCAGGTTCGTCAAAACATCCGGATGCAGGTTTACCTCAAATCAAATGTTTCGGAAAATCAGCGACTGGAAATTAAAAATAAAATTCAGGCCCTCGAATACGTATCCAAAGATCAGGAAAGAGCGCTAAGTTTTATATCAAAAGACGAAGCTGCGAAGACTTTCATCGCTGAAACGGGAGAAGATTTTACCAGTTTCCTGGGAGAAAATCCTTTGAGGGATGCTTTCCTGGTAAGTATCGACCCCGCATTTCACACGCGGGAGAAAATGGAAAAAATAAAAACCGATCTGCAGAAGATGAATGGAGTATTTCAGGTTTTTTATGTGGAAGGATTAATCGAAACGGTGAATGATAACGTTACAAAAATCGGTATTATGTTGGCCAGTGTTATTTTGCTCCTGCTTTTGACAGTGGCACTGCTGATCAATAACACGCTTCGCATTGCTTTGTTTTCGCAGCGATTTCTCATCCGAAGTATGCAACTGGTGGGCGCAAAAAAATGGTTTATTCAGCGACCTTTTTTATTGCGCGCCGCAGGTTACGGTTTAATGAGTGGAGTAGTCGCGTCCTTCGTTATCTGGATGCTGTCAGATTATGCTCAGAAAAAAATTACGGACCTAAAAGTATTGCACGATCATCAACAGTTTTTGATTTTACTGGGTGTGATCATGATGATGGGGATTCTGGTGGCCGTATTGAGCACTTTCTTTTCAATCCGGAAATACCTCAAAATGTCTTTAGAAGAACTGTATTAAGTGATAATATATTATGGATAAGCTTCCTTTCGGCAAAAAAAATTACCAATGGATGATCATCGGGATTGTTACCCTTGTCATGGGTTTCACTATCATGTCCCTTGATCAGCAACAACACGGCTTTGGATTTTTAGGGCTGACGCTGGGTCCCATTATCGTAATGGCCGGATTCATCATTGAAATCTATGCCATCCTTCACCGACCAACAAAATAAACATTCTGGCCTTAGCAAGAGATCTGGCCCTGGTTCACGCGCAACACCATGTCAATATTCGAATCGATCATTCTCGCGGTAATAGAAGGCGTCACTGAATTTCTCCCGGTTTCTTCCACGGGCCATATGATTATCGGATCTTCCCTTATGGGTATCGCTCAGGATCCTTTTACAAAAATGTTTACAGTAGCCATCCAGTTCGGCGCCATACTTTCGGTAGTAGTATTATACTGGAGACGGTTTTTCCAATCTTTTGATTTCTACTTTAAAATTTTACTGGCATTTATCCCTGCTGTAATTTTCGGGTTGTTGCTGAAAGATTATATTGATGCCCTTTTAGAACGCGTTGATGTGGTTGCTTACATGCTTCTGGCGGGCGGAGTTTGCTTTCTATTTCTGGACAGGATTT
>JBDSIM010000303.1:0-20042 GCA_039917935.1 Cyclobacteriaceae bacterium | reverse complement strand
TAAGGTATAAGGTATAAGGTATAGGGAAGGATATAAGGATATAAGGATATAAGGATATAAGGATATAAGGAAGTGCGAGGGCAGGGGAGCAGGAGCACAAGAGATAAAAAATATAAACCCTACTCACAACTGACAAATAACGGCTAACCGATAACGGAATAACAAACATGGCTCTTGTAAACATTATAGAAGGCGAACAATATATTTTCAGAAGGGAAACGCGTAACAAGCTTTTTATCGTTCTCGGCATTGGAATTATCTTGTTTATTGCCGGATTGGTTTTGGCAATGACGGGAAGTAACGAGGCGGCTGGGGGCGAACATGCCCTTAACTCGACTGAACAACTGGTTGCCAGCACGACACAACATGCCACGGCCCAGGAAGGTCACGCTGAAGGAAATCACGACGAACCTGCCCTCTGGTTAAAAAGATTGTACACTACCCTTTGGATGAACAATGTATTTTTCACAGGGCTTGGGATAATCGGATTGTTTTTTGTGGCGATCCATTATGCTGCTCAGGCAGGCTGGTCGGCAGGATTTATAAGGGTGCCTTTATCGATGGGCAACTGGATTCCTATCGCCGGAATATTAATGATTGTCCTTTACTTTATTACCAATCACACAGTCTTCCATTGGACCCACGATTATCTCTACCACGAAGGTGCCCGGCAGGACGAACTCATCAGCAAAAAAAGCGCTTACTTTTTCTGGCCCGGTGAAGCCGGTGGTTTTCCCATTTTCTTCATCTTCAGGATGGTGCTGTTCTTTGGCATGTGGTATTGGTTCTATGTGATTATACGCAAAAACCTTTTGGCGGAAGACCTTGAAACCACCTTGGTATACTGGTATAAAAACCGCACAATATCCGCATGGTTCCTGATCTTCTTCGCCATAAGCTCTTCAATTGCTGCCTGGGATTGGGTAATGAGTATTGACACACACTGGTTCAGCACAATGTTTGGCTGGTATGTGTTTGCAAGCTGGTGGGTAACCGGTTTGGCTATGATTGCCCTGATCTGTGTTTTCCTCAAAGATGCCGGGTATCTGAAAGTAGTGAACGCAAATCATCTTCATGACCTGGGTAAATTTATGTTTGCCTTCACCATTTTCTGGACCTATATCTGGTTCAGCCAGTTCCTCCTGATATGGTATGCGAACATTCCGGAGGAATCAGTTTATTTTGTTGAACGTTTGACAACAAGTCCTTACAGCTGGATATTTTATACTAATCTAATTCTGAACTTTGTGTTACCATTCTTGTTACTAATGACGAGGGATGCCAAAAGACAAATGTCAATGCTGAGGGTTGTTTGTCCGATCATTATTATTGGGCATTGGTTTGATTTTTACAACATGATCACACCCGGGATCATGAAAGAACATGGCGGAATCGGATTGTTGGAAATCGGTGTTGCGATAATCTTTCTGGCTGCCTATTTATTAGTAGTGCTAGGCTCGATGGCAAGGATACCGTTGGTAGGCAAAAATCACCCGACGATATTGGAAAGTCTTAACCATCACATTTAAAGGACAAGAATTATGACGAAATTGATTATTGCTTTAGGTGTTGTTCTCATCCTTGTCATTTTATATCTCATTTTCAGGGTAAGCAATCTTGTTGGCCTTGCCAAAAGGCGTGATGTTGCGATCGAACCCAGGGTCGATTCCAGCAACAAAATCAACGCCGGATTATTCCTGGCCTTTACCATTATCAGCCTGGTGGTATTTTTCTGGTATTCGTATGCTTATTTTGATGATTACAATTTGCCCGTCGCCTCTGTTCACGGAGCATGGACTGATACATTATTCTGGATTACAATGGCTGTAACGGTTGCGGCCTTTTCCATTATCAGTGTTGTGATGGCGATGTTTATATTTCAATACCAGCATAAGGAAGGTCGCAAGGCAAAATTTTATCCTGATAACCATTATCTGGAACTTGCGTGGACGATTATTCCTGCCATTGTGTTGGCGATTTTGATCTTCACCGGTTTGCGCGCATGGAATGATATTACGGGACCTGCCTCTGCGGATGCAGAAGTTATTGAAGTCATAGGCCAGCAATTTGCATGGACCGCGCGTTACCCCGGAAACAAAGACGACGCGTTGGGAAAATATAACTTTAAACTGATCGATGCGGTTAATGAGTTTGGTTTGGATCTAACGGATAAAAATTCATTTGATGATTTTAAATCTCTTGAGCTGCACCTCCCGAAAGGAAAAGAAGTATTGATCAAGATCAGGGCGAAAGATGTTTTGCACAGCTTTTATCTTCCTCACTTCCGTGTAAAAATGGACGCCGTTCCGGGTATGCCCACGCAATTTAAATTTGTGGCTACAAAAACCACACAGGAAATGCGCGACGAATTGGACAATGCCAATTTTAATTACGAACTGGCTTGTGCGGAAGTTTGTGGCCAGGCGCACTTCTCAATGAAAATGATTGTCGTTGTTGAGGAGCAAGCGGCATACGATCAGTGGAAGCAATCGCAGGAGGCCTGGTTAAAACAGAATCCTGATTATTTGAAGAAAGTCCCGGCAGCACTTAAGGAAGCTGCTATGATTAAAGCAGGATTGCAAAAAGATCCCGGCATGGCAGTAGCGGGCAACGATTTGATTAAAGACTAAAAGATTCTAAAAATGGCAACAACCGATATTCACGTTCACCAGGATGTTCACCATCACGATGATCACGAGCATGATCACGAACATCATGAAGGTAATTTCTGGACCAGTTATGTTTTCAGCGAAGATCACAAGGTGATCGGAAAACAATTCCTGATCACTGGCATTTTGTGGGCTTTGATTGGGGGGATGTTTTCTATACTTTTCAGATTACAGTTAGGATTTCCCGATGCGAACCTGGAATGGCTCAGACCTTTGTTGGGTGGATGGATAACAGAAGCCGGAAAAATTGATCCTGAATTTTACCTGGCCTTAGTCACCATGCATGGTACCATCATGGTATTCTTTGTGCTTACCGCTGGTTTAAGCGGGACCTTCGCCAATTTCCTGATTCCGTTGCAGATTGGTGCCCGGGATATGGCTTCCGGATTTATGAACATGTTATCGTACTGGTTCTTTTTTCTTTCCAGCGCAATCATGTTTACGTCATTGTTTTTGTCAACCGGTCCGGCAAGTGGAGGTTGGACGATATATCCACCTTTAAGTGCATTGCCTCAGGCAATGTCAGGATCCGGACTTGGTATGACCCTTTGGCTAACATCCATGGCTTTATTTATTGTTAGCACGTTGTTGGGAGGCATCAATTACATCGCCACCATCATCAACCTGAGAACGCACGGTATGTCTTTCACCAGGTTACCGCTGACGATCTGGGCCATATTCTTTACCGCGATTTTGGGATTGCTTTCTTTCCCGGTGTTGTTTGCCGCCGCACTGCTTTTGATCTTTGACAGAAGTTTTGGTACCAGCTTTTATTTATCCGATATATATATTGCCGGTGAAGCATTGGCCAATACCGGTGGTAGCCCCGTACTATTTCAGCACTTATTTTGGTTCCTCGGTCATCCCGAAGTGTACATTGTAATTCTTCCTGCTTTGGGAATAACGTCTGAGATCATTGCAACAAACTCGCGTAAACCAATTTTTGGATATAAAGCGATGATCGGGTCAATGCTCTTCATTGCTATACTCTCCTTTGTTGTATGGGCGCATCATATGTTTGTAACGGGGATGAATCCATTTCTGGGATCTATCTTTATGTTGCTGACACTGATTATTGCAGTACCCTCTGCGGTGAAAATATTTAATTATGTTACAACGCTATGGCAGGGTAACATCCGGTTTACACCAGGCATGCTATTTTCTATTGGAATGGTTTCCTACTTCCTGACGGGTGGTATTACCGGTATTTTTCTTGGCAACTCGGCGATTGATATTCAATTACATGACACTTACTTTGTCGTCGCGCACTTTCACCTTGTGATGGGAAGTGCGGCATTCTTCGGAATGCTTGCGGGCATTTATCATTGGTTTCCTAAAATGTTTGGCAGGATGATGAATGCTAAATTGGGATATGTTCACTTCTGGTTAACTTTTGTGGGTGTGTACCTCGTATTCTTTCCGCTGCATTATATCGGCATCGCGGGATTCCCAAGAAGATATTATACGTGGACGAACTTTGATACATTCAGCGGTTTCTTTGATCTGAACATGCTGGTCAGTATCGCAGCGATTATTACGTTTGTCGCGCAATTTATTTTCCTCTTTAATTTTTTCTACAGTATTTTCCGCGGAAGTAAAGCTTCTGCGAATCCGTGGAACTCGAATACACTTGAATGGACAACGCCTCGTCTACCGCAACATGGTAACTGGCCTGGTGAAATTCCATCCGTGTACCGGTGGCCTTACGATTACAGTAAACCGGGTGCGAAGGATGACTTTATTCCGCAGACGATTCCTTATTCTGAGACCCCTGAATCCAATCTGCCTCATGAAAATGAGTTAATAAGACTGGAAACCTCAGGTACGCAAGGCGTGATAATCGTAGAAAAAAAGGATTAAGAACCCAATGAAAACGCTCAGGGCTTTTTACAAGCTCAGCCTTTCAACGTTGATAGCGGTTTACCTCCTGATACTGATAGGGGGCGTTGTGCGAAGTACCGGTTCGGGTATGGGCTGCCCTGATTGGCCAAGGTGCTTTGGCAATTGGGTACCGCCCACTTCGGTCTCCCAACTCCCGGAAAATTATAAGGAGATTTACGCGGACTATCGGCAAAAAAAAAATCAGCGTTTTGCACAGTACCTTCAGCTGATGGGCCTGGGTACGACGGCGGAGAAAATATTAAATGACGAATCAGTTTTAGAAGAAGCTGACTTTAATGTAACCAAGACCTGGATTGAGTATCTCAACCGCATTACAGGTGTCGTCATCGGATTTTTGATTTTTGTAGTGTTTATAAACTCAATAAAATTCCGGAATTCGGATCGTCGGCTTACGGTAATTTCGTTTTCCACATTCGTGCTCGTGGGTTTTCAGGGTTGGATAGGATCTTTTGTAGTCTCGACGAATCTTACGCCCTGGACGGTAACGGTTCATATGTTTTTGGCTTTGATCATTGTAGCAATGCTGGTTTACCTCGTGTATAAAAGTTCTCAACATACAATGGAAATCAATTCACCCAGCGCTTTCTGGTGGATGGTCTCCTGTATTGCGGTTGTGCTGATACAAATATTGCTGGGAACTCAAGTGCGTGAAGCGATTGATTCAGTATCGCGCATAGCCGTTCGCCAGGAATGGATTTCCAGCATTCAGGCAGAATTTCTTATACATCGGTCTTTTTCCTGGATGGTAATATTATTACACGCGGGTCTGCTCTATAATTTGCGGAAAACTCAGGCCCTAAAAGGGTTTCAGCTTACTTTATTCCTGCTAATTTCGGGAACGATTTTGTCAGGTGTTGGCATGGCGTGGTTTGCCGTTCCCGCCTTTCTTCAACCTGTGCATTTACTATTGGCAACGGGTTGTTTTGGAATGCAGTTTTTATTCTTGTTGAAATTGAACCGTAGAGAAAACTCAGTGTTATTAAAGTTGACATGATCGCCGGACATATTCATACTTTATCAGGTTTTCCGTTAGCGTCCTCAAAAGCGAAGGCATTTTGGGAGCTTCTGAAATTCCGTTTGTCTTTTTTAGTGGCTTTTTCCTGCGCTTTCGGTTATGTTCTGGCCTCTCCGAAAATTGATTGGGCAATTCTTCCCATGCTATTCCTGGGTGGTTTCCTGATATCGGGTGCTTCCGTCGTGATCAATCAGATCATTGAAAAAGATCTCGATAAGCTCATGACGCGAACCTGCAACCGTCCACTGCCAACCGGGCGTCTTTCTGTGAACGAAGCCATTGCCTTTTGCATCATTTGTTTGTCAGCAGGCGTATTGATACTACTCTCCTTTACAAACCTGTTTACGACGTGGCTTTCCTTAGTATCAATGATTTTATACAGCTTCGTTTATACACCCCTGAAAAGAGTCGGACCTATTGCTGTTTTTGTGGGAGCAATACCCGGTGCGTTGCCTCCGCTTTTGGGATGGACCGCCGCAACGGGTTTTATTTCTCATGAGGCAATGATCATTTTCGGTATTCAGTTTATATGGCAGTTCCCCCATTTCTGGGCCATAGCATGGGTTTCCGATGATGATTATAAAAGAGCCGGTTTTAAACTGCTTCCCTCCGGGGGGCAAAAGGATATCAACACAGCCATTCAGATAATGATCTACACCCTGTTTTTAATTCCATTGGGACTTTTGCCAGCAACTTTTGGCGTCACCGGAATTAATTCTGCTATAGCAGTTACTGTGTGCGGGGTTTTGTTTTTAGCACAGACATTTTCATTAATGAAATCAGGCGATAGAAAATCTGCATTAAAAATAATGTTTGGCTCATTTCTGTATCTCCCGATCGTACAGATCGCATATTTATTGGATAAAATTTGAATGGATGAAAAATAGTATGGCAGCGGATATAAGAATTGTGGAGGAGGCGAAAAAGCCGCAGAGCATGAACCCTAAAAAGTTCGCCCTTTGGCTTTTCATGGTAAGTGTAATGATGTTATTTGGCGCCTGGACAAGCGCCTACATTGTAAAAAGAGGTGAACCCGGATGGTCTTCATTTGAATTACCCGGCCAATTCTGGCTGAATACGGCAATGATTATTTTAAGCAGTGCAACCATGATATGGGCTCATTATTCCGCAAAAAGAGACCACCCGGAGCATACCAAAATAGCGCTGAGCATAACTACCCTTTTGGGGCTGGGCTTTTTAGTGGGCCAATGGCTTGCCTGGGGCAAAATGGTGGAAATGAATTATTACTTTGCCGGGAGCAGTAGCAATTCTTCGAGCTCGTTTATTTATGTTTTGACAGGATTTCATGGCCTCCACATTGTCAGTGGCGTCATTTTCCTGCTCCTTGTACTTTTCGCTACCTTTAAATATAAGGTGCATTCTAAAAATATGCTGCGGATGGAAATGTGTTCCACTTACTGGCATTTTTTGGGTGGACTTTGGCTATATTTGTTCGTCTTCTTATTATTGAACCGATAAATTAATACTAACAATGGCAAGTAATCCGACAAGCGTCCAGGCACCGGGTAAAAGTATTTGGGATGGTGGGGTTTCACCAATGGGGGTAAGCTACGGCAAACTCATGATGTGGTTCTTCCTTTTATCCGATGCTTTTACTTTTTCTGCTTTATTGGTGACTTATGGTCTGGTGCGCTCTTCGCATGTTGGCTATTCAGGTGAGGTAGATGAATTTTTGTTCTCCACAGCCTATTGGCCAATACCTGAAAAGGTTTTTGAAGCGGTGCCTTTCATTGACGTGCATGCCCCGCTGGTTTTTGTGGGTATCATGACCTTTATCCTCATTATGAGCTCCGTGACGATGGTGCTGGCCGTTGAAGCAGGGCACCGTATGGACCGGGTGGCTGTTGAAAAGTGGATGCTTTGGACTATTGTTGGCGGTTTCACGTTTTTGGCCTGTCAAGCCTGGGAGTGGACTCACTTTATACACGGTGCGCATGCAGGAGACGCGGTGTCGGAAGGCACCAAATTCTTCGGTGCCAGCCTCAGCCAAAATCAGTACGGGCCTCCGGATTTTGCGGGTTTCTTTTTTTTCATTACAGGCTTTCACGGGTTCCACGTCTTTAGTGGCGTTTGTTTCAACTTCCTGGTTTATTACAATACTGTAACCGGTGTTTATGACCGTCGGGGCCATTATGAAATGATTGAAAAGGTTGGTTTATACTGGCACTTTGTTGATCTGGTGTGGGTATTTGTTTTTACCTTTTTCTATCTTGTCTAAATAATCTGAAATAATATACCATGACCCATCACGATGAAACCCGGCATGTAGCAGTGATCCCTCCTGACAAGGAAAAAATAAAGAAGCTGTGGACGGTTGCAGCTATTTTAGGTGTTATTACGGCGTTCGAATTTGGGGTAGCTTTTCTGGTGCCGCATGAATTTCAGACAACACGCGTTTGGATTTTCGTTGCCATGACCATCGTAAAAGCTGCCTATATCGTAGGAGAATTCATGCACCTTCGGCATGAAGCGAAAATGCTGATATGGGCTATATTAATACCCATGATTTTTGTAATCTGGTTGTTGATTGCTTTGGTTTACGAAGGAATGGCTATTTCTGATCTGAGGTTCTAAATTAAACACCACTGATACTGATAGGAGGCTTAGGTGCATACACCTAAGTCTCTTTTTTTTAGAATATATGAAGGGAAAAAAAATATTGTTCCTTACACTGGCTTTGCTCTTACCGGTAATCATTTTCATTTTCCTGAAAATGTTTGGCCGCAATGAGTTTTCCGTTCCTGCCCTGTATCAGGATGGAGAACTCACATCCCCGGAAAATTGTAATTTCAATTATAAAACACCTTACTCAATCCCGGATACCATCAGTGCTCAGCTTCAATTGAACCCAAAAGATTCACTCCATGTTATTTATTTTGAACCCATCCTTAACGCGCAGTTGAAACGTGTGTCTGCTGAGTTTTCTTCCGCTCGCATCCAGATTATTGCACCTCCCGATCTTGCAGGAATAAAAGATATCGCGGGATTAAAAGAATGTATTCTGTTAATGACTGCTGAACAATCAGTAATACTCATCGACAACCACAGGCGAATACGAGGCTATTATGACGCTTCTGACCGGGATGAAATGGACAGGTTAATAATTGAACTCAATGTGATCCTAAAGCGCTTTTAAGATGGAAGAAAATAGAAATGTTTACGGCGAAAGGGAACCCTACAAGAAAACCATCATCGCGCTCTCTGTGCTCATACCCGTGACGGTGGCCGCGCTTTTCGGCATGCCTAAAATAAAAGGGTATGATTTTTCTTTTCTGCCGCCAATCTATGCCGCAATCAATGCTGTGACAGCTATTTTGTTGATTGCCGCTGTAGTGTTGATAAAAAACGGAAATCGATTATGGCATGAAAGACTGATGAAGGTTTGCATGGCGCTTTCTGCTATTTTTCTAACCTTCTATGTGACCTATCATATTACCAGTGAATCTACCTCCTATGGAGGGGTGGGAATGATCAGGCACCTGTATTTTTTTATTCTCATCACGCACATTTTACTTTCTGTTGTTGTTATACCACTGGTGCTCTTTACGTTTGTACGCGCGTTATCGGCTAATTTCGCTGGACACAAAAGACTGGCGAAGATTACTTTTCCGATCTGGTTGTATGTTGCAGTTACAGGTGTTATTGTTTACCTTATGATAAGTCCTTATTACGCATGAAGAAGAAGTTATCGCTTTGTTTAATCCTCTTTTTTACAACCGCGATTCATGCTGTTGCGCAATGTGCTATGTGTCGTTCAACGCTGGAGAACAATTTCAGTAATGGTGATCCGGGGATTGCAGCAGGGATCAACACCGGAATTCTTTACCTGCTCTTCCTTCCGTATGTGGCCGTAATTGTCATTGGATTTCTTTGGTATAAATCAAGCAAAAATGCCGGAAAAGCCTTTATTAAACGCGCTGCTTAAAGGAAAATGTCCTCGATGCAGGGAAGGTCAAATGTTTGCCTATCCCCTTGCCCGGTTGTCAAAATTCATCGTGATGAACAACGCCTGTCCGCATTGTGGGGTAAGGCTTGAACCTGAACCCGGCTTTTACCAGGGGGCTATGTATGTGGGATATGGCTTTACAGTGATGACCATGTTAGTGATTGGTCTATCGTTATATTTTATAGCCGACCCGTCTACGGGCGTGTATATTGGCACAGTGATTGGGGTCATGCTGCTGTTAGTACCCTTAAATTACCGGTATTCAAGGATCTTGTATCTTTATCTTTTTGGAGGTATTAAATATGACCCCAGCTTGTCATCTTAAATTTTTTGAAACCCTAATACCAAAAGGTTGAAGGCCCAATCGATTTATTTCGGTGGTTTATTTATAATATTCCTTGCTGCGGGTCTGGTAACAGCCCGGATTTCTTTTCAACCAGATTCGGCCGGAGCCATGGCCACCAGGGTAGCGGACAATCTCACGGATGAACTGAAGACCATTAATGCGGAACTAAGCCCTCTTCTGAAGCAAACTTTTGATATCAGAACGGTTCTCGGAATAGAAACCACCTATCCCTTTTATATATATGATAAAAACAGGCTGCGGTACTGGTCTGACAACACGTTTATACCACCCGCTCAATTTGTAACCGATTCGTTTCAGGTCAGGCTTCTTCGTATTGGCAAGGAAGCTTATCTTCTGAAAAAAGATCTTATTGATGCCGATCACTATGCCATATCATTGATAACGCTGCTGAAGGAATACACCATCAGTAATGACTATTTAAATCCTGAGTGGAACAAAGAAATTTTCCCTTCACCAAACTTCACCATTCTGGAACCCAATGCATCGCTGGGGGTGCCCATTTGTTCTGGCGAAAACTGTCTATTCCGCATAAGCTTCATTGTAGCGGATTTCCCTGTCCGACAGAATATGCGGTCTTTATCCATTGTTTTAATAACCCTTGCCCTCATTGCATTTTTGCTATTAGTTTATTCACGACTGCTTAAGCTGAAAAAAAATTACCCGGAATTCGGTTTGTTGTTTCTGATACTGGTATTTCTGGGTTTGAGAGTATTGATGACGTATTTTCAGTTCCCGGGGGTTCTGTTAAGAAGTCAGTTTTTTGACCCCCAGATCTTTGCATCGTCTTCTATCAATGCATCTTTGGGGGATCTTTTTTTGAATGTGCTGGCCATTCTTGCATTGTGCATTTACCTGTTTAAAAACTTTTACCGCCTGAATATCCTGCGGTTAAGATACCACCCTGTTTGGGGATGGGTAATTTTAATCATATCCGGCCTTTGCGTATTATTCGCGGGGTTGTTTCCGTTCATTGTTATTCAGACGCTCTATAATAATTCCTCCATCATCCTGGATATTTCACAGTCCCTTCATTTCGACGTGCTGCGTATAACGGCATTTATCACAGTAATGCTCGCAGGGATTTCTTCCTTTTTATTTTCACATTCATTCATAAGCGTTCTTGCCGGGGAGAAGAAATACCTGAGGTTGATCGTTACAATTGTAATCAGCATGATCCTGTTTGCGCTAATCAATGAGTGGTCTGCTCAGGAATATCTGTCTACCCTGATTCTCACCACCTTTAGTTTTTTAGCCGTCCATGTTTTGAGATTATACAAAAACCTTAAGCGATTATCTTATGGAACGTTTGCTTACTTATTTGTCAGCATATTCTTTTTATCGGCCAACGGCGCCTATGCTATTCAGCACTTTACATCAAAAAAGAAAATTCAGAACCAATTCAGGTTTGCCAGCACCTTTTTAATTGACCGGGATATTTTTGCAGAATACTTGCTGAACGAAGGTTCTGCCAAGGTTGCCAATGATGCCTTTATTCAGACAAGGTTGATGAGTCCGTTTCTGGGGAAAGAACCCGTCCGCCAAAAGGTCCGCCAACTATTCTTGCCCAGTTATTTTAACAAGTATGACGTGCAGATTTATATTTTTAATTCTTTTGGGGCGTCTGTCGACAACCAGGTGGATATCACGCTTTTGGAATTGGTTAGCCCTTACCAACAGGAACAATTTCGGACAGAATATGAGAACATATTCTTTGTGACAAACCCGGAGACGGACATCACACAAAAGTATTTGATGCTGGTGCCAATCAAAAGATTTTCTACGGTTTATGGTTACGTCGTCGTGGAATTATTGCTGAAGAAGATCATTCCGGAAAACGTGTATCCGGAGTTGCTCGTTGACCAGACCTTCCAGCAATTTTACCACACCCAGGATCTGAATTACGCTGTGTTTTCCAATAAAGATATTGCTTTTGCTTCCGGTGAATTCAATTATGAAAACTTCTTCCAACGCTCCTGGTTGGGGAACCCTTTGTTGTATACGACGGGAATCACCTTTAATGGTTACGACCATATTGCGCAGGAGGATCAAAGCGGCCGGATTGCTGTGGTATCCGACAAAGAAACGGCAATGGTGTATAAGTTTGCTAATTTTTCTTTCCTGTTTGTCATGGGATTATTAATCATCCTGGTCATGATTTTTATCCAGGGGATCTACAATTATTTTATGGGCAGACGATTATTCTTCTCCGCCAGAATACAACTTTATTTAAACCTCGCTTTTTTCCTTCCACTCATTATCGTAAGTATTACAACATTGAGCCTGACAAGCCAGTCCTCCCAACAACAGCTTGATACCGAATACCTCAGTAAGTCGCGTGTATTTGGTCAGCAGATAACCGGCTATCTTAACGAATATGTCAGCGATGTAGATGAGAGCAGGGCAACTTTAATAAACAAACTAGCCGACCTTGCTAAACTGTCAAACCTCGATGCGAACCTGTATAATACACAGGGACAACTACTGGCGACCAGTCAACCGCTAATTTTTGAAAGCAATCTCATCTCACGATACATCAATTCACAGGCGTTTTTTAAAATTCTAGGGGGGGAGAACCTCCTAATAGAAGCTGAGCAGGTTGGGACATTGCGATATTTTGTAGCCTATACGGCCGTAAAATCTCCTCAAACAGGTAGCCTGATGGGTATTTTGGGAATACCGTTCTTTCAATCCGCCTATTTGCTGGAAAGAATTCAGATCATCATATTATCGAATATCATGAATATCTTTGCTGTGATTTTTATTGTGCTATTGGTGCTATCATACTTTGTTTCTGAATGGCTTACTTTCCCGTTGCGATTCATCACCCAATCTCTGCGGAAGACTTCACTGACTAAAATAAATCATCCGCTAACCTGGACAGCCACAGATGAGATTGGAATAATGGTAAAGGAATACAACAGCATGTTATTCAAGCTTAGCGAGAGTAAGGTTGAATTGGAACAGACCCAGCGTGAAAAGGCATGGCGCGAAATTGCCCAGCAGGTAGCCCATGAGATAAAAAATCCGCTAACACCGATGAAATTGACCCTTCAGCAACTCGAACGTGCCTTACAGAGCGGAAACGGCTCCGTAGAAAAAACGCGAAAGGCAATTACCACGCTCTTATCGCAGGTGGATACGTTGAATGACATTGCCTCTTCTTTCAGCGGGTTTGCCCGGATGCCTGAACCAGTAATTACCGAGCTTGAATTGGTGTCACTATTGAAGCGTGTCATCGATCTTCACAGTCCAACCGGTGAGATTGCTTTCAGGACTTCGGTGAAGGAAGTAATGGTTTTTGGTGATGAGCAGTTGCTTAGCCGGACTTTCTCAAATCTTATTCTGAATGGACTTCAGTCGGGAAGCCCGGGCCAACCCACGCGAGTCCGTGTTTCCATTGAAGTGGAAAGGGAAAAAGTTAGCATTCATATTCAGGACAACGGAAAGGGGATCGTACCTGAAATAGCTGATCGGATCTTTCTTCCACATTTCAGCACAAAAAAATCCGGATCAGGTTTAGGTTTGGCGATTTCGCGTCAGGCCATTGAACAAATGAACGGAAGCATCAGGTTTACCACCCGCATTGATTACGGAACTATTTTTACCGTTGAGCTACCAAAAAGCAGTAAGCAATAAGCAGTAAGTAGAAAGTAGAAAGTAGAAAGTAGAAAGTAGAAAAAATGGCCATTGACCATTGACCTTTTGCTTTCTGTTTTCCGCTCTATTTGTCCCTGAGACTATTCATAACCTTATTAGCGAAGACAAAATCGTCCAGTTCCTGAACGCCGGAGTGTGTGATATCATTTTTTGTTCCTTCCCAAAGTTTTTCTCCTTTGTAGATAAAAAGAATTTTCTCGCCGATACCCATCACCGAATTCATGTCGTGGGTTACCACAATGGTGGTGATATTGTAGTCTTCGGAAATGTCCTGAATGAGTTCATCGATCACGATAGAGGTTTGCGGATCAAGGCCTGAATTGGGTTCATCGCAAAACAAATAATTCGGATTGTTCACTATGGCGCGCGCAATGCCGACTCGTTTTTTCATTCCACCGCTGAGTTCAGATGGCATTTTTTTATTGGCGTTTTCAAGACCCACCCTTTCCAGGCAAAAATTCACCCGCTGCAGCCGTTCTTCCTGCGGCATTCTTGTAAGGATGTCGAGCGGGAACCGTACATTTTCTTCAACGGTCTTGGAATCGAAAAGTGCGCCACCCTGAAACAGCATGCCAATTTCCCTGCGAATTTCGGTTTTCGTGTTCCGGTCACCTTCAAAAAAATTGCGTCCATCATAGGTAACAGAGCCATGATCAGGTTTAACCAACCCAACAATGCATTTTAAAAGCACACTTTTTCCTGTCCCGCTGGCGCCGATGATGAGATTGGGCTTGCCTTTTTCAAAGACACCGCTCACATTGGTGAGTATTCTTTTATCAGCGAATGATTTTGAGATTTCTTTGACTTCGATCATTTGGACAGGAGTAATTGCGCCAGTAAATAATCTGCCATAAGCACCGCAATAACACTGTTAGTCACTGCTTGTGTGCTGGAGATACCCACTTCCAGGGCACCCCCCTGTGTATAATACCCTTTATAGGATGAAATTGATGCCACCAGAAATGCAAATACGATGGATTTTATCATCGCGAAAGTAATGGTGAATTCGTTGAAAGTAAAACGCAGGCCATACACGTAATCGTTTGGAGAAATGATGCCTGTAATTGTTCCCACCAGGTAACCTCCAAACAAAGCGCAGAGGCCGGCAACAATCACGAGTAAGGGATACATGAGCATGGACGCAACAATTTTTGGCAGAACGAGATAGGAGACCGAGTTTATTCCCATCACCTCCAGCGCGTCTATCTGCTCGGTGATGCGCATGGTTCCTAAGCCCCCCGCCATACCAGTACCCACTTTTCCCGCGTAGATAATGGCCATAATGGTTGGCGCTAATTCAAGCACAGTCATTTCCCGGACAACCTGTGAAATCACATAATTGGGAATCAGGGGACTCACCATGTTATACGCAGTCTGGACCGTTGTTACCGCCCCAATAAAGGTGGCCACCAGGGCAACCAGTAGAATGGACCCGATACCAATGCTGATGCATTCATCTAGCGTAAGTTTGTAGTATGTCTTAAAGGATTCCCGGTTATTAAATAGGCGTCCTAAAAAAATGAAGTATTTACCGATCTCCCGTACCATGAATGCATTAAATCCTTGCAATTATTAACTTGCTAAATATACTGTAAAATAAAACACAAGCAATGCGCAAGCTTATTGTCGTCACAGGAGGTTCTCAAGGTATTGGCCGCGCGGTTTTAAAAAAATTTGTGTCGGAGGGTTTCGATGCAGCTACCTGCTCCCGACACGTAGCCGAATTGCAAAGTCTCAAAAGCGATTTGGAAAAAATTTACCCTGGTTCAAACATTTATTTTCATCAAGTCGACATGTCAGTAAGGGAAGAAGTAAAATCTTTTACTGATTATGTCCTGCAATTAAACAGGCCACCCGATGTGTTGGTGAACAATGCAGGATACTTCCTACCGGGTGAAATTTCTACTGAACCTGAAGGTAATCTGGAGAGCATGATGAACGCAAACCTATTCAGTGCATACCATGCTACGCGAGGCTTGCTTGCAAAAATGAAAGCTTCCAAAAGCGGACATATATTTAACATGTGCTCTATTGCCAGCATCAAAGCTTATGAAAACGGGGGATCGTATACGATATCAAAGTTTGCGCTTCTGGGTTTTTCCAAATGTCTGCGGGAAGAACTGAAGCAACTGAATATAAAGGTTACCGCAGTCATGCCGGGCGCAACCAAGACCAGAAGTTGGGAAGGGGTCAATCTCCCCGACGAGCGTTTTATCAGCGTAGAAGATGTGGCCAACACAATCTTTTCCGCCTATTCGCTTTCCGCCAGTAGCGTAGTAGAGGAGATCATTATCCGCCCTCAATTAGGCGATATTTAAAAAAGAATTCCTTATTTCCCTTTAATCCTATTTCCCCTATACCCTATACCTCTATACCTCTATACCTCTATACCCCTATACCCCCTTATTTTATTAAAAAAAGGCCGTTACCCCCGGAACTAAATCCCTTTCTAAAGGTTAATTTTGTGTAAATCAATTCCTGTGAACGCTCAGATAGAATCCTTAGGGCAGTATTGCAATAGCCTGGTACAATATAGCAGAAGGAAGACCATCGAAGTTACCATCGGTGATCTTCCCATGGGAGGCAATCATCCAATCCGGATACAGTCAATGACTACCATTGATACCATGGATACCAGGGGATCCGTTGAACAGGTGATTAGGATGGTCGATGCGGGCTGTGAATATGTGCGGATAACGGCCCCCAGCATAAAAGAAGCCCAGAACCTGGAAGTCATTAAAAAAGAACTCCGCCTAAAGGGATACCATGTGCCCCTTATTGCTGACATACATTTTACTCCCAACGCTGCAGAATTGGCTGCCCGGTTGGTTGAAAAAGTCCGCATTAATCCCGGAAATTATGCTGACAAAAAAAGGTTTGAGGAAATTGAATATACGGATGCCAGCTACGAGGCAGAACTTAATCGGATCAAGCAGAAGTTTACCCCTTTGGTGAAGATTTGCAAAGAATACGGTACGGCTATTCGAATCGGTACAAATCACGGTTCCCTATCCGACCGTATCATGAGCCGCTATGGCGATACCCCCCTTGGGATGGTGGAAAGTGCATTGGAATTTCTGCGGATATGTGAAGACCTTCAATACTACAATATTGTTCTATCTATGAAATCCAGCAATCCGCAGGTAATGGTACAAGCTTACCGCTTACTGGTTCAAAAGCTGGACGACGAAGGATTTAAACCTTACCCGCTCCACCTGGGGGTTACGGAAGCAGGCGATGGAGAAGACGGTCGGATTAAATCCTCAGTAGGGATAGGCACTTTGCTGGAGGACGGCCTGGGAGATACCATCCGTGTTTCGTTGACCGAAGAACCAGAAGCTGAGGTGCCCGTAGCCATTGCGTTGGCAGACCGCTATCACAATCGGGCCTCGCATCAGCAGATTCCTCCAATACTCCATTACCCCATCAATCCGTTTGCTTACACCCGCAGACTCACGCAGCCCGTATCCGACATCGGCGGCCATCAGGTACCCCGTGTAATCGCGGATTTTTCGGGCAGAAAAAAAATTACAGAGGCTTCATTGTTCGCCCTGGGATACAATTATTCGGTTGCCCTGGATAAATGGAACATCACCGACATGGCATGTGACTATATTTACCTGGGAGATCATGTTATCGGGTTCGAAATACCGGGAACATTAGGACTCATTTATGATCACCAGACATGGTTAAAAGTTCAACATCAGGAGAGGGTATATCCTTTCATTAAACCAGATGATTTATCGAAAGGTATCACCCTTTCAACACAAATCAATTTCATTTATGCAACGCTAAAACACCTGACTGCGGATTTCATAGCCAGATTAAAATCTGATCCCACCATCGTGCTGATAGTGGATACCTTTAATACGCATGGGATGGCGGAACAACGAAAGCTGTTTTCCGATCTTATCAATGAGGATTGCCAAACGCCAGTCATTATCGGTCGCACTTATGAAGATCTGTCGCCGGACATTCTTCAGCTATATTCCGCCACCGATATCGGGGGCTTATTCATCGATGGCCTGGGGGATGGAATTTTTATCCGGGCAGAGAATTGCGGTGGCGACAAGATGGTAAATGAAACGTCGTTCAATATATTGCAGGCTACAAGAACCAGAATTTCAAAAACCGAATACATTTCCTGCCCTTCCTGTGGAAGGACGCTATTTGATCTTCAGGAAACCACGGCAAAGATCCGATCCCGAACCTTTCACTTAAAAGGTATTAAAATCGCCATTATGGGTTGCATTGTTAATGGCCCAGGTGAAATGGCGGATGCTGACTATGGCTACGTTGGATCCGGACCAGACCGGATTACCCTTTATCGGGGTAAAGAAGTCGTAAAAAGAAACGTTCAGTCAGCCAAAGCTGTTGATGAACTTATTGATATCATCCGGGGAGATGGAAATTGGATTGAACCTTCACTCATGGCCTAAAAGAATATGGAAGCACATCAGACAGGAAATCAAAAAAATAAGGGAAAGCTTAAAGCATTCTTTTCTATGGGGGAGGTAGGCGGGTATTTTTTCAGGAAAAAGGACCCTTCCAGGCCTTCCAATATCAACCTTAAAATGATGCACGGGGTCAATAAGATCTCCATTATCATCTTTTTAATGGGCGTCATTTACCTGATTATCAAGGCTATCCGATAACATTGGTGCCCAGTCGGGCAAAATATGCATTTGCTTAAGCCTAATTTGGCTTTTATTAATCCAAGTTCTTGTGCTGGCGCGGCCAGACCCGATTTCTGAGCATTTTTAGACTGTTTTACTCACTAAAACCCGGTCCCGTTCGTTTACATCAAGAATAATTTGATTTCCAACAGGTTACAACAGGATTTTTGTCATTTTTTGCTCCAAATTCTTTATTTTTGACTGAATTACCCCATTCATGGCCAGGGCTTTCATTGTCGTAATAGCTTTTTGCCTCTCGCTGGCATCCTGTACTCAGCGTTCAATATGTCCTGCGTATCAGAGCGCTTATATTTATGACAAGGATGCGCTCAGAAAAAAGTTCAGTTACTTTCTGGAAGATTCGACCCCAAAACTGTTTGCGGCCAGTAAAAACAAGTTCCTCGTTGCTGAACCAACCACTTATCGCAAGAAGCTACGAAGCATGCAGTCGGTAGAAATGAAACCGGTGCCAGTGCTCGTGCCTGACTCATTACTGAATGCCGACAGCGTTTCGTTAGCTGATTTGGATAGGGCTGCCCGTTCTGTTATTGACAGCACCTTTATCGAAGAGGTACCGGGAACTGAACCGGCCATTGTAGAGGATAGTGTTTACGTGATTTCAAAAGATAAAGAGTTGCGATTGTTAAAATATAATGGAGCGGACAGCCTCGTTTTTGACCCGGCTGTCGGAAAATACGTTTCACAAAAACCTGAATATTATGTGAAGGATGTGCGGCTGAACATTGAACAGGATAACTACATGTGGTATTTGCGCGATAATTTGGTATTACCCGACGTACGTCTGGCCAGAAATGCGCAGGCTGCTGGAAAAGAAAATAAAATTAAGCAGAAGTCCGCCAAGAAGAAAAAAGGAAAAGGTTTCTTTAAGAACCTTTTTAAGAAAAAGAAAAAGACCCCTAAAGATTCAACAGCAGTTCCTCAAAAGGAGGAATTTGATTTTATTAATACCGATAGCCTGAAACTGGAAGATCCCCAAACCCGGGGACCCGAAACAAAAAAAGGTTTTTTCTCTCCCCGCAAAAGCCCAACGACAGCCGAGGAGCAGGGTGATATTGCCTTAACGGAAATATCGGATAAAAAGAAAAAACCTAAAATTCATGAAGCCCAAGCCTCCAGGAAAAAAGAAGAAGCGGTAGAAGTAGTAATCAGTAAGCAGTAAGCATTATACCTTATACCCAACGCCTAATCAAAGAGTGTAAGGTTACCATGCTGGTCCGCAGGTGGGGTGGGTGTGATGAGAGAAGGCACATCGATGGTAGTCTCACTGATCTTTGGAGAAACAGGATAATAATTTATTCCCGCTGTGGCTGAAGTTGACAGAACTTGTAAGAGTTTGTCCTCATCAGCGTTTTTGTCCAGCCAAATGTTTTCTGTTTCAGCATTCAGGATTACAGGCATCCGATCCTGAATGATATTGACAGTATGATCTGCAGGCAGGGTAATGATGGTAAAGGTTTGGATTTGATGCCCTTCCGCATCGTCAAACTCTTCCCACAAAGCGGGGAAGGAAAAAATTTGCCCTGACTTAAACACGAACCTGTATGGGACGTTTGTTTTCTTCCCCACCTTTTTCCAGCCATAAAAACCATCTGCCGGAATGATGCAGCGTTGGGTTCGCATTGTTTTTTTCAAGATGGGTTTTTCTGCAAAATTCTCTGCCCTATGGTTGATGAATTTTTCGCTCAGGTTTTTATTTTTTGCCCAATCAGGCGCTGTACCCCAGTAAAACAGAGAAACGCCCTGGGGGCTGGCACTGGTAATAACAGGT
>JBDSIM010000302.1:0-52551 GCA_039917935.1 Cyclobacteriaceae bacterium | reverse complement strand
GGGCTATGAAAAGCAAAGGGTATAAGTACAGTGGCAGCAGCGACCTTAATGCAGTTGGATGGTATGTTGGGAATAGTAATGGCACAACGCATCCTGTTGCTAAAAAAGCACCTAACGAACTGGGGCTTTACGACATGAGTGGTAACGCATGGGAATGGTGTAGTGACTGGCTTGAGGAATACAATCCGAAGGAGCTTATAAATCCAAAGGGACCAGGTGAAGGTACGTTCCGTGTTCGTCGCGGCGGAAGCTGGGATGCCAGGGATAAGAATTGCAGGAACACTTATAGATTAAGCAATAGTCCACGCCGTAGTTTTCATAGTATTGGATTACGTATTGTTATCGCAAACTGATATTTGTATTGCCAATTCTTTTAACACTCCTTCCCAGAATAATCAATAAATGGATTTGCCTATATGAGATCTTTAAATAAAAAAATTTTGAGTTTAAAAGAGCCATTTTTTATTCTCCTAACTGTCATCTCCGGACAAAGTTTTGCTCAGACCACCAAGCCTATAGTTGATTTACGCTTCGAGGCAGAGTACCTTCAAATCGGTAACAGTGTTGGCGATGAATGGGCTCCTACCTGGGCCGCTGATGGAGAATTGTATACAGTTAATGATGATGGGCAAAAGCTTTGGGGCTAATTAATTCAACTTGTATATACAAGTTAACCAATTTTTTACCTAATTTTGATTATGAAAATTGATAAAGCCCGGGTTTTAAAGATCTACGAACAATTGTTTCTGCTAAGGAGTTATGAAGAAAAAATTTATTTCCTTTTTCTGGAAGGGGTGATGCCAGGAACGATACACCAGTCACAAGGTCAGGAAGCCAGTGCGGTAGGTATGTTGTTCGATTTGAGAAAAGAAGATTACATCACTTCAACCCACAGACCTGCCGGACATTGTCTTGCCAAGGGAGTGAGTTTGGAGTCAATGATGTGCGAAATGTTTGCTAAAGCAAATGGTTGTTGTAAAGGAAAAGGGGGTGCCATGCACACCGGGGACATTTCGGTAGGGGCGCTGCCTGCCATTGCCATTACAGCTGGCGGAATGCCTGTGGCAGTAGGGGTAGGGTTGTCCTGTAAAATGAGAAAAACGGATAATGTCGTGGTGTGTTTCTTTGGTGATGGCGCAAGCAATGAAGGTGCGTTTCATGAATCGATGAATGCTGCAGCCATCTGGAATCTACCGATAATTTTTGCGTGTGAAAATAATCTATATGGAGCTTCTACACACATTAATATGGTCACGAAGATCAAGGACCTGGCTGAAAGGGGAGCTGCCTATGGCATTCCTTCTGAGATTGTGGATGGAAATGATGTATTCGCTGTAAATGAGGCGGCAACCCGCGCCATTGAGCGCGCCCGCAAGGGCTTGGGACCGACCTTCCTGGAATTAAAAACATATCGCCGTTGTGGACATTCAAGAAACGATTCTTGCGGTTACAGGGATAAAACGGAAGAAAAAGAATGGTATGACAAAGACCCGGTTAAAAGGTGCAAAACTTTTATTATTGAGAATGGATTAGGGACTGTTGAAGATATCGTGGAAATTGAAAAGAAAGTTACGCAAGCCATCGAAAATGCCGTGGCGTTTGCAAAAAGTAGTCCCGATCCTAAACCTGAGGATGCTTTGGAGAATCTTTATTTTTAACGAGGTAATTTACCTGGAGGAAAATTAATATGGCTAAGATGTCCATCGCCGAAGCTTTAAGAATGGCGATACAAGAAGAAATGAGAAGGGATGAAAGGGTGTTTTGCCTTGGGGAGGATATAGACATAGAGGGTGGTTTTGGCGGCGCTTTTACGGTTACCTTAGGATTGTCTAAAGAGTTTGGACATGAAAGAATTCTTGATACACCGATATCTGAGATCATGATTGCCGGAGCTGCAGTGGGAGCCGCGATGACAGGAATGATTCCAATTGCAGATGTGCAGTATGGAGATTTTCTTTTTTGTATGATGGACCAGCTTGCAGATAACGCGGCTAAAATGACTTATATGTCGGGAGGAACTGTTAAAGTCCCCATGGTCATGAGGGCGCCCGTTGGGGCGACGAACAGGGGGGCGCAGCACGCCCAGAGCCTCGAGGGTTATTTTACGCATATACCCGGACTCAAAATAATTTGTCCGTCAACTGCATATGACGCAAAAGGCCTTTTAAAGACAGCCATCCGGGATCAAAATCCCGTCATTGTTTTCGAACACAAACTTTTGTACGGAAGCAAGGGAAATCGAGCAGAGAAATCAGCGCTAAGTCCTGTCGGGGAAGTTCCTGAAGAAGAATACCTCATCCCGTTTGGACAAGGAGTAATAAGGAGGGAAGGCACGGACATCACCATCGTGGCGACATTGCTCATGGTTTACAAATCCATGGAAGCTGCATCAATACTTGAAAAAGAGGGGATAAGCGTGGAAGTAATTGACCCCAGGACACTCGTTCCATTTGACTATGACATGGTAATTGCTTCCTTGAAAAAAACTTCACGCCTTATGATAGTTGAGGAAGACACAAAACGAAACGGTTGGGGGGCAGAGGTTGCAGCACAGATTGCCGAAGATGCTCTTTACTACCTTGATGCACCGATAAAAAGAGTGGCGTCCTATGATGTCCCCATGCCTTTTGCTCCAATAATGGAAAATTTTGTAGTTCCCTCGGTCGACAGGATCGTTGATGAAGTTAGAAAGTTGATCAAGACTGAAAAATAAATATTCGAATTATGGCATTAGTTCCCATGCGGAATCTCATGCGTCATGCCCTGGCGAACAAGTATGCTGTAGGGTATTTTGAAGCATGGAATATGGAATCGCTCCTGGCTGTGATTGATGCGGCTGAACAAACAAAATCCCCAGTGATAATAGGTTTTGGCGGGCAGTTTGTCGGCAGCACAAAAAGAAAAATAAAGGAAAATATTTATCATTACGGTAATCTGGGCAAAGCAATAGCCAAGCATTCGAAAGTTCCTGTGGCACTCTTACTCAACGAAGCACATGAGGTTTCTATGCTCATGAATGGATTGCAATCTGGCTTCAATGCGATCATGTTGGAAGGCAACGGCATGCCTTTCAAGGAATTCATTGAGATCAATAAATACCTTGTCAGAACGGCGCATTATTTCGGGGCAGATGTTGAAGCTGAAGTTGGTAAGTTGCCAGATTCAGACATCGCTAACAACACGATCAATGGAGGGAAAAAAACAGATGTTGACGAAGCCATTTACTTTGTTAAGGAAACCGCAGTAGATGCCTTGGCAGTGGCAGTAGGAAATGTTCACCTGCTGGAGAATAAAAAAGCCGAGCTTGATTTTGAACTGATTAAGACACTGCGTAAAAACATATCTGTCCCCCTTGTACTTCATGGTGGAACCGGAATTGATACCGAGGATATGAAAGAAGCAATAAAACTGGGAATGTGTAAAGTGAATGTAGGAACTGTTTTGAAAAGAGCCTACCTCCATTTCATTCAGTCATATTTAAACGAGCACAATGTGGAGAAAATGGATCCGCATAACGTCATGGGCAGAGGGGGGAAGGAAGACATGTTATGCGGTGCGAGAGAAGCCGTGACTGATGTTATTTTAGGGTTCATGAAAACTTTGGGATGTGAGAATAAAGCTAAATTAATATGAGGAGGTCGGGATGTTGAGCAAGATATTAATGCCCTCAGGAGGACAGACCACAGACGAACTTGTCATTCTTCAGTGGGAGAAAAAAGTTGGTGATTTTATAAGGCGCGGTGACATCCTGTTTGAAATTGAAACTGACAAAGCGAATCTCACTGTGGAGAGTTTTGCGGAAGGAACCCTGCTTGAGATCACCTACGGGGATGGCGCTCATGTGAGGGTCGGCGAAACGGTGGCCTATATTGGCGAAGCGACTGATGAGCTTCCTTCCAGCAACAATCAACCCGGACCTGATGAAAAAAAACCTGTACGGGCTTCTTTGCAAGTTGAAAAGACCGCGGAAGAGAAAAGGCCAATTTTGATCAAGGAAGATAGTAAAGTTTATGCCTCACCACTTGCCAAGAGCCAGGCCAGGGTTGAAAAAATAAACCTCGACGACGTGTCAAGGTTTGTTTCAAAAAAACTCATTAAGAAAGATGACATAGTGAAATACGTGGCGCATATACGAAATGGCCAAGCTTCGGATATGTTGGATTCCTATTTTGTGGATGTAACTTCTATGCGAAAGACCATCGCCAGAAGGATGAAGGAAAGTGTATTGGTATCGCCTCACTATGTATTATCTGTTGACATTGACATGACCGAGGTTGTCGGGTTAAGACGGAAACTGAATGACAACGTGAGCAGCGTTACGGTAAAAATATCGTACAACGATTTCATCATGAAGGTGGTGGCAAAGACAATTGCCGGGCACCCTTTTATTAATTCCTCTTTTCAGGAAGACAGGATTAGGGTATACAAAAATGTAAATTTTGGGCTTGCTATTGCAGTTGAAGCGGGGCTTGTAGTACCAGTGATCAAGAATGTAAACCATAAATCACTTAGCGAAATTGCTCAGGCCAATGCGGAGATCGTCGAAAAAGTAAGAAGTGGTAAGATCGGAGAGTCGGATATTTCCGGAGGTACCATCACCCTATCCAATCTCGGCATGTATGGCATGAAGGAATTCACGGCCATTATTAATCAGCCTGAAAGTTGCATTCTGGCCATAGGGGCAATTATAGAAAAGCCTGTGTCTATAGACAGGGAAGTAAAAATCCGGGATATCATGAATATAACTGGCTCATTCGACCACCGGGTGATTGATGGGGCTGTGGGCGCTGCATTCCTTCAGGATGTTAAGAAAGAACTTGAGAACCCTCATCTGTTAGTCCTTTGACATTTAATAATTACACAAAAACCGCACATACCTTTAAGCATAATCTTAGTAACCGACACAAAAGAAATTTTGTATGATTACCGCCAGGAATGTTTGAAGGAGTAATTCAAGGCATTTGTCTAAAATAGTTTGTATTTTTTCCCGGAAAACTGTTCCTGAACACGTTCTACCGGCATGCAAACCAGGAAAAATGCAGGCATTCAGGTACCCATAAAATAAATACGCGAATGACCGAGATTGCTTGTGTAGGAATTCTTTGTGTTGATGCTTTGGCTAAACCAGTGGATAACCTGCCTGAAAAAGGAAAGTTAAAGCTTGTTGATAATATCACACTTCAAATCGGCGGGTGTGCGGCAAACGTATCTATTTCCCTTGCTAAAATTGGCTTACCTGTTTCTGTTATTGGTCGGATTGGAAGTGACAGGTTAGGACAAATCTTGCTTGAAACGCTTACGGCTGAAAAGGTTGACGTGAAAGGTTTGAAAGTAGACGCGACAGTTTCCACCTCAGCATCCCTGGTGATGATCTCCAATGACAGCGAACGATCCATTGTGCATGCAATGGGAGCGAACCGTTTTTTTTGTTTTGATGACATTGATCTGCATATCATACAAAATTCCCGGATACTATTGATAGCAGGCACTTTTCTTATGCCGCATTTTGATGGGGAGGGCACTGAAAAATTATTAAAATTTGCTTCCGCGCACAATGTATTGTGTTGCATGGATACCGCCTGGGATTCAACCGGTGAGTGGTTGAAGAAAATCGAATCATGCCTCCCCTATCTTGATTGGTTTATGCCGAGTTATGAAGAGGCTTGCAACTTGAGCGGCAAAACAGATTTGCACGAAATGGCTCAGATCTTTTTTTCAAAGGGCGTTAAAAATATAATTATTAAGCTTGATAGTCAGGGTTGTTTTGTAAACCCGCAGGGTGAAAATGGGTTCATAGTTCCTTCCTACAATAAGATCGATGTTAAGGATTCCTCAGGGGCCGGCGATTCCTTTTGTGCAGGGTTTATTACGGGTCTTTATAACCAATGGACGATAAGGGAATGTGCCATGTTCGGAAATGCTGTTGGAGCACATTGTGTGATGGAAATCGGCACTACGACAGGTATTAAAACCATGAAAGAGGTTCTCGAGTTTATGAAAGAATATAATTCCTGAGACCTTGCCGATTATTGGGCTTCAGTTCTGTAAAATATTAAGTCCCTCCGTTAGTGATTCTTTGATTTTTTTATAAGTAAATATTAAGCGAAAATATAGATGTTGTCGTCTGCCAGAGAGAAATTTATTATGTCGCCCATTTATTTACCAGGTTAAATAAATGCCTATTTTTGATTCCTTGCGTTTACTACGTCAGAACCTTTCACAATGAGAAAAAAAGAAACAATCCCCTTATATAAAAAATTAATTGATGATCTTAAGAAGGCCATAGATGGCGGAAAGTATACGCAGGGGGAAATGCTGCCTTCTGAAAACGATCTTTGCAAAACGTACCGCACGACCCGGTCAACAGTCAGGCTGGCTTTGACCGGATTGACGAACTTAGGTTACATAGTAAGGCAGCAGGGAAAGGGGAGTATTGTCTCAGCGCCTAAAAGAGGACTTGGAATACTATCCGTAAGCGGGGTAACAGCCGGCGTAGGGGATCAGAGTTTAAGAACTGTAATCCTTGAAAAACCTACTAAACAGGTCTGGCCCCCCATTCTTTTGTCCGAATTAACTTACGAAGAAAAACAAGCGGGATGTTTATATTTTTCACGGTTGAGGTACATCAACAATGTGTCGGTGCTTTATGAAGAAACTTTCATTTCAGACATTCAATTACCCCGTTTTACAACGCGAAATCTCGAGAACAGGTCATTCCTTAAAATACTGAAGGAGGGATACCAGATTGAGGTGGTGGGTGGCGAGCAAAAGATTTGGGCGATAAGTGCAGGTAAAAAGATCAGTAAACTGCTGAAGCTCCGGGTGGATAGCCCGATCGTCCACATGAAGCGGAAACTTAAAACAAACAAAAAGGATCTCAACATCTATTCCTGGTTATTTTGTAATACGCAAAATCATTTTCTTCACGATTTCTTTTAAACAAAGCATGATTTCCCTCCAACACCCCCATGGCCAGGAAGCTTTGTAGCATCGCCAGTAAAATAGATAAAAAATAGCCCTTTGCATCTTGTATATACAAGTTAAAAAAACCTATATTTGAAATCATCGCTTCCAAAAAGGAAATTTCATTATGCTGGTAGACAATAATGCACTGATTTCTTCCCGGGTTCATACATCCCGTTTACTTGGTCAGAATAAATCCCTCGTACTTCATGGAGGAGGCAACACTTCAGTAAAGATTACAGAAAAGAATATTGTGGGAAAAGAGGAAGAAATCCTTTATGTAAAAGGAAGCGGTTGGGATCTGGAGACAATCAATGCAGAAGGTTTTTCTCCTGTAAGGCTGGAACATCTTAAAGCTTTGGCAGAATTGCCGTCGTTGTCAGATTCTCTAATGGTCAATGAGCTCGTGACTCATTTGACACGCGCTTCCGCCCCTGTACCATCGGTGGAAGCAATATTGCACGCCATTATACCATACAAGTATGTCGACCACACGCATGCGGATGCCGTTGTGGCAATTACAAATTCCATTGACGGTGAGAACATCGTAAGGAAAATTTATGGCAACCGGGTTATTGTTGTTCCGTATATCATGCCGGGCTTTGATCTTTCGCGTTTGTGCGCAGTGATGATTAAAGAGCAACTCACCGAGGGCATGATTGGAATGGTATTGTTAAAGCATGGAATTTTTTCTTTTGGAAATACGGCAGAAGAGTCATTCAACAGAATGATTGAACTGGTAGGTTTGGCCGAAGATTATATATCAAAGAATATTAAAGGGAATACTGGCGAGTATAAAAATCCTTTAGAGAAAAATGTCAGTTTAGAGCTTGCGCGATTGAGGTTCTCAATTTCAAATGCTGCGGGTTTTCCTGTTATCATGAAAAGTTTCAGGGATAAAAAAAGCATGTCATTCAGCAATCATCCAGATGTGCAATTGATTGCGAGACAAGGGCCCGCGACGCCTGATCATGTGATTCGGACCAAACGCCTGCCGATGGTGGGCAGGGATGTCAAGGATTATGTGGAAGAATACAAAAGATATTTTGACGAGAATGAACCTTTGGCGAAGGATAGAAAAAATATACTGGATCCAGCACCACGTGTTGTACTTGACCAGGAGTTTGGGCTATGCACGATTGGTAAAACAGCAAAGGATGCTCAGATTGTAGCAGACATTTATTCACACACTATTGATATCATTCTTTGGGCTACACAATTGGGTGGTTACCGGGCCTTGCCTGCGAAAGATATTTTTGACGTGGAATATTGGGAACTTGAACAGGCAAAAATTCTAAAAGCCGGTAAGCCGCCTGTTTTTTCCGGAGAAGTAGTATTGATTACAGGTGCAGCATCCGGCATCGGAAAAGCATGCGTGCAATCCTTTCTTAAGAGCGGTTCGGCCGTAGTGGGGCTCGATGTTAATCCTTCCATCACCACGCTTTTTCAAAGTGACGCCTTTCTTGGGATAAAGTGCGATGTAACCTCCGAACAGCAATTAAGAGGATCCGTTGATAAAACGATTCATACATTCGGAGGGCTGGACATGCTAGTCCTCAACGCGGGTATTTTTCCACAAAGTAATCGTATTGAATTCCTGCCCTTGCAGGATTGGCAGAAAGTAATGCAAATAAACCTGGATGCCAACCTGGTGTTGATGCGAGAAGCATATCCATACTTAAAATTAGCGCCCAAAGGTGGAAGGGTTGTCATCGTAGGGTCCAAGAACGTGTCAGCACCTGGCCCTGGCGTTGCGGCATATTCTGCTTCGAAAGCGGCACTGAACCAGCTTGGCAGGGTGGCAGCGTTGGAATGGGGCAGAGACAATATCCGCGTAAATTCAATCCATCCGAATGCTGTATTTGATACGGGCATTTGGTCAGATGAAATGGTGGCAACGCGCGCTGCGAATTATGGACTCTCCGTGGATGAATACAAGAAGAATAATATTCTTAAAACCACCATTACAAGCCATGATGTCAGTGAGCTGGCAATAGAATTATGCGGTCCGTTATTTTCAAAGACTACAGGCGCACAGATACCAGTTGATGGTGGTAATGAAAGGGTCATTTAACATCAGGTTCCGAATAGAATCCGATCGTCAACTAAAAAATTTATACACTTATTATAGCACGTCATTATTAACCATCTCAAATAGACAATGGCCTGTAAACACTGCTTCCCCACGTCAGGCACTTAAGATGTTTACCGATTGGCCACTAAAATAACCAAGCAAACTGATAACCTTGATGAAATTACAGTACAATCTTTTTTTCCTGTTGTTGTTGAGTTTGGAAATGCTGGGACAGGAAAAACAATCAAACCTGAAATATGTAGATCCAACAATCGGAACGGTTGGAATAATTCTTGCCCCGGCGCCCCCTACCATTCATTTGCCTAATAGTATGGTAAGGGTTGTACCCGTTCGCAAGGACCAGTTGGATGACCAGATTAGTCATTTTCCTTTAACGGTAACCTCTCATCGTATTTCATCTGTATTTTCCGTGATGCCAATCAGTGGAGCCGATGATGGATCAGTCTGGAAACGCAAGTTGGAATATGGCGCGGAAACAATTACTCCTTACTATTATGCTACGACTTTTGAAGATTCGGGCGACAGTATCGAGTTTACACCGGCGTCAAAAAGCGGATATTTCCGTTTCCATTTTTCAGGCGATAACAATAAACATTTTCTACGAGTAGGACTTGGCCGCGACAGCGGTTCTGTTTCCGTGATTGGGAAAAGGATCCTTACGGGTACAGAATTTTTTTCAGGCATGCAGGCTTTTTTTTATGCAGAACTTGATACGGATATTAGTTCCATTGCATACGATCGCTCAACCGGAAAGAAACGGCTTCTCGCTTATTTCGGAAACCGATCACAAACCGTATCATTCCGGTATGGGGTATCATTCATCAGTATCGAGCAGGCAAAACAAAACCTTTTCCGTGACATTCCTCAGTGGGATTTCCTGAAAATTAAGGATCATGCCTATAACAAATGGGATCAGGTCATGTCTCAGATCAGTGTCGAAGGTGGAACGATCGCTCAGAAAAGAATTTTTTATTCCGCCTTGTACCGTTGTTATGAACGCATGGTGGATATTAATGAAAATGGAAGCTATTACTCAGGGTATGATCATTCAGTACATGAATCTCCAGAACCTTTTTTTGTAGATAGCTGGATCTATGATTTCAGTATTGCCCTTGGCCCGCTTCAAATGATCCTCAATCCGGAAATGGAGGTTTATAAAATAAAATCATACATAAAAATGTATGAACAGGGCGGCTGGATGCCTTCTTTTGCTTTGATTGATGGAGACTGGCCGGCTATGACCGGTAATTACACCGCTGTGTGGATGGCTGATGCCTGGTTCAAAGGCTTAAGAAATTTTGATATAAAAAAAGCCTATGAAGGCTTACGAAAGAATTCTCTTGAAGCGACGATATTGCCCTGGCGGAATGGCCCTGCCAATTCTTCCCTCGATTCCTTTTACGACAAGCATGGATATGTTCCCGGTTTGTATCCTGGAGAAAAAGAAACTGTTAAGGAAGTAAGTGATGCCTGGGAAAAAAGGCAATCAGTATCAGTAACCCTTGAGAATAGCTACAGTGATTGGTGTATCGCTCAGTTGGCAGAATTTACCGGAAATCCAAAAGATAAAGACCTCTTCTTAAAGCGGGCGCTACATTACCAGAAAGTTTACCGGGCAGAAAAGGGGTTTATGTGGCCGAAAGATTCCATTGGCAAGTGGATAGAACCCTTCAATCCAAAATCAGCAGGCAGAGAATATTTCACAGAAAACAATGCATATACCTTCAACTGGCATGTGAAACATGATCTTGCCGGACTCTTTAACCTTATGGGAGGGAGAGCGGCCGCCATCGCTAAGCTCGATCAACTGTTCAGGGAAGACCTTGGTCAGTCAAAATTTAGTTTCTGGGTGACACAACCAGATGCATCGGGCTTGGTGGGACAATTTCCAATGGGAAACGAAACCAGTTTCTTTATCCCTTATTTGTATAATTACCTGGGCGCCCCATGGAAAACCCAAAAGAGGATTCGATCTCTACTGGACACCTGGTTCACCGATAATTATTTTGGATATCCCGGCGATGAGGACGGCGGAGGCATGGCTTCTTTCGTTGTTTTGTCTATGATGGGATTCTTTCCAGTAACCCCGGGAATTCCAGTGTATAACATTGGTAGCCCGGTCTTTGAAAAAATTACGATCAGACTTTCGGACAAGAAGACATTTACAATCGAAGCGAAAAATAATGCTACTTCCAATAAATATATACAGCGTTCTACACTGAATGGCAAACCGCTGGATAGGCCTTGGTTTAAGCATGATGAACTTATGCAGGGCGGAACCCTGGCTTTTATCATGGGAAGTAAACCCAATAAAGAATGGGGTAATAGGGAGATCGATTCACCTCCTTCAAGCATTGATCACAACCCCGCCGATGATTAGAACGCTGTTTAATAATTAAACTTCTTTTATATGAAGAATTTCTTTTGGATTTTTTATGTATTCATTCCAATCATAATTTCCGCGCAGAACTTTGATAAAATTGCTGACCCTGAAGAATATGCGAACCCCTTGATGGGTACCGATTCGAAACCAGATCTTTCGAATGGAAATACCTATCCTGCGATTGCTTTGCCCTGGGGTCTGAATTTCTGGACTCCGCAAACGGGAAAATCGGGTGACGGATTTATCTATGAATATGATGCGGATCGCATACGCGGATTTAAGCAGACACATCAGGCGAGTAACTGGATAGGCGATTATGGCCAGTTTGCGATAATGCCTGTCAGGAGCCAAATAAAATTTAATGAAGATGAAAGGGCAAGCTGGTTTTCCCACAAAACAGAAATTAGTAAACCATACTACTATAATGTTTATTTGGCGGAACATAATGTGGTTACCGAGATTGCGCCTACTGAGCGATCTGCTGTTTTCAATATTACTTACCAGGGTGCGGATAGCGCCTACGTGGTCATCGATGCCCTCGATAAAAGTTCATTCATTAAAATCATCCCCGAGGAGAATAAGATTATCGGATATTCCACTAAAAACAGTAGGAGTGTTCCTGAAAATTTTAAGAATTATTTTGTAATGTATTTTTCTGAGGCATTTTCGTCAATCGCTACATTCAATGGTAATAAGCTTAATCGCAATGGAAAGGAGGAACAGGCTGACCATTGCGGAGCAGTTGTTGGCTTTAAACCTTTAGCAGGACAGAAAATTGAAATTCATGTGGCTTCTTCGTTTATCAGTCATGAACAGGCTGAAATTAATTTGAAAGAAATAGGCAATGATAATTTTGAAAAGGTAAAGCAAAAAGCAAAGAATGCATGGAGAAAGGAACTTAGCCGCATAAAAATCGAAGGTGGAACGGTGGATCAGGCCAGGGTTTTTTACACCTGCCTTTACAGGTCGTTGCTCTTCCCCAGGAAGTTTTACGAAGTAGACAACCAGAAAAAGATTGTGCATTATAGTCCCTACAACGGGAAAATTCTCCCAGGTTTTATGTTTACTGACAATGGTTTTTTTGATACGTTCAGGGCGTTATTTCCTTTTTTTAATTTAATGTATCCCGAACACAATGCCCGTATTATGGAGGGATTGGTGAATGCTTACAATGAAAGCGGATGGTTGCCCGAATGGGCAAGCCCGGGTCACCATCCCTATGTTACCTTCGGAGCTTATTCAGCCTCAATTATTGCTGATGCTTATTTAAAGGGGCTAAGGGGTTATGATATAAATAAATTATATGAAGCGATACTCAAGAACACCCAACATGAACCCCCAAAAGAAATCAGGTCAGTAGGTCGTCTAGGTGCACACTATTATAATGAATTAGGATACGTTCCTTATGATGTGAATGTCAAGGAGAATACTTCCAGAACGCTTGAGTATGCGTACCTCGACTTTGCGATTTCCCGACTGGCAAAGGCGCTTAACCGCCCGAAGGAAGAAATTGACCTTTTCCAAAAACGCTCCCTGAATTATAAAAATCACTTTGATCCGGGTACAGGGCTAATGCGCGGAAAAAATAGAAATGGTGAATTTCAATCACCCTTTAATCCTTTCAAATGGGGTGACGCGTTTACGGAAGGCAACAGCTGGCATTACACATGGTCTGTCGTGAATGATGTTCAAGGCCTTATAGATCTTATGGGAGGTAAAGAAAAATTTGTGAAGAAGCTTGATTCTGTTTTCACGCTTCCGCCCGTTTATGATGAAAGTTATTATAAAAAGGTAATCCATGAAATAAGGGAGATGCAGATTGTAAATATGGGCCAGTACGTTCATGGTAATCAACCTATGCAGCACGTTATTTACCTCTACAATTACGCTGGAACTCCCTGGAAAACTCAGTACTGGATAAAGGAAATGATGAACCGTTTATACACACCAACGCCGGATGGCTATTGCGGCGACGAAGATACTGGTCAGACTTCCGCATGGTATGTTTTTTCGGCACTGGGTTTTTATCCGGTAACTCCAGGTACAGATCAGTATGTGTTGGGTACTCCGATGTTCCGGCACGTTACCATTGAATTGACAAATGGAAAACAGATCAACATTAACGCCTTGAATAACAGTAATGAAAACAGGTACATTACAAAATTGTCGGTGAATGGAAAACCGTATACAAAGAACTGGCTTAGCTACCGGGAATTAATGAAAGGCGCGACATTGGATTTTGAGATGTCCTCCGTTCCTGATATGAAAAGAGGCATACAAAACGAGGATTTACCTTATTCCTATTCATTGCATAAGGATCATGAATAATTTAAAGATAGTGTGAATACACATACCAGGTACCTGCTCATTATTACTGTTATTGCATCCATTGGGGGCTTGCTCTTTGGTTTTGATATTGCCGTAATATCAGGCGTGCTGCCGTTCGTTCAGAAGCAATTTTTTCTGACAGCTGTGGAAGAAGGTTGGTTTGTATCTTCAGCTCTGATAGGCAGTATAGTGGGCGTGGCAATTTCGGGGGAATTAAGCGACAGATTCGGTAGAAAAATTCTGCTTGTTTTGGCTTCCGTACTTTTTTTTCTTTCGGCACTTGGCTGCACGCTTTTACCTTCGGCATTTTGGATCATTGCCTTCCGCATTTTAGGCGGAGTCGGTATCGGAGTAGCATCCATTATTGTTCCATTATATATTTCTGAAATTGCACCTGCTGCCATAAGAGGTCGCCTGGTAACCTCTTATCAGCTCGCTGTCACCATCGGGATTTTATTAGCGTACCTCACAAATGGTGCTTTGTTGAGTTACTCCCTTGACCATACCGGGGCAGATTTGAATGGGTTATTCAATTTTCTTTTTGTTGAGGAAGTGTGGCGCGGAATGTTCAGTGTATTAATACTTCCGTCTCTTCTGTTTCTTTTAGGGTTGACGCTGGTGCCTGAAAGCCCAAGGTGGTTAATTCAAAGACATCGAAATGAAGAAGCAGTCAAAATCATTACAAAGATTAATGGCAATAAATATCACGCTGAACGCGAAGTGGAAGAAATCCGTACAGAGTTGAAAGCGGAGATCGGATCTTACAAAGAACTGATGAGCCCTGCATTGCGAAAGCCCCTTGTTCTTGGAATCTTACTTCCTTTCCTGTCACAGTTCAGTGGAATCAATGCCATCATATATTATGGGCCTACCATTCTTCATAGCGCAGGTGTCAGCATCAGCAATAGTTTCATGAGCCAGATAGTTTTTGGGTTTGCCATAGTGATCTTTACCTTTATCGCGATCTGGAAGGTCGATCACATCGGGCGGCGCCGTTTGTACCTGGTAGGCACGGCATGTGCGGCGGTTAGTTTATTCCTTACCGGTATTTGTTTTTATTTCCAGTTTACCTCATCAATATGGCTGATAGTTTGTGTTTTGCTATTCCTTGCAAGCTTTGCTTTCTCCATCGGCCCATTGAAATTTGTAGTTACCTCGGAGATTTTTCCTAACAAAATAAGAGGAAGAGCTATGGCGATTTGTATCATGACAATGTGGATTGCCGACGCTATGGTTGGCCAGCTAACACCAATCGCTCTACGGCAAGTCGGCACGGCCCCTACTTTCTGGTTCTTTTCGTTCTTTTGCCTCATAGGGTTCTTGTTCGTATTAAAATTTCTCCCTGAAACCAAAGGAAAGTCCCTCGAACAGATTCAACAATTCTGGAAACAGAACGCCCTTGTATGAATTTGGAGAGTAAAACAACATTACACACAAGCACCATTGATAACCCGATGGCCTCGCTGACCATTGATGCCTTTGGTGGGGCGCTGGTGGATTTCCACCTGCGCGAATCAAAAATTAATCCCCTTACTTTCAGATTTACAAAAGATCAGATGCCCGTGAATAATAAATCGGGCGCTCCTTACCAGGGACATTTTTTGTGTTTGGGAAGATGGGGTGAACCTTCAGTCGGGGAAAAAAAAGCGGGAATTCCTGATCACGGTCATTTCGCCAATACCCTGTGGACGTGTAGTCTTTCTGAAGGCGGAAGCTTAAAGATGCACGCTGAAAGTGGACTTGAAGGATTAAAAATTGACCGTTCTATCCAAATGGATGAACACGTTGGGCTGTATATGGTAAGTGAGACGGTAATGAATATTCATTCCCTGGGAAGATTGTACAACATGGTTCAACATCCCACCCTTGCCCCGCCATTTCTTAACAATAGCACAACCATCCAATGTAACGCATTAAAAGGTTTTCATTATAAAAATTATGCTGATCCGGAAAGCAATGCTTCCGACTGGCCTTATGGTATCGAAAAAGATAAGACTATCCGCGATCTTCGTTTCTGTGTTGAGGGGACAAGTTCTGTATTTTGTTTTATAATCAATGACCATTCCCGTTATGGGTGGATAACGGCATATTCGCCTGACGCGCAATTGCTGATAGGATACCTCTGGCTCCGAAATGATTATCCATGGATCAATGTATGGAAGGACTGGGATAATGGTAACATTAAATATTGCGGACTGGAATTTGGTACGACAGGTATCCATCAACCTTTTGCAGAAATTCTGAAACAGCAGAAGGCAAAAGTTTTCGGTAACGACTGCCTTAAATATATTGACGCTGGCGAGTCCGTTTGTCGGAAGTACATTTCATTCCTGGTGCAAACGCCTGATGATTTCGATGAAACTGTATCCGTTGATGTTGACGATCGCTCAATACAAATAAAGGGACACAATAATCCACCCATCACACTACACTCGGATTTAATCCGGGCATGGTGAATGAATGGACCGTGCACCAATGTTTGGTTTCTCATTTTGTTCGCGCCTGCTTAGTAAGCGGTTTGGATCTTTGATGAAAGGTTCCCCGTAGTTGCATTTGTTTTTTTTCGAATTTTTCGCGAGTCTTTCTTTTAAGTGCATCACGGTAATTATTGTCTCAATAACTTGTATATACAAGATGGGGGCTATATATTTGGTTTATCCATTACATTTTGTCTTCCTCTTTTATATTCATCACAACCAAATTACATCCTATGAAGAATCTTCTCCCAGCTGCGCCCATTGGTATCCTTTTGGTCGCAATAACAATCTTTACAATGGCTTATATGCCTGTGAATGAAAACCTTCAGGCAGAAAGCAACAGTTTAAAAACCGGAAAAGCCAAATTAAAAATTACCGGCATAAAACGTTTGGAAAATACGGTTCAGCCCGTAAGAGGACAGGGCGATAACTGGTATATGACATGGGCTTCTGATGACAAACAGTATGCAGGTCTATGCGATGGGGTTGGCTTTAAAGAACTGCCGGATTATACGGGAATAAGTTATAACTCCCAATTGTATACAATAGCAGGCGATCCGCCGGATCATACATTTGAATTAGTGCCGGCTTATCCCTATGTAGAATCTGTTTCTCCCAGAAAAGTACCCGGGTCTAAAGACTATAGCAGGTACTACGGCTTTGGTATTCTTGCTGTTGGCGATAATATCTATCAATTATTGAGTACGCCAAAAGTACCCTTTGGTCCTGAAGGGAATGCTTTTATTGGCGGAAAATTTATTCATTCGCCAGATAATGGTAAAACCTGGTTTAATCAGGATGGCTCAACCCCTGTGGTATATGAAAAATGGGAAGACCGGACAAAGGATAATATGGCTTTTTTTTATGAACCGGATGAAAGTTTTTCCCTTCACAGTTTCCTGCAGATGGGCAAAGCATATGAGGATAATAAGGATGGATATGCCTATTTGTACGCCCCCAATGGAAACGTGGATGGAAAAATGAACCAGTTGGTGATGCTACGTGTGAAAAAAGATAAGATTCTTGACAGAAACGAATACGAATATTTTGAATCGCGGGCAACTAACGGATCTGCCAAATGGGTAAAGGATATCAATAAGCGGGGAATTGTTCATGAGTTTCCCAAAGGCTGGGTGAATTATAAAATTGGTCCGGGAAATTCGGGTCATCCTTATTCATGGCAGCCTACGGTTGTGTACAATAAACCATTGGGAGTTTACATGATGGCAAACTGGGGTATAGGGGTTGGAAGTGATGGCGATTGGTTTGGAAAACCCAGCTATTTCGGTTTTTATACTGCCCCTCAGCCTTGGGGCCCATGGACACAAGTTCATGAAGAAAAATCATGGACGCCTGCGGGGGACAATAATGCCCGGACTTATCAACCGGTCATTTCTCCTAAATGGATTGCGAAAGATGGTAAATCATTCTGGCTGGTATGGACAGACTTCAGAAAAGTAGGAGATGGCAGGCCATATTATGCATTTAATTGTCAAAAGGTTGAAATTAAGGTTGAGTGAACACAGCACATCCTTTCGTTTCGCGATTGACCTTTAGTAAAGGACAATACCAAAAATGAGAGGGGCTTTTTTCTCGCAGCTATTATGTTAAAAAACTATCCCTATTCAAGCTCAATTTTTTTAGCTAAGGTTTTAAAAAATATACGAAGTAAAAATGCAAAGCAAAAAACTCAGGATCAAAAAACGATTGTGCAGTACGGACTTGTTGGTTCTGGTTTTCTGCCTTGTGCATTTTCAACCAGTGATAGGCCAAACTACTACTGACCTTAGTGATCTGTCGGCTTTTAAGAACCCTGGGAGAAGCTGGCAGCTCGCAGGAGCCGTGACCGCAGACCTGAATAAACAAAACATCCTGAACATCTCTCCGGGTACCGGGATTCTGGTTAACCTGCCTGATAGAAAAAACCACGGTATCGATTTGTATACCGTAGCTGAATATGGAGATATTGATTTGGAGCTTGACTATATGATGGCAAGCGGATCTAACTCCGGAATTTATTTGCATGGAAGGTATGAACTGCAATTGGAAGATACCTGGGGATCTAAAACAACAACGTCAGGAAGAAATGGCGGCATTTATGAACGTTGGGATGATACCCGCCCGGAGGGTTCTCAAGGGTACGGAGGCTTTGCACCGCGTCAGAACGCTAGCCGTGCACCTGGTCTTTGGCAACACCTCAAAATTTCATTTAAAGCACCGCGTTTTGATGAAAGCGGCAGAAAAACGCAATCCGCAAGAATGTTGCGCGTGGAGCTTAATGGTGTTCTCATCCATGAAAATGTAGAACTTTCAGGTCCCACAAGGGGAGGTTTTGGTCAGGAAAAAGCTACTGGCCCTTTGCGTATCCAGGGAGATCATGGTGCGGTTGCTTTCCGGAATATTAAAATAACAAATTTTGATCGGCCGCGTCAGAACGAGGATGAAGGACGCCGTTCAAACAACGTATACCCTATGCTTGTTGCGGCTTCTGCAAGCCCTGTATTTCGCAGTTTTATGGATTTGCCTGGTACCCCAAGGGTTGTACACGCTGTGTCGGTTGGCAGCGAAGAAAAAATCCATTACACGTATGATACTGACACGGGAATGATCTTGCAAGTATGGCGGGGTGATTTTCTGGATGCCACGCCCATGTGGAATAGCAGGGGAGATGGATCTTCACGCCCTGCTGGCGCTGTATTGAGATTTGGTAATCCTGCTTTTGCCTTATCACGATTGTCTTCTGATCAGTCGGCATGGAAAACCGATACCGCTGCTACTGGCTTTCGGTCAAAAGGTTATGTATTGGATAATGAAGGTAAGCCGGTTTTTCGCTATCGCATCCATGGTACGATAATAACTGATTTCACCAATGCAATCATCGACGGCCAGGGTATCCGCAGAGAAATTACGATACAAAAACCAGTGCCAAATTTATATGTTCGCCTGGCAGAAGGCGTAACCATTGTGCAAATCGGAAAGGAAATGTATTTGGTGGACAACAATTCCTATTATTTGCGAATGGATGATGCAGCGGGCGCCAAACCAATTATTCGGGATGTCAATGGGAGGAAAGAACTTATTGTCCCCATTGGCAAGAAGGTAAAATATTCGATTTTATTTTAATACGTGATTACTATCATGAAAAATCTTTGTAACACCTTATTACCAACGAGCGATAAACTTTTTCTTAATATGGTCCTGATGCTTCTCATTTGTGTGAAGAGTATCGGACAGGAAATACCCAAAGAAGACGATTTTTTTAAGATTATTCCTGTGCCTTCGCCCCAGGAAGCAATGCTGGAAGTGGGTGGTTTAACTATGATGCCGAATGGAAATCTCGCCTTATCTACACGTCGCGGAGATATATTTATTGTGGAGAATCCCACCACCAGCAGACCCTATTTCCGGAAATTTGCCTCGGGACTGCATGAGGTGCTCGGACTTGTCTATAGGGATGGATCCTTTTTCTGCGCGCAACGGGGTGAGCTTACAAAAATTACGGATAGCGATGGAGACGGCAAGGGAGATGCATTTGAAACCATTTATGCATGGCCACTTTCTGGGAATTATCATGAATACAGTTATGGACCCCATATTGCCCCAGACGGATCATTTTTTGTCACCACCAACCTAGGCTTTTTTGATGACGAATGGTGGCGTGGCAGGAGCGCTGTGCCCTGGCGAGGTTGGGCGTTGAAAATTTTTGAAGACGGGCGGATGGAGCCGTGGGCAACCGGAATGCGGTCACCTTGCGGTTTAGGCATCATTGATGGCGAATTGTTTTACACCGATAATCAGGGCGACTGGATTGGTTCCGGTGGATTATGGCATGTGAACAAAGGAGATTTTATGGGTAACCCCGGGGGGTTAAAATGGACGACTAACCCCGCATCTCCTTTGAAATTGACGGCGGATAAGCTTCACGAAAACATTGATCCGCGGCGTAAGCAGAACGCTCAGGGAGAATACATCAGACCGGAAAATGTGGTTGATGAAAAATTTTTATCACTGGCAGATGTGAAAAAAGAAATTCCTGCCATTCGTTTGCCTGCTGTGTGGTTGCCCTATGGTTTTCTGGGAATTTCCACTTCTGAGCCGATTTCGATTCCGCCGGGTGCTTTCGGCCCTTTTGGAGGCCAGGTACTGGTGGGCGACCAGGGTATGAGCATCATTTCACGAGTCTTTTTGGAACAGGTAAATGGGGAATATCAAGGGGCATCATTTGCTTTTCGCAGTGGATTTAATTCTGGCGTTGTGCGGTTGGCCTGGGCAAAAGACGGTTCTCTTTTTGTTGGAGAAACCAGACGCGGCTGGGGGTCTGCCGGCGAGGCCGATCAAGGATTAGAAAGATTGGTATGGAGTAATGACGTTCCATTTGAAATGAAAACCGTTCGCGCGATGCCGGATGGTTTCGAAATTGAATTTACGAAAGCTGCCGACGCACAAACTGCTGGAGACCTGGCATCCTATTCTGTCGAAAGTTTTATTTACAAATATCATCCGGTTTATGGTAGCCCCCCCGTAAACGTCGAACTATGTAAAATAAAGGGAGTGAAATTATCGGAGGATGGGATGAAAGCCCGGATTGTGGTCGATAACCTTCGACTCGCTTATATTCATAATATTACCTTAAAAGGTGTGCGGGAAAAAGAGCATGCAAATCCACTGCTTCATCCGACAGCTTACTATACATTGAATAACATACCGGACGGAAAAAAACTATCGGTGAATGAATTGAGTGTAAGAAACTCTTCCATTAGTGCTTCAAATAATTCTTCCTCAGTGGAGGAGAGGAACAATATTTCCAAAAAGGAAACAAAGGTAGTTTCATCACAACAAGTTCCTTCGAAAGAAGTCTCCTCAAAAGTACCCGGATACTTTGATGTAACAGGTTTGTTGACTAATTATACCTGTTCCGCGTGTCATACTACCAGAAACAAACAAATCGGACCCGGTTATCTGGAAATTGCTAAACGCAATTACAGCAATGAGAAAATTGTGGCGCTAATCCATAATCCGCAACCACAGAATTGGCCAGATTATGAAACTGCCATGCCTCCCATGCCGCAGGTTACACACGAAGATGCGATGAAAATTGCTGCATGGATTAACTCGCTTGATGATTAGCGCTTCTTTGTTAATTTGAAAATTATCGTTTCATGTCGGGCTGGCCGTCACCAATTACGGAAAAGGAAAAATAGCCGCTATTGAAAAAACCGTAACATAAACAGGGATCATGAAACGAGTAAAGACAGGTTTTCCGTTATTGGTTTTTTTGCTTTCTGTTGGGTGCAGACCGTATTCACCCGATTCCCGTCTAATTTTTTACAGGGATTCAGAGGGAGTAGAAAAACCTGTAAAATCTCTCGCTGAGTGGCAGCGGAAACGAATCCAAATTCTGGATAGCATGCAACAGGCTATGGGCAGGCTTCCGGATATGTCTTTCCTTCCCCCGTTTGACATCCAAATCCGCGATAGCGTGAGAGAAAAGCGCTATACTCGTCTTACCATTAGCTTTACCGTTGCAGCCAACGAAGTCGTCCCTGCGTACCTATATGTGCCCTCACAAGGCGAGAACCGTGCAAAGTCTCCTGCCATGCTGGTGCTGCATGAAACAGGCGAAGCGGGAAAGCAACTTGTTGATCAAAAAAATCAAAAACCTAATCACGCCCTCGCCAGGGAGCTGGCCGAACGAGGATATGTGGTGATCGCCCCGGACTATCCGAGCATGGGTGAGTTGGCGGATTATGATTTTCAAAATGACAGGTATGCATCCGGAACGATGAAAGCACTTTTTAATCATATCCGTTGCATTGATTTATTGCAAACAATGCAGGAGGTAGATCCGAAACGCATTGGTGTGATCGGCCATTCTCTCGGAGGCCATAATGCCATGTTTGTTGGAGCCTTTGATGCACGCCTGAAAGTCATTGTTTCCAGCTGCGGCTGGACCCTTATGGATTATTATGACATCGGAGAGGAAGCCGCTAAGAAATACGGGGGGCGGTTAGGACCGTGGGCGCAGGAAAGGTATATGCCGTTGTTGAGGGATAAATATAAACTGGATACGAAAAAAATACCTTTCGATTTCGATCAGGTAATTGCGGCCATTGCACCACGAGCATTTTTTTCCAATTCTCCCCTGAACGACAGTAACTTTGATGTTTCAGGAGTCAGAAAAGGAATTGAAGCTGCGTCGGAAGTCTACCGTTTTCTTAAAGCAGAAGATAACCTGCAGGTCCATTACCCTGATTCAGGCCACGATTTTCCCATGGACGTTCGTGAAAAAGCATATCGCTTCATCGACAAGATTCTACAACACACACCCGGCGATCCGCATTGAGGGGTGGGTATAAAGGGATAGGGGCATAAGCAAATATTCCTTTATATCCCTATATCTCTCTATACCTCTATACCCCTTCCACGGAATCGCAACGAATAAAAAGGATTTTTTTTCCTAAATTGGTAAATGATTTGAAGTTGAGTTTTTAACCATAATGCTGATGAAAAGTTCGATCCTGATGGCTGTTTTGATTTTGATTAACACGGCGATCTGGCAGGCCTGCACAAAAAAGACTGTTGACGAAAAGCAAAACAGTTCCTTCAAAAAAGGTAAAGTTGATTTCAATTATCATGTAAAGCCTATATTATCCGATAAATGCTTTGCCTGCCATGGCCCTGATGTAAAAAAGAGACAGGCAGAATTCCGGCTGGATACAGAGGAAGGTGCCTTCAAAGCCCTGAAATCAGATGCGCATCATTTTGCTGTTGTAAAAGGAAAACCTGAAGAGAGCTACTTAATCAAGCGGATATTTTCGGAAGACCCCTTGTTTCGCATGCCTCCGGCCGAATCAAACCTGGCACTTACGGAACAGGAAAAAAATATTCTGAAAAAATGGATTGAACAAGGAGCAGAGTATAAAAAACATTGGGCATTTATTCCCCCTGTAAAACCTGAATTACCGCCGACTACGGATGATTGGGGAGCCAATGAAATTGATCGTTTTATTGCCGCTAAACTTGAAGAAGTAGGCTTGAGCCCGACCATTCCTGCCGATAAGGAACGATTGATCCGACGGGTAAGCTTTGACCTGACCGGATTACCCCCAAGTTTGGAGCAAGTCGATGCGTTCCTGAAGGATAATTCCCCTGATGCCTATGGCAAGCTGGTAGATCAGCTTCTGGCTTCCACTGGTTATGGTGAGCGATGGGCCAATTACTGGCTGGACGTTGCACGCTATGGAGATTCACATGGTTATCAGGACGATTTACCAAGAGTCATGTGGCCATGGCGTGATTGGGTTATCAATGCCTTCAATAAAAATCTTGGTTACGATCAGTTTGTCACCTGGCAATTGGCGGGTGATTTATTACCCCAGGCAACGCGAGAGCAAATCCTGGCTACCGGCTTTAACCGGAATCATAAAATAACGCAGGAAGGGGGTGCCATTCCAGAAGAATACCGGACAGAGTATGTGGTAGACCGTACCAATACCTTTGGAAAAGCTTTTATGGGCATTAGCATTGAATGCAGCCGTTGCCATGACCATAAATATGATCCGGTATCTCAAAAAGATTTTTATTCTCTGTATTCGTTTTTTAATCAGGCCAATGAAAAAGGATTAATCAACTACGGCGAACTGCCCAAACCGAATATAGCCATTACCCAAACCGACCTCAAAGATATTTTGCACTTTATCAACGGTAAGACTATTGGTACAAAAGATACCATTAAAGTGATGGTTATGGGTGATGACAAACCCCGGAAAACATTTGTACTTGAACGGGGTGTCTACGATGCGCCTACGGAAGTATCGGTATCATCCGGTGCACCTGCCGCCATATTGCCTTTTGATTCAACCGTGTACGGAGCCAACAGGCTCGGCCTGTCGAAATGGTTGTTTGATCCTAAGAACCCACTGACTTCCAGGGTGATGGTTAACAGGCTCTGGCAGGAAATTTTTGGTCGTGGCATGGTGGCTACTTCCGATGACTTTGGCAATCAGGGGGCCCTTCCCACTCATCCTGAATTGCTGGATTATCTTTCTGTGGACTTTCGTGAAAAAGGATGGGACATCAAATATCTTTTGAAATTGATGGTGATGTCTTCGACCTATCAGCAATCTTCTGCATCCAGCGAGAGGTTGCGTGAAATTGATCCTGATAATATTTACCTGGCGCGTAGTTCCCGCTATCGCATGAACTCGGAAATGATACGCGATAATATTTTATTTTCCAGCGGGTTATTACACCAGGAACTGGGTGGTCCGAGTGTTAAGCCTTATCAACCGGAAGGCCTTTGGGAATCGATTTCAGTAGGGATTAAAGGCAGGGGTGAAAGCGAATACATCGCGGATAAAGGGGAGAAATTGTACAGAAGAAGTTTATACACATACTGGCGGAAAACAATTCCGCCCCCTTCCATGCTCATCTTCGATGCACCCATGAAAGAATTCTGCGAAGTCAGGAGGGTACGCACCAGCACTCCGCTACAGGCCCTCAATTTATTGAATGACCCACAGATGTTGGAAGCTGCCAGAGTTTTGGGATCAAGTCTGGTAGAAAACAAAGCACTTCCTGTCGATGAGAAGATAACACTGGCTTTCAGAAAAATTATCTGCAGGAAACCCAAATCAAATGAAATTGAAATTCTTTTAAAGGGTTACCAACAGGAATATGATCGCTACCTTGCGCTTCCTCAGGAGGCTCAGAAATTTTTGAAGGTTGGGGCGTTCCCGCAAAAGAACAATTTGGATCCGGTAGCATGCGCAGCCATGATGCATGTGGTCACCATCATTTACAATTTAGACGAAGCCATCAGCAAATCTTAACACAATATTATGTCAAAAGAATTCTTACGATATTCTTTAAATGTGAACCGCCGCACCTTCCTTTCCAGTGCAAGTATTGGAATCGGAAGCCTTGCCCTCGGCTCATTGCTTGTACCCGACTTATTCAGAGGTAAAAACAACGAGGATGAAGCCTTGCCCTATGGCGTCACACATTTTGCGCCGAAAGCCAAGCGGGTTATTTATTTATTTCAGAGTGGTGCCCCCTCTCAACTCGAATTGTTTGATTATAAACCGTTGTTGCGTAAAATGCAAGGCGAGGAGTTACCTGCATCTGTGCGCAATGGTCAGCGGCTCACAGGTATGACCGCTTTCCAAAAATCACTACCTCTGATAGGTTCATTTTCCGATTTTCATCAGCATGGCCAAAGCGGGGCATGGCTTGGTGAATTACTTCCTTTTACTTCCAAAATTGTGGATGATATCTGCATCATCCGCAGCATGCATACCGAAGCCATCAATCACGATCCTGCAGTTTCATTTTTTCAAACGGGAAATCAACAACCTGGCAGACCCAGTATGGGGTCCTGGCTGAGTTATGGTTTAGGAAGTGAGAATAAAAACCTGCCTGCGTTTTGCGTGCTGTTATCTCGCGGTCAGGGAGACATTCAACCACTGGCTTCACGCAACTGGGGCAATGGATTTCTGGACTCCATTCATCAGGGCGTTCATTTGCAATCAGGGCATGATCCCGTATTATACCTTCAAAACCCTGCGGGAACGGACAAAGAAAGTCGTGGTAAAATGCTGGAGCATCTGGCATCGCTGAATCACCTCCAGGAAGAAGAATTTGGTGATCCTGAAATCACGGCGCGAATTGCACAATATGAAATGGCTTACAGGATGCAAACTTCCGTTCCGGATGTCATGAATTTTTCTGATGAGCCCGAAAGCTCTTTTAAATTGTATGGGGCCGACTCGCTCCAACCCGGAACATTCGCTGCCAACTGTTTGCTGGCAAGACGTCTTTCTGAAAGGGGGGTTCGTTTTATTCAGCTTTACCATATGGGATGGGATGCGCATAGCGATCTCCCTGAAAGAACCCGTCACTTCACAAAGAATGTCGATCAGGCTTCCGCGGCATTAATTCAAGATCTCAAAAACCGCGGTATGCTCGATGAGACGCTTGTGATTTGGGGTGGCGAATTCGGACGAACCAACTATTGCCAGGGCACTTTCAAGGATGGTAATTATGGCCGTGATCACCACCCACGTTGCTTTAGTATATGGATGGCCGGGGGCGGTGTAAAACCAGGGATTACCTATGGTGAAACCGATGAACTGGGTTATAATATCATAAAGGATCCGGTACACGTCCATGATTTTCAGGCAACGGTGATGAACCTGTTCGGATATGACCATGAGAAACTAATTTACAAACACCAGGGAAGGCGTTACCGTCTTACAGACGTAAGCGGACATGTGATCAAGAGCATCCTGGCGTGAAAAAAATTATCCCGAACAATCAATACTTAATGCCGAATTTCCCGAATGCCTCGATTTAGAAAGATTACGCTCAACCTGCTTTATTTTTTAAATGTCCTTTTAATTTTTCTTTTGGTATTTGAGGAGGGAGTTCAGTTACCTGTTTTCTTACAGGTTACGGGAAGAATGCATCCGCTGATACTTCATTTTCCACTTGTTTTACTTTTTGTCGGAATTGTCCTGGAATGGCTGACTTCTCTGGAAAAGTTTAACCATCCGGCTACACGCACCATCACTACCTACGTATTCTACTGGTTCGCTTTGGGTGCAGCCTTGACGGCGTTGTTTGGTTTTTTCCTTTACAGGGAAGGGTCCTATCTTGGTGACGAAGTAGTCTGGCATAAGTGGCTGGGTACGGCGGTTTCCTTATTGGCTGTAGCCATCATTTTATCGAAAGACAAATCCCCGGTCATCTATTATGGCACTTTGGCGGCAACTAGTTTGTGCCTTCTATTAGCGGGCCATATAGGTGCGGAAGTTACCCATGGAAAAGGATTTTTGACTGAGCCTATCACGAGGCAATGGCAGGCAAGACGTATTCAGATAGAGCATCCGGATAGCGCCGTCGTTTTCCGCGATGTTATCCAGCCAATCCTCAATGAGAAGTGCCTCAATTGCCATAACACAAACAGAGCTAAAAATAATTTGGTCCTGGCCGATTTTGAAAGTATTATCAAAGGAGGAAAAAACCCGGGAGCCATTGTGCCTGGAAAAGCGGAGGAAAGTTTATTATATCAATACGCTCTGTTGCCAATGGATGACTCCTTACACATGCCTCCTAAAGAAAAACTACAGTTAGAAAGAGAGGAGATAAGACTCATTGGCTGGTGGATCAATACCGGCGCATCAGCGGAAGAGAAGTATGTAAACCTCCCTAAAACAGATAGCATACACCCCATCATGCTGTCAAAATTCCAGCCGAAAACTGGCATTGATCTGATTGATATTCCCTTTGCCGATCAGGAAAAAATAAAACTTTTAAACAGTCCCTACCGCACGGTCCAACAGATATCCACCAGCAAACCATACATAGCGGTTTTTTTGGGCAGTAAAAAAGATTTCACAGGAAAAGACTTAACTGAATTGAAAAGCATCAGCGATCAGGTAGTTTCAATAGACATGGGAAACTCACAGGTTAAAGATGAAGACCTAAAATATCTGCAGCAGTTCGCTCACCTTCAGAAGTTACATCTCCAGAACATTCCTATCACCGATGACGGCGTCAGACACCTCCGGGGCCTTCAATTTCTGAATGTTTTGAATCTTTCCGGAACAAAAATCAGCGCCAATAGTCTGGAGGAACTATCGACATGGGAAAGTTTGAAAAAGTTATTCCTGTATAATACGACCCTCCCTGAGGCATCGCTCAGTGCCTTGAAAAATTCACATCCTGAACTGCAGGTTTACAGCACCCAGTTTGATCTATCCGACAGTGTCTATAATGCTCAGCTTACGATACCCATTTGTAAGATTGATAGTTCCTTTTTCAGAAATCAAGCTTCCATTGAGGTAAAATTGTCACGGGGGAATGTTAAATATTTTTATACGCTCGATGGGAGTGAGCCTACAGTGAATGCCACGCTTTACCGGGAACCCTTTCTGGTTAGCCAGTCGTGTAAGTTTAAAATCATGGCGACTATGTCGGGGTGGATAGATAGCAAAGTCGTCACTTTTCCCCTGATGAAGTTGGGAGTAAATCCCCAGAAGATCGTACTGGAATCCAAACCAGATCCTAAACATTCCGGAAAATTGGATAGTACGCTGATCGATGGTTTAGCGGGGTCACTTAATAGAGGTGATAAAGAATATCTGGGTTTCCTCAAGGAAGATTTTCAGGCGCTTTTTTCATTAGGGAAGGATCAAAGAATCTCCAAAATAACTTTGAGCTTTTTGGAAGATGTTGACAAGGGTATTCTGGCACCCGAGTACGTGGAGGTTTGGGGGGGAGAAAATGCAAGCAGCTTAAGAAAACTGGGTCGGGTGGCGACGGTCCTTCCTCCAGAGAAACGGCCTCCGGCGAAGGACCTGGTTCAGGTTACTTTCCCCGAACAGTCCGTCCGGTTTATCCGCCTGAAAGCTAAAAAGGTAGGAGCCTTACCTGCCTGGCATCCACTTCGTAAAACAGCGAGAGGTTCCTTTTTTATCGATGAACTGTCGTTGGAATAAATTATAGCAAGAAAAGTGTTTCATGGAAAAATTGTTTCAACCCCAGTCATTACTTGTCGGGCGAATCACCTCACCCATCTTTTATTGTGCGTCTGATCTTTTGTAGGGCCCTGGTTCATTGTGTGCAGAACTTAACGAAACAAGAGCTCTTAATTATTTCGGGTTCGTTTGCTTTGTATCAAAAAGCCCTGCAGGGCCTGTAGGGGCGACGCATATGGTAGCCCCCGGTTTTAACCAGGTTTTAACCGGGGGTTTTATGGCAATCAAGGAATGTGTGCCACAGGAAAGTTGTGTGAAGCGCAGGCACTATCTGGCACACGGATGCGCATTGGAGCAGGTGACTGGCCCTCACCTTATCTACGGTTTAGAAATACCAAAGGCAAATCACAGAGTTACGCGGAGGAATTGTTTTTCTTTTTTGTGCGACTGTAGATGCTGGCAACATGAATTCGTGAGTGCTTCTGAGCGTGAGCTAAAGATCACGGAGAGTCTCGAGTAAATTACAGATATCGGGCGAGAGCCATAAGGATGGACGCTGAAGGTGCGCGATTTAAATCGGAGCAGTGAGGAAAAAACTTCGCGAAAGTTTAGGACTTTTGTGAAGTTGCGGGGAGGATCGCGCGTGGTTCTGCTCTTTTACTGCGGACTATCTGCACGGGAAATCACCTCACCCATCTTTTTATTGTGCGTCCGATCGCTTGTACATCCCTTTCCTGAAGGAGAGGGAGGCTGAAGGCGTGCGACTAGCGCATAGCCCTGGGGTAGTTGTCGTTTACATCCGGTTTGAATTGGCGGTTTTTTCAGATTTAGTATTTTATAGGTATTTTTGCCTATAAAGTAAATTATCGTCTTTTAACGTTATAAACTTATTTATTGGCTTTTAAATCGATATTATAGAATATTTGTGATTAAGCCGATATGTAAATTTTGTTGATCATTCTATTATTAAGCTGATTTTTTAGGACTAGAATTAAAGTCAGAAAGCCAAATTTAACTCCGGGATTCAAGTGGTTCTCCTTAAGTTGACGTGACCGGATTATTAAGCAATCTCCTTTCGTATCAGGAATGCTACATGACCTTAAAGCATAAATATGTTCACCCTTGCGGCTGTTCAATAAATCAACTTCGGCGCACGAAAAATTATTAAGAAATATTCCTTGATTGACGCATGACGAATTCATAGTGCCTTCAAACTTGGGACGCACCTTACTCCAGCGTCCCATCATCAAACACCACTTTACCATTTACCAGGGTTAAAATCGGTTTAATACTGCGGATAGCATCTACAGGACAAGTCAGTATATCATTGGATAACACCACCAGATCTGCGAATTTGCCCACTTCTATCGATCCTTTCAAATCCTCCTCGAAGGAAGCATAGGCATTGTTGATCGTATACATTTGCAAGGCCTGTATTCTTGAGATCGACTGACCGGGATTGAATACGGTATGGCTATCTGTTTTTCTGGTGATGGCCGACCACATGGCCAGAAAGGGATTGTAAGGATTAATGGACGCCACAGGGTCGAGCTTTACCATGTGGTCTGAACCCCCGTTGATCAGGATGCCCGCTTCCATCATAGACCGATAGGGATGAAAGCTCTCCATGCGTTGTTTGCCCAAAATCCTGAGCAAAGCATTTGTGTCCTTATAGAACCACGCGGGCTGCATATCAGCATAAATTCCCATCAAGGCCATTTTTCGGATGGCTTCCTTTGTATAAAAATTCCCATGAATGATAGAAAACCTTTTTTGGTTGATTTTCCGGGACGAATCCACTATTTCGTATGCAGCCAGGAGGGTATCGACACCACCCCCTCCGGTGACATGGGCAGTGAATTTCCATCCTGCGTCGAACGCTGCGGTAATTATGTTTACTAATTCTTTTTTGGAAAAAAATAGTTCACCCCGGTAGTGAGGGTCATTGATCCCGAACATTTCTTTTGCTTTCGGTCCCCAGCCTTCATTGAGGTACGCTGTTCCAGTCAGCATGCCTCCATCCAATACAACTTTTAATGCGCCGACCTTAACCCATTCGTTCCCATGCCCGGTTTTGTATCCATAGGCTTTTAAAGTTTTCATCAATTCTTCCAGCGATGCTTTAGTATCAAAAGGTATCCGGAAATTTTGAAAAACTCTCACTGTTAACTGATCACGATCCATTAATCGCTTAAACATGCTGAGTTCATCCTGACCACCGCTTCCAGAACAAACAGAAGTAATCCCCACTTTATTATACAGTTGCAGCAATTGCTGCAGCGCCGTTAATCTTTCCTCGTCCGAAAGTTTTTTTTCAGGAGGGATCGATAATAAATGGAAGGCTGCCTGGCGTATCATGCCGTTGGCATCGCCGGTCTTTTTATCTCTGAGAATGCCCGGATGTTGCGTGTCGGTTATCCGCGATAACTCAAACGCTTTTGAGTTAATGAAGCCTCCATAGCTTCCGTTGAGGAAAACGGGGTTATGCGGAGCTACCGAATCCAACTCTTGTTTGGTTAACTGCCGCATATCGCCCAGCCGTGTTACAAATAATTTTGGATGGATGATCCATTGATTGTCTTCTTTTTTAACGGCTTCCGTATGGATCCACTGCAGCAAATCCCTGATGGTATGGACATCGGGTATTTTTTCAGAAAATTCGCTCACAGACGCAGAAACCGGATGGGCATGATTCTCTATCAGTCCCGGTATAACGGCATGACCCTGAAGTTTTATGACTTTAGTAGAATCACCACGTAGTCTGAGGATATCATTGTCATCTCCAACAGCCATCAATTTCCCATCTGTAATCGCTATCGCTTCGGCAATCGAAAGGGTTTTATCCATGGTGATAATCTTTCCACTCAACAAAATGATATCAGCGTAATTTTTTTCAGATTGGCATCCAAAGATCAGTAGAATAGTGAGGGTGGCCAGAGGGCGGATGTAATTGCTGATTGAGTGCATGAGATGTTTCCAGATTAAGAACGGGTTAACTTGTCTCTAGGGAATTGTTAATCATCCGATTTTCCGAAAATGTGTTTGTCATTCAGGATAAATCATTTTAAAGATAGTAACTTAGGTCAGGTAATAAACAACTGGGCTATGAACAACCAATTTGACCGGAGGCGATTTATACATGCCCTATCCTTAGGAGGTGTTACCCTCGCTATGGGAATACCTCAGATTGTGAAGGCGCGAAGCGCAAATCCCAGGCCGGCTATTCTGGGAGGGCCCAAAGCGCTACCCGATGTTTTTCCATCCTGGCCCATGATTGATCAAACCGATGAAAAGCAACTGATGGGCGTACTGAAAAGCAAAGCCTGGGGTCGAAATGGTGGAAAGGTGGTAGCGCAATTTGAAAGCGAGTATGCGAAGGTGCTGGACGCCAGGCATTGTTTAGCGGTATCGAGTGGTACCAGCAGCCTGTACACCATGCTGGGTGCCATGGATGTTGGCCCGGGGGACGAAGTAATCATACCTGTTTACACTTTCATCGCCACCTATAATGTAGTGGTCTTGAATTACGCTTTGCCTGTTTTTGTTGACACCGACATTGAGACATTCCAGATTGATGCGGGAAAAATTGAATCGGCGATCACACCGCAAACGAAGGTGCTGATGCCCGTTCACATGGGAGGCTCACCAGCCGACCTGGACAAAATTCTTGAGGTGTCGGCGAAGTATAAAGTCCCCGTTTTAGAAGATGCATGCCAGGCACACCTGGCCGAGTGGCGCGGCCGGAAAGTGGGTACGTTCGGATTGGCTGGAGGATTCAGCTTTCAGGCCAGCAAGAATCTAAATGCGGGGGAGGGTGGGGCAATTTCCACGAATGATGAGCAGTTCGCCAAATACTGCGCGAACTTTCAAAACCAGGGCATGAGAGGAAGAACGGAAACGAGTTACAACCCGGGGGCTGGTACCAGGGCCACCAACCTGCGACTTACGGAGTTTCAGGGCGCTATTTTATTGGCTCAGATGACGCGTCTGGCGGAGCAATCCGAACTCCGGACAAAAAATGCCGACTATCTCACAAAAATGTTGAAGGACATCCCTGGGATTAAACCCGCGAAGCTTTATGAGGGGACTACCCGTAGCGCATATCACCTTTATATGTTTCGCTATGATCGCACGCAGTTTGCGGGACTTACCCGTTCAAAGTTTATGCAGGCACTTCAGGCAGAAGGGGCACCTTGTTCCGGAGGTTACGGAAAAATGAACAAAGACCTTTATGTAACTGAACTGGCCAACAACAAACATTATCTCCGTATCTATGGAGAGAAGACCATGCAGCAATGGCTTGAACGCAGCCACTGTCCGCAAAATGATATCCTCAGCGAAGAGCAGGGTATCTGGTTCACGCAAAACCTTTTATTAGGAACGAAGGAACAAATGGAGCAGATAGCGGAAGGCATCCGCAAGATCCGGAAGTATGCGGGTGAACTTGCCAAATTGTGATTCAGGTTTTCTCAATCCGGCGAATTTGGGCCACCTGTTCAGCTGCGCTGATGCTTCAAAGATACTCCCCATCGGAGTTACCTGTTTCAGAATCTCCGGTGCATCAATACTAATTTTTAGAAGCCATTTTAATCTTTTCAGAATCAGTGCATATCGCCCTTTATAGTCACCTGTTTCAGGGATTTCTATGAGGAATAGAAGACTAAGCTTTTCTTATCTTTCAACTTCAATTCATTAATGGATCTCAGACCGAATCTACCGAATTTTGAAAGTGGAATTAGTGATATGCAGTAGAATCAGGGTGCTCTACATTTATTGTCCCCTATTACCAGACAGGAAATGGTGAATAACCCCAATCTTACCCCACAGAACCCGGGATACGATGGTATCTAAGATCATTGTTTGCGGATGAAAAATCTGCAGGCTTTTGAGTAAGCAAATTTCAGGATAACCCGTCAAATATTTGACGGGTTATTTTTTTTTGTAAGTACGCTGGTCGAGGACTTCATTTAACACCACATGCGGTTTGCGGAACATATTGACCGCGCATCCCATTGTGGCTCAAACGCGATAACATTGAAACAAAACTTCTTACCTTCAGGTATATTTTAAACACAAAAAGAATGCGAATACCCCTTCCGGTTTTTAAACTTTTCTGGAGAAGAAAAATGGCCATACTGTTAAATCTGGTAGTGCTGGTATTGCTCTCTGTTCAGGTTATGGGTCAGTCTGCCATAGACCTGGCCGATCTATCAGCGTTTAATAATCCTGGAAAAAGCTGGCGTGTAGCCGGGGCGGTAGTTGCAGACTTGAGGAAGCCGAACGCTTTCAACATCGCTCCAGGCAAAGGGATTCTGGTAAATGTGTCTGAGGAAAAAAAGCATGGTACAGACTTGTACACCAAAACAGAATTTGGGGATGTGGATGTCGAATTTGATTACATGATGGCAAAGGGCGCTAACTCTGGCGTTTATTTACAGGGCATGTATGAAGTTCAATTAGAGGATACATGGGGTGCAAAAGAAACTGCATTCGGCAAAAATGGCGGGATTTACGAACGATGGGATGATGATCGCCCACAGGGTAACAAAGGATATGAAGGTTTTGCCCCGAGGCAAAACGCGAGTCGTGCAACAGGTTTGTGGCAGCATATTAAAATATCCTTTCAAGCTCCGCGATTTGATGGAAAGGGTAAGAAAATTCAGGCTGCCCGGATGATATTGATTGAACTCAATGGTGTTATTATACACGAGAATGTAGAACTCTCAGGGCCCACGAGGGGGGCCATGGGTAAGGACGAAAAAAAGACAGGACCTTTGCGGTTCCAGGGTGATCATGGAACCGTTGCCTTTCAAAATATGAAAATAACACCCTTTGATAAGGGACGGACTGAGGTGGTGCCCCCGGTTAGCAGGCAAGTCCCCGTCTATCCGATTTTTGTGAATGCTTATGAAACTCCGGTCTTCCGCAGTTTCATGGATCTGCCGGATGGACAACGTGTCATCCATACTGTGTCTGTCGCGAGTAATGAGAAAGTGCATTACACTTACGATATGGATACAGGCATGATCATTCAGGCCTGGCGTGGCGGTTTTCTTGACGCGACACCCATGTGGCACAGCCGCGGAGACGGATCTTCACGTCCCTTAGGCGCAGTACAAAGATTTGGGAAGCCAGTACTTGCCATCGCAAGGTTAGCTACGGCGCAGTCACCGTGGATAAGCGATACCACAGGCACTCACTTTCATCCGAAAGGTTATTCGCTAGATGCCAATGATAACCCCGTCTTCAATTACCAATTGGGGGGAATGATTGTGACAGATGCCACGCACGCCCTACATAACGGAGAGGGTATTAGCCGTGAGATCAGCATTATCGATCCCGCAAAGAACCTCTATGTTCGTCTGGCGGAGGGGGCCAGCATTCTGGAAACTGATAAAGGTATGTTTGTGATTGATAACAATGCTTATTATGTAAGGTTGGACGATGCAGGGGGCGCCAGCCCTGTTATCAGGGAAGCTAATGGAAAAAAAGAACTTGTAATACCCATTAATGGTAAGGTGAAATATTCGATATTATTTTAAGTACGATAAAAAATGAAAGCAAAGCTTAACAACGTATCTCCTATCGGTAATAAAATAGTATGGAGTATATTCTTTAGTGCAATGATGGCCGTTCAGGGTTTTGGCCAGGGCCTCCCAAAGGAGGCGGATTTTTTTAAGATCGCTCCGGTACTTTCCCCTCAGAATGCGTTGCTTGAAGTGGGAGGATTGACGATGATGCCAAATGGAAACCTGGCATTATCCACGCGGCGGGGAGATATATATGTTGTGGAAAACCCCACCAGTACACGCCCGTATTTCCGACGGTTTGCTTCGGGATTGCATGAAGCGCTGGGGCTTGTGTATAAGGGTGGATCTTTTTATTGCGCCCAACGTGGTGAACTCACTAAAATCACGGATTCTAACAGAGACGGAAGGGCAGATCTGTTTGAAACCATTTACGCCTGGCCGCTTTCAGGAAACTATCACGAATACAGTTATGGGCCACAAATTGCACCCGACGGATCGTTTTTTGTCACCACAAACCTCGGGTTTTTTAATGGTGATTCCTTTCGTGGTAGAAGCCAGGTACCATGGCGTGGCTGGGCATTAAAGATTTTTGAAGACGGACGGATGGAACCATGGGCCACTGGCATGCGATCTCCCTGTGGCTTAGGCATTATTGACGGAGAATTATTTTACACAGATAACCAGGGTGACTGGATTGGTTCAGGCGGATTATGGCATGTGGCGAAAGGAGACTTTATGGGCAACCCGGCTGGCCTGAACTGGGCAGAAAATCCGGCCTCACCCGTAAAATTAACAACCGAACAGCTACATGCTAAGGTGGATCCCAGGCGTAAGGCGGATGCCGAGGGAAAACAAATAAGACCTGAAAATGTAGTAAATGAAAAAGTAGTTACCCTCGCCGACGTAAAAAAAGATCTTCCGGCAATTCGACTACCCGCCGCATGGCTGCCCTATGGTTATCTGGGTATTTCAACCTCCGAGCCAATCACCATCCCCGAAAATACATTCGGCCCCTTCGCTGGCCAGGTGTTAGTAGGTGACCAGGGTATGAGTATGATTTCACGTGTATTCCTGGAAAAAGTTAGCGGAGAATATCAGGGAGCATCCTTTGCCTTTAGGAGCGGATTCAATTCCGGCGTTGTGCGAATGGTTTGGGCTCCTGATGGCTCCCTTTTCGTGGGTGAAACCCGGCGGGGCTGGGGATCATCCGGTGAAGCAAATGAAGGATTGGAGCGATTGATCTGGACGAACGAGATTCCGTTTGAAATGAAAGCAGTGAGGGCTATGCCCGATGGATTTGAAATCGAATTCACGAAAGCAGTAGACAAGGAAACAGCCATGGATTTGGCTTCATATTCGGTAGAAAGTTTCATCTACAAATATCATCCGGTTTACGGTAGCCCTCCCGTTAATAACTTGAAATGTAGTGTTTCGGGTGTTCAGGTTTCAGAGGACGGCATGAAAGCGAGGATTGTGGTGAATAACTTACGGGCTGCTTACATTCACAATATTACAGTGCCTGGGGTACTTGAAAAAGAAAAAGGTTCACCGCTTCTTCATCCCACCGCGTATTATACCCTGAATCATATTCCCGAAGGAAAAAAATTATTAACCAGCGAAGTGAGTGTGAGAAATTCCAGTATTGAGGCGAGTCTAGTGGCAACCACCAAAATGAAAAGTGATGGGGAGACTGCTGCGGTAAAAAGATCGACCACGCCGCTGGTGGCTGAGTCACCTTCAAAAGTCGGTTTTTTTGAGGTAAAGGGATTGCTGGTAAACTACACCTGCAATGCCTGCCATACCACGCGTGATAAACAGATCGGTCCGGGTTATATCGAGATTGCAAAACGTCAATACAGTAATGATAAAATTGTGGAGTTGATCCACAATCCACAACCACAGAATTGGCCGGATTATGAAACAGCGATGCCTCCCATGCCTCAGGTTACAAGGGAAGATGCCCATAAAATTGCGGCATGGATTAATTCGCTGGATGATTAGGAGCGAGGGTGCCTTAGGTATTCTCTGTATATCTTGAAAACCGACTTTCACCCTAACTGCTCGTATTCCTGCTGAAGGGTTTGACTTTGTGGTGGTCTTCCTGATTTCTTTATATTATCTATCTCAGAATTGTAACCACACCTTTCACGAAACCCTGAGGGGTCTGTAAATTGAGGTCAATGGTATAAAAATAAGTGTCGGCAGGTAACATTTGCCCGTTCAACCTGCCATCCCATTCATTTTGAAAACCAACGGTTTCGTACACAACGCTTCCGGCTTTATTATAGACACGAACGCGCGCCTTAGTATATTCCTCTGAATTTTTAACCGGTATGATCCTCCACGTATCATTGGCTGAGTCGCCGTTTGGTGTAAAGCCGGAAGGAATCTCAAGCGCTACAGTAGCCTCACCGTTGATTAAACTACGTTCGGACGTCCCACTGTCCGATTTTCCATCGTTCACAATAAAATACAGGGTCTTATTCCCCGAAGGCTGAGCGACGGTCGAACTGTAAAAAACAGACCTTAAAGCCTGCTGATAAGCGGATGGAGAGGCCTGCCCTAAAAGGGTTAAAGTGCCAGTGCCAGCATCAAAAACGCCCCGTACTTTTGAACCAGCAGATGGCGTATAGGCCAGGCGGTCGAAGGTCGAATTATAACCTCCCGTGCGTATACCCACTTCAGCATACATGATACTGTCTCCATCAGGATCCGATACGGTAACGCTTTTGCTGACCTGGGCCGTTAAGCCACCAAAGCTATAATAGAGAGGCTCTGTTTCCAGTTGTGTAATCACCGGTGCGTCATTCGCCGGTATGACGGAAATGGTGAGGTTAAACGGTTTGCTGGTATTTTTCCCGTCCGTCACTGTCACGGGCACGGTAACTTTTCCGGAAAAATTTGCCGCAGGTGTCACAGTAGCATTCGATAATGTGTAGTTCACACCGGGGGAGAGCGTAAAAGAAAAATCATCTGGATACTTGCTATCCTGATCAACAACGGTAAGTTGAGAAAGCTGGATGGTGATGGAGGCATCTTCATTCACCTGCATGAATTCCTGGCTGATGATCTCAGGGATACGATTGACCGCATTCACTTGAATAGCTAACCTATAGGAATCTGAATCTACTGTTCCATCATTAACGGCAACATTCACTGTGAGCACGCCTGTAAAGGATGCCTGCGGAGTTACCTCATTCCCATTGGTGGTATAGTTATCACCAGAGAGTACTTTCAAACTAAAATCATTTGGATAAGAATCATCCGGATCGGTTACCGTTAGATGGTCGAGCTTGATCGTTATGGGTTGGCTTTCATTGGTGGTCAGCGCGGCATGACCGGTGATCACGGGCTTGTCATTTACCGGCTCAACGGTAATGGAAAGATTAAATGTGTCACTGTCATCCTGACCATCATTCACAGTCACCGGAACTTTTAGGGTTCCGCTGAAATTTAAATTGGGAATGACCACGTTTCCGTTAAGGGAATAATCTGTACCTGGGTACAATTCCATGCTAAAACCCCAGGGATAGAACCAATCGTCCCGGTCTTCAACTGTCAGTTGGGTCATCTGAATGGTGACCGATTGCTCTTCATTTGTGGTCAGGGCTTCCTGCCCTGTAATTTTAGGCTTTTTATTTCCCCCCTGAGCATTCGCTGAGAATGAGATCAGGCAGGTCAAAACGGCACAAATCCACATTCTGAAATGAATCATAAACAAATCGCGGTTCAAGAAATTGGTCATGGTAGGTTGATGATTCGCAGGCAAGCTCCAAAAAGCGAACCGGCCTAAGGAAAAGGAGTAAAAAAAGTGTGCCTCCTGGGAGCGACTAAGACTTTGGAGACAGATAGTAGATGAAATCGAACAGAATTAAGCGACAATTTCCTTTAACTGGTTTTTTTCATTGTCGAGATAATTCCATACAAGACTGCTTGCGCCGAGAATGGGAGCGGCCTGATTTTGTAGTCCGGAAGGTAGAACCTTTACTTTTCCACGGAAGAGGGGCATCAGATTGGCTTCCATATGACGAATGGTAGGTTTAAAGATTAAATCCCCCGCCAGCGAAAGCCCGCCGAATAAGAAGATGGCTTCAGGGTCGGTGTGAACTACTGTTTCCGCAAGTTTCATCCCGAGGATCCTGCCTGTATATTCAAACGCAGCAAGGGCTACAATGTCACCGCGAACCGCAGCCTCTGTAATCATTTTTGTATTGAGGTTATCGAAACTGATACCGCGAAGTTCACTGTCTTCAAGGTGGTCTGCTAACAACTTATAAACGGTTCGTCGGATGCCTGTTGCGGATACATAAGTTTCGAGACAGCCGCGCTTTCCACAATTGCAAAACCGTCCGGCTGGATTTACACTGGTATGGCCAACTTCCCCGGCGATACCGTGCTTGCCATTCAACAAAGAACCATTCGCAACAAACCCGCTTCCCAGTCCGGTGCCCAAAGTTATGACAATGAAATCCTTCATGCCTTTGGCCGATCCATATACCATTTCGCCGACCGCGGCTGCGTTGGCATCATTCGTCACGATGGATGGAATCTGAAATTCTTCTTTCAGCATGTCAGCCAGGGGAATAATTCCCTTCCAGGGTAAATTTGTCGCACGCTCAATAGTGCCTTTATAATAATTACCATTGGCGGCACCCACGCCTATACCGAGAATTTTATGTTCGCCCTTTACCTGCGCTATTCCATCGCGCAAGGCAAGGGAAAGTCCTTTAAAATATTCCCTGAAATCCTCAAATTCTGTTGTCCTTAATGATCCTTGAAATATGACTATTCCGCCGCGATCAACAATACCATATTTCGTGTTCGTTCCTCCAATATCAATCCCAATGGTAAGTTCTTTCATTTCAATCACGTTTATATCGAGAGGATTTTAGCGATGCGAAGGGATTCCGCGTCGATCTCGTGGTACTTTTCTGTCAACATGGAAGAATAATCGTTATAGACCATTTTGTTGTCCTTAATGCCGACCATCACGTCCTTCTTTCCAGCCAGAATACCTTCTACGGCTGCGATTCCCATCTTGCTGGCCAATACACGGTCAAAGTAGGTAGGGGAGCCACCACGTTGTAAATGCCCTAGAATGGTAACCTTAATATCAAAATACGAAGACCTTTCTGATACTTTTTTAGCCAGTGCGTTGGCATCTCCAATCCGGGATCCTTCAGCCACCACGATGAGATTCGATTTTTTGCTAGACTCTTTGTTAGCCCCCAGCATGTTGTAAAACTGATCAAAACTAATATTCTCTTCCGGAATGATGATCGCTGTGGCTCCGCCTGCAATCCCGCTATTCATGGCTATGTATCCTGAATTTCTTCCCATTACTTCCACGAAGAAAAGCCTGTTATGGGACAGGGCTGTGTCCCGGATCCGGTCAATCGCTTCAACCGCGGTGTTGGTTGCTGTGTCGTAGCCAATCGTATAATCAGTACCCGGCAAATCGTTATCGATGGTACCCGGAATACAGACACAGGGCATCTGGTACTCTTCGAAAAATTTGTGAAGGCCTGCAAAAGTTCCATCCCCACCAATGGCGACTAGCCCATCAATCTCTTCTTCCTTTAGATTATCATAGGCTTTCTTGCGGCCTTCGGGCGTCCGGAATTCTTCACTTCTCGCTGTTTTAAGAATAGTGCCCCCTCGTTGAATGATGTTACCTACGGAACGGGGCCCCAGTTTCACCAGGTCTCCTTCAATCATTCCTTCATAACCCCGCATAATTCCGAAAGCCTCAATTTTATAAAAAGCACAGGCTCGTACGACAGCGCGGATGGCAGCATTCATTCCGGGCGCATCCCCACCTGAGGTAAAAACGCCGATCTTGCCAATTTTCTTCTCCATAAAATCAAAAAATTCTTTAAAAGTAAGGTAAGTGATTCACTTTATAACAAACTATTTAATCAACTGAATTTCAAACGTTTGAAATAGTTAATTAAGCCATTGGTTGAAGGATCATGCGCTGTTGAAGGGGTGGGGGCAATCAATTCGGATAGTATCTTCTTCGCAAGCACTTTCCCCAATTCTACGCCCCATTGGTCGAAACTGTAGACGTTCCATATTACGCCTTGAACAAAAATCTTGTGTTCGTATAAGGCAATGAGTGAACCCAGGGTGCGGGGGGTAAGTTTCTTGAATAGAAGGCTGTTGCTTGGTTTGTTTCCTTCAAAAACCCGGAAGGGTGTATGAAAATCAATATCACCCGTGCTCATTCCTGACTTTGACAATTCATTGTGCACTTCTTCTACAGTCTTCCCCATCATCAGCGCTTCCGTTTGCGCGAAAAAATTAGAAAGCAATTTATCGTGATGATCACCGATTGGATTTTGGCTGACGGCTGGAGCCAGAAAATCGCAGGGAATCAATTTGGTACCTTGGTGAATTAACTGGTAAAAGGCGTGCTGGCCATTGGTACCAGGCTCACCCCAAATGACCGGTCCGGTCTGATACAAAACCTGATTGCCCTCGCGATCAATGGACTTCCCATTGCTTTCCATATTTCCTTGTTGAAAATAGGCCGCAAAACGGTGGAGGTATTGGTCGTAAGGTAAAATCGCCTCGGAGCCTGCGCCAAAGAAATTATTATACCAGATGCCAATCATGGCAAGGATGACAGGAATATTTTTTTCAAAGGGTGTGTCTTTGAAATGGTTGTCCATCGCATGAGCACCTTCCAGCAATTGCGTAAAGTTATCAAAGCCAATGGTACATACTATAGAAAGGCCGATGGATGACCATAAAGAATAACGCCCCCCCACCCAATCCCAAAACACGAACATGTTTTCAGGAGCGATTCCAAAAGCAGTTACGGAGGACTGATTGGTAGATACCGCCACAAAGTGTTTCGCCACATCACCCTGTTGCCCGGTTTTCTCCAGAAACCACCTCCGTGCGGTTTCTGCATTGGTCATGGTCTCCTGGGTGGTAAAAGTTTTTGAAGCGATAATAAACAGAGTGGTTTCCGGATTGACCTTTTTCAACGTTTCGGCTATGTGCGTGGCGTCAACATTGGAAACAAAATGCGGCGTGATGGTAGACCAGTAGGGTCGAAGGGCCTCCGTGACCATTACAGGACCCAGATCTGAACCGCCAATGCCGATGTTGACAATATCGGTGATAGCCTTGCCGGTATATCCTTTCCACTGTCCACCGCGCACTTTTTCACTAAACCTTTTCATTTGTTCAAGTACGCGGTTCACCTCAGGCATTACATCAACCCCCTCAAAAAGAACAGGTGTATCTGACCGGTTGCGCAATGCGGTATGAAGAACTGCGCGTTGTTCGGTTTGATTGATCTTCTCGCCCCCGAACATAGCATCAATCGCTTTTTTTAGTTCCAGTTCATTGGCCAGCTGCAACAGAAGTTTCAGCCCTTCCTCATTCAGAATATTTTTTGAATAGTCGACGAGAATATCTTCAAAAGTCAGACTGAATTTTTGAAAACGATGCGGATCCTCTTCGAACAGTTCACGCATATGCGTGGCTTGTAAAGTTAAAAAGATCATTTCAAGCTTTTGCCAGGCGGCAGCTTCGATAGGGTTAAAGTTTGGGAGCATAAATAATATTTGAATGCAAAGATATACGGATGACTTCCCTACAGTAAACCCAGTCGGTTTTATTTCTTAAACTTATTCAGAAGCATGGCAAGTTTTTCCTCCATGCTGGCTTCCTTTTCCTTTGGTTTCTGCTGTTTAGGTTTGTTTGCTTTGGTTACCGGTGCTCCAGCTTCAGCAAAGGGATCGCTTTTCATGGATAAGCCGATTCGTTTCCTCGGGACGTCGATCTCAACCACCGTAACCATTACTTTTTGCTGCACGGTTACCGCCTCTTTAGTATCCTTTATGAATTTATCTGACAGATGACTAATGTGTACCAGCCCATCCTGATGGACGCCGATATCTACGAATGCCCCGAAGTTCGTGACATTCGTTACAATACCGGGAACTTTCATCCCAATTTTCAGATCCTGTATGGCATTGACCCCTTCTGTAAAACTAAATACCTCGAAATTTTCCCTCGGATCGCGGCCGGGCTTTTCCAATTCTGAAATGATATCTGTCAGAGTAGGAATGCCAAATTTTTCGGTGATGTATTTTGACAGGTCTAATTGTTTTCTCAATTCGCCACTTCCCATCAGATCTTTTACGGAGCATCCCACATCGGAAGCCATTCGTTCAACAATCGAATAACTTTCAGGGTGAACCGCACTGGAATCCAGCGGATTTAAAGCCTGATGAATGCGCAGGAAACCCGCAGCCTGTTCAAAAACTTTTTCTCCAAGTCTGGGAACCTGCATCAGAGATTCCCTGCTTTGAAAGGGACCGTTTTGATTGCGGTATTCAACAATATTTTTGGCCAACGCTGAACTCAATCCAGAAACGTAAGCCAGCAACTCTTTGCTCGCGGTATTGATCTCAACACCAACCGAGTTCACGCAACTCATCACCACATCATCCAGGCCTTGCTTAAGTCTCATCTGGTCGACATCGTGCTGATACTGCCCTACACCTATTGATTTGGGATCGATTTTAACCAGCTCTGCAAGCGGATCCATAAGCCTTCTTCCAATGGATACCGCTCCGCGAACTGTTACGTCCTGATCCGGAAACTCATTGCGCGCGACTTCCGATGCAGAATATACGGACGCACCGCTTTCGTTCACCATGGCAATCATAACGCGATTGCTGAGACCAATATGTTTGACGAATGATTCGGTTTCACGCCCAGCCGTCCCGTTGCCAATGGCAATTGCCTCGATGTCAAATTTCTCAACCAAAGCCTTTACGATCGCTGATGATTTCGCGAGTTCCTTCTGCGGTTCATGCGGAAAAATGGCTTCATAGTGCAGCAACTTTCCCTGGCGGTCCAGGCAAACCAGTTTGCATCCTGACCGAAAGCCTGGGTCTAAGGCCATCACGTTTTTCTGACCCAGGGGGGCCGAAAGGAGTAGTTCCTTTAAATTTGTTGCGAAAACTTTTATGGCTTCCTCATCCGCTTTCATTTTGGATTCCATCCGGATTTCAGTTTCCAGTGAGGGCCTGAGCAAACGTTTGTAAGAGTCTTTGATGGCCAGTTGCACCTGCTCTGCTGACGCTCCATGTCCTTTTATAAATTGGTTTTCAAGGGTAAGAATAACCGTATCTTCCGAAGGGGAAATATCCAGCGCGAGGATACTTTCTTTTTCCCCTCTCCGTAAAGCCAGCAATCTGTGTGATGGAGTCTTTGCGATGGGTTCTTTCCATTCAAAATAATCCTTGTACTTCGCACCATCTCCTTCTTTACCCTTCATGACTTTGGCTTCAATAATGCCTTCGCGCCAGAATAAGTCACGGACATTTTTACGGGTATCCGGATTTTCGCTGATCCATTCCGCTATGATATCACGCGCCCCATCCAATGCTTCCTGAAAATCGCTAACACCTTTTTCGGAATCAACAAAAGTCTTTGCGTACTCCTCCAGGTTAAAATTTTCCTGGTCAAAGAGCTTCCTGGCTAGTGGTTCAAGGCCTTTCTCCCTGGCCGTTGAGGCCCGGGTTTTTCTTTTGGGTTTAAAGGGAAGGTAAATGTCCTCAAGTTCGGCAATGTTAGCGGCCACAACGATGAGCTGCATGAGTTCAGGGGTAAGCTTCCCCTGCTTTTCAATGGAAGTAATGATCGCTTCTCTCCGTTTGTCCAATTCTTTCAATTGTTCCAACCGGTCACGAACATTCGCGATCATCACCTCATCCATACTTCCTGTAAGTTCTTTCCGGTAACGCGAAATGAAAGGTATTGTCGCACCTTCGCTCAACAAATCCGAAACAGCTTTAACGTACTTTTTCTGTAGAGAAAACTCTTTCGTAATGTGTTCAATCCAACGTCCAATATTTTCCTGTTCCATAGATCAATAGGGGAGGCAAAAATAGAAGAAGCGCAGTAACCTGCAATAGCATATTTTTATAGCATTGAATAATAGACGATTAACATAAAAACCAAACGCGTTTCTTTAATTCAATCGCGCTTAAAAGTGGGGGAGTTGAACCCCCGTCCGCCAGCTGGCGGATAAGAATCCAACGCTCGATTGTAGACAGGAGGGTGCCAATATCGAACCTGTTTATTCCGCACTTGATTAAATTAGGTTCCTTTCAGCCACCAACGATTATAAAGATCAGAAGCAGGATAAGCTGCTATTTTGACAGTCGCTTATCCTGCTTTTGATTTCATCGCGATTTCCTAAATGCTTAATTTTAAGGTTTCATTTGATTTGGGCAGGATTATGAGGCATTTATATCTAATTCTAGGCATTTTCGGGTGTTTTTCCGCTTACTCCCAGGAAGATTCTGTCAAGACATTTAGACTTGAAGAAATCACTATTCAAGGGCAGCAGGAACTTCGAACCATTGGTCATCTTCCTGATATTCAAAAGACTTATTTATGGGGTGGTAAGAAAAGTGAAGTGATTAAGGTACAGAATCTTGACGCTAACATCGCCGAGAAAACGGCACGTCAAATTTTTGCTAAGGTGCCGGGAGTTTTTGTTTATGATATGGACGGTGGCGGTAATCAAATGAATATATCAACCAGAGGTCTTGACCCACATCGGGGTTGGGAATTTAATATCAGGAGAAACGGAGCAATTACTAATTCTGATATGTACGGATATCCTGCAAGTCACTACAGTATGCCGATGGAAGCCGTTGAAAAAATTGAGTTAGTGCGCGGCACAGGATCCCTTCAATATGGTGCCCAATTTGGTGGCATGTTAAACTATGTCAGCAAACAGCCAGATACCACGAAAGCCATTTCACTTGAAAGCATAAATTCCATTGGCTCTTTTGGATTGCTCAGCACTTACAACGCAGTCAGCGGAACGGTCGGGAAATTTCAATATTACGCGTACTATTCAAAAAGGAAATCCGATGGGTACCGGGATAACAGCAAATCAGATTATGATGCTCAATCTTTTATGCTGGTTTACAATGCTTCAGATAATTTAAAGCTAACCGGAGAAATAAGTCGCTCAAATTATGTCTACCAGATTCCCGGGCCACTTACAGATAGTATGTTTTACGCTAATCCAAGGCAATCAACGCGATCAAGAAATTATTTTAACCCCGAAATTTATATTCCTTCTTTAAAAATTGAATGGAGCATTGCACCACGTACAAATATGCAATGGACTACTTCAGCGGTCTTGGGAAACAGAAACAGTGTTCAATTTGACAGACCTGCTAACATTAAAGATGGTATCGATTCCATAACGTTATCATACTCACAACGGCAGGTAGACATTGATCATTTTAATAGTTATACTTCAGAACTGCGGTTGTTGCATCGATACAATTTCCTGAATGGTGTAAGCACAATTGTTGGTGGCATTCAACTTATGCGAAATAATCTGAACCGCCAGCAATTGGGAAAAGGAACTACAGGTTCGGATTTTGATTTATCACTTTCGCAACCCGGCTGGGGAAGAGATCTTCATTTCCAGACAAATAATATTGCAGTCTTTGCAGAAAATAACTTCAAGCTTTCTCAAAGTTTATCCATCAATCCGGGTTTTAGAATGGAGGTTGGTAAATCTGACATGTATGGAACAATCACCTATTATGATGCCAGCAAAATTCCAAATTCAATTTCTCACAAGTTTCCTCTCTTCGGAGTTACTGGACAATACAGATTGAAATTAAAAACAACAATCTATGTGGGTTGGTCACAGGCATATCGACCTGTTATTTTTAAGGACATTATTCCTGCTTCTGTATATGAGTCAGTGAATAAGGATTTCAAGGACGCAAGCGGTTATAATCTTGAAGCTGGATTTAGGGGGAACTCAAAATCATTTAATTGGGACGTTACGTTATATCAACTCCAATACAATAACAGGTTGGGAAGTCAGGCAACACGCGATGAGAGTGGATCTTTCATACTGTATCGTACTAACATTGGAAATTCAAAAACGAAAGGAGCGGAAATATTTGCTGAGTATAGTTTTCAATTAGGAAAGCATCTGGGATTGTCTCTGTTTACCTCTACGGCATTTATGAAAAGCAGGTACGAAGGAGCGCAAATCAGATCTGGTGAAAACAATATCAATATCAATGGTAACAAAGTAGAAAGTGTGCCTGACGTAATAACACGAAATGGTTTGACAATCAAATCATATTTTGCAAGCATTTCTTTTCTGTATAGCTACACGGGAGAGACTTATGCCGATCCATTAAATACAAAAGTTCCCACGTCCACTGGGGCGGTCGGTATTGTGCCATCTTATGGTCTACTTGATATTAATTCGTCATTCAAGATCGCACACAACGTCAAACTAAGATTGAACATTAACAATGTGAGCAATAAGCAATACTTCACGAAGAGACCATCTTTCTATCCAGGCCCTGGTATATGGACTTCAGACGGAAGAAGCATAAATCTTTCTTTAGGGTTAAAATTCTAAACCCAACAGTTCGAAAGAGTTATTTCAGAATTCGCTTTAGTAAACCATGATTTCACAACTGAATTTCAAAAGGCGGAGGAGAAAAATCGAACCCGAAAAAGCTCAAAATTAGAGTGATTTCAAAACTTTTAATCTATGTAGCGCGGGGGGGAGTCATATCGAACCTCTTTATTCCCCATTTTTTAAAATTAGGCCAATACGCACGTATAAGAATATAGAGTTTACGTACGAAATCAGGCAGTTTTGCCAGGATGTGTTTCTCATGGATGGGCTATCTTAACCGACTTAGTATGGTAAATTTCTGTAAATTAGATGCTTAACTGTACAATCACCCTTACTATTTATGGCTTCACATAGTATCACTCGTGAAATTGCGGTGCCTGAATTTTTATCCGGTGGTGGCGAAATGGGCAAACTCATTCGTTCCAAAGACTGGTCTAAAACGCCTTTGGGCTCACCCGATACCTGGCCGCAAAGTTTACGCACTACGGTAAGCTTATGTATCGCCTCTAATTTTCCCATATCCATTGCCTGGGGCCCGCACCGGGTGCAGATTTATAACGATGGTTATTGGCCAATAACTGGCGATATGCACCCTACGTCTATGGGACAGGATTTTAAAGAATGCTGGTTTTCGGCCTGGCCGGTTATTGGACAGGCGTTTGAAGAGGCATCTTTGGGACAGACCCGCTTTCTTGAAAACCAGCGAATCTTTCTTGATCGCTATGGATATATGGAAGAAACTTTTTTCACCTTCTCTTTCAGTCCTATTCTCGATGAATCCGGCAGTGTAGGCGGGCTGTTTCACCCCGTTATAGAATTGACACAACAAACACTTGCCGAACGAAGATTAAATGTTTTACGTGTCGTCGCCGACAACACTGTAAGCGCCAGAACAGTAGAGGAAGCATCTTCTCTCATATTGGAATGCTTAAAAGATTTTGAACTGGATCTCCCGTTTGTATTGTTGTACTCAGTTGCTGCTGATGGTAAAGAAGCGAATCTGCAAGGCAGTGTTGGTGTTGAAAGGGATTCACCTCTTGCCCCTGCAAAAATTAACCTCGAAGAAAACTCTTTGAAAAGTTGGCCATTTACCGAAGTCATTCAAAATGGAAAAGCAGTACAGGTTGAAGATTTGGGAAAGATTTTCGGAACCTTCGATTGCGGCCCTTATGCCGAACCGCCTGAACAAGCGTTGGTTTTTCCGGTAACCCTTCATGGTACGGATCATAACAATTATGTACTGGTAGCGGGTGTCAGTTCCAGGCGAAACCTCGATGAAAAGTGCCGCTTGTTTTATGAGCTTTTATCTGCGTCTGTCACCAATGCTTTAACCAAAGCAAGAGCATACGATGAAGAGCGGAAAAAGGCTGAAGCACTTGCCGAAATTGATAAAGCAAAAACCGTTTTCTTTTCAAATATCAGTCATGAGTTTCGTACACCGCTTACGCTGATGCTTGGTTCCTTGGAAGAATTGCTAAATAAACGTAATGGTGAAATTGCAGTTTCTGATAAAGAGGCAATTGAAACATCTCACCGCAATGCCATGCGTTTACTCCGGCTGGTAAACAACCTGCTTGATTTCAGCCGTATTGAAGCGGGAAGAGTGCAGGCACAATACCAACTTACCGACTTAGCAAAATTTACAACTGAGCTTGCAAGTAATTTTCGTTCGGTAGTGGAAAATGCGGGATTGATATTTCAGGTAAAAACAGATGCCGACATTCAGCCCGTTTATATTGATAAAGAAATGTGGGAAAAGATTGTCCTCAATCTTCTTTCCAATGCTTTTAAATATACGCTGAAGGGAAGCATAACCATTTCACTTACTACAGAAAACAACCAGGTATTATTGAAAGTAAAAGATACAGGTGTAGGCATTCCCGAAAATGAACTGCCTAAAATGTTCCAGCGTTTTCATCGGGTTCAAAATGTGGTGGGCAGAACGTATGAAGGAACGGGGATTGGATTGTCGTTAGTAAGTGAGTTGGTGAAATTGCATGGTGGAGAAATCTCTGTTCAAAGTAACGAGGCAGAAGGATCGGTGTTCACTGTTTCCATTCCTACAGGCAAGTGGCATTTACCAAAAGAACATGTATTTGAAAAAGAAATAGATTTTACGGCTTCTCTTAGTGATGCCTTCATAGATGAAGCAACAACGCTAATTGACCACAGCGTTCTTACTCGCAACGGAACGAAATCTTTGGAAGGAAACGCAGATGCGTCCACTGTTTTAGTGGTGGATGACAATGCCGACATGAAGGCTTACATAAAAAACCTTTTACAAAAGCAATATCATGTTGTTACTGCTAACAATGGAAAGGATGCTTTGCACCAGATAAAAGAACATTCCCCGCAGTTGATTTTAAGCGATATAATGATGCCTGTTATGGACGGCATTCAATTACTGAAAGCCGTAAAAGAAAATGTTCAAACACAAAATATTCCTGTCATTTTGCTCTCTGCCCGAGCCGGTGAAGAATCAAAAATTGAGGGTTATGAAACCGGGGCAGACGATTACCTGGTAAAACCATTTTCAGCAAAAGAATTATTGGCAAGAGTGGCTTCGCAAATAAAGCTGGTAGCATTGCGCCACGCAACTGAAACAAATGTTCGCAACCTGTTTATGCAGGCTCCGGCTGCAATCTCTGTACTTCGGGGTCCGCAGCATATTTACGAACTTGCAAATGCAATGTACCTACAGCTTATGGGCAATAGAGATATTGTAGGCAAGCCGGTACGGGAAGCATTGCCCGAATTGGAAGGCACGGGAATCTTTAAACTTTTAGATGAAGTTTATAAAACCGGCGAACCATTTATTGGTAATGAAATGCCGGTAACACTTCAAAGAGCAGGTGGAAAACTCCAAGAAGGCTTTTTTAACTTTATATACCAGGCATCTTACAATGATCAGGGAGAAATAGACGGCATATTGGTGCATGGAGTAGAGGTTACAGACCAGGTACTTGCACGAAGGAAAATAGAAGAAAGCGAAAGCCGCTTCCGCGACCTTGCAGATGAAAGCCCGATGTTTGTTTTTATTATGGAACCAAATGCAGAAGCCACAATAAGTTACTGGAACAAGACCTGGCTCAATTATACGGGGCAAACAATGCAGGAAGCGCTTGGCAGAGCCTGGGATGGAATCATTCACCCCGATGATGTGCCGGTTGTATTGGATATTTATGTTCCGGCATTCCAAAACCGGCAACCCTATTTTATTCCGGCTGTAAGAACAAGGCGCCATGATGGGGAATACCGGTGGTATTCATTCCAGGGCAATCCCCGTTATATGGCTGATGGAGGCTTCTGCGGTTATGTAGGTGTGGGTTTTGATGTGCATGAGCAAACGATGATTAAAGAAAAGCTGGAAGCATTGGTGAATGAACGGACAAAGAAACTGCAACGCTCCAACGAAGACCTACAGCAGTTTGCCCACGTTGCCTCTCATGACCTGAAGGAACCTGTACGCAAGATCAGAACATTTGGTAATCGCCTCACACAGGAGTTTGGAAATGACTTACCGGAAAAAGCAAAAACCTATGTGGCAAAAATGCAAAGTGCTGCAAACAGAATGTATGCAATGATAGACGGTGTATTAATGTATTCTTCGATGGATGCTACGGATCAAAACACAGAAACAATTGATCTCAATGAAGTATTTAGTCACATCGAATCTGACCTTGAAGTGATGATTACACTGAAAGGTGCAACTATCCAATTTAATAAGCTTACTACTGTTGAAGGCTCACCTATTTTGATCCACCAATTGTTCTATAACCTTATTTATAACTCGCTGAAGTTTTCGAAAGATGGCACGCCTCCTTTAATAGAGATAACATCTGAAAGGGAAGAAGATTATGTGAGGGTATGGGTGAAAGACAATGGTATTGGTTTTAGCCAGGATGAAGGAGAGAAAATTTTTAAAACCTTTTCTCGTCTGCATCCAAAAGATCTATATGAAGGGACAGGGTTAGGATTGGCGCTTTGTAAAAAAATTGTGGAGCGGCATGGTGGAGCCATTTCTGCAACAGGCGTTAAAAATGAAGGAGCAATTTTTGAAGTTATTTTTTCAGTAAAATCTTCGGGCGAGCTAATCTGAAAACAATATTCTACCATGAAAACAATATTTTTATTAGCTGATGATGATGGAGACGATGCAGAACTTTTTCGTGAAGCACTTGAGGCAATTGATCCCTTAATTGTTTGCTATTGCGTTACAGACGGCAAGCAGGTTTTGAAGATATTAGGTAACAAAGAATTTGAAAAGCCACAAATTATATTTCTTGACATTAATATGCCCGGAATGAACGGGTGGGAGTGCTTAACGGAATTAAAAAAAAATGAACCGTATAAGGATATTCCGGTTATAATGTACTCCACCTCATCCCACCAGAGCGAAGCCAATATTGCTATGGACCTTGGAGCCTTATGCTTTTTTACCAAGCCAAGCGATTTTGTTGAGCTAAAAGACATTTTGAAAGTTATAGCCGCAAACCTTGATGAAAATCTGCTAAAAGCAGTGAGTCATTTTAAGGCTATTAAATCCAACAAAATATTTGCCTGTTCGGATGGCTCATGAAGTAGGCTTAAAAGCCAATAGAGAAATAATGAAAAATGGATTTCTTCCCCACTTTTTAAAGTTGCAACGTATCTGTTGGGAAGATAAAACACTAAAAAATGGCCATTTTGTCAGGCCATCTTTTAATTCAACCCCGATTACCGTAAGCACGCTATCAAGTACATCTTTTCCCGCCCAACTCTTACCAGTATTTTTGTTGTGACACTGCGTGGTGCAGGTCTTTAACCAAAAATACTATGCAAAGACGGACTGCCAAAGCCTGGCACGAG
>JBDSIM010000301.1:0-20232 GCA_039917935.1 Cyclobacteriaceae bacterium | reverse complement strand
GAATAGGCTATGTAACTTTCACCTTTGGCGGCTCCGAGTTTTGTTCCGCCGCAGGCCAATACAATATACTGTCTCCCGTTTACTTCATAAGTACTGGGTGTAGCAAAGGCAGCTGCCGGCAGGGTTGTTTCCCAAACCAGAGCACCTGTCGCCTTGTTGTAAGCTCTGAACTTTTTATCTTTTGTACCAGCAATGAACAGTAATCCGCTTTTTGTTATTACAGGTCCTCCATAATTTTCGGATCCGGTCTGTGGAATTCCCCTGGCCAACAGCTCAGGATATTCTCCGAAGATTTTCTTCCAAACATATTCGCCCGTATTTAAATTGATGGCATTGAGCGTGCCCCACGGTGGGGCTATTGCCGGATAGCCCTCTTTATCGACAAATTTTGTGTATCCGGAAATCTTATAGTCAACCAGAACCTCACCTCCCAAAACTTCTTTCTTTTTCTCGGGTATCTGATTTTTAGCAGCTATTATTTTATCGCCATACAAAAAGGCAACCAAGTCCTTTCTTTCTTTAACCGAAAGCCGTTGAAACCCTGGCATTCTTCCTTTTCCCTTGGTGATCACATTTAAGACCTGGTCTCGCTGAAACTTGTTGTTTAAATTGACGAGTGAGGGAAAACCACTTGCCGCATCTCCTTTTCTCTCGCCCCCATGACAGGATGAGCAATGCGTTGCATATACTTGCTGCCCGGCACTTACCAAATTATTGGTAACTGGCTTTGCTTCATCCAGGGAGATCAGCCACGAGCTTTCATTGCTATTGAGATACATGATGCCCTCGGGGTCTACCGCCGCGCCACCCCATTCGTCTCCACCATCCAATCCCGGATACACAATGCTTCCGTCCTTGGATAAAGGCGTAAACGGACCCTCGAAACGACTCCTGCGGAAACTAGCAAGCAGTGAATCCTTGTATTTGGAATAAGGATTGAGATCATTCTCTGTCAGCGTCTGGCGCGCATAGGGGGCGGGTTTGACAGGTAGAGGTTGAGTAGGCCACGCTTCTTCCCCCGGAACATCCGAGGCAGGAACGGGAACCTCCTCTATGGGAAACAAGGGTTCACCTGTTTCCCGGTTAAAAACAAATACAAACCCCTGTTTCGTCACCTGGGCCACCGCATCTATTTTTTCTCCCTCCCGCGTTACCGTGATCAGGTTTGGCGGGGCAGGGGCGTCGCGGTCAAAAATATCGTGATGAACAAATTGAAAATGCCAAATTCTTTCACCTGTTTTCGCATTCAAGGCTAATAACGTATTGGCAAACAAATTACTGCCCGGTCTTGGACCACCATAAAAATCAAAGCCTGCTGATCCTGTCGGGATATATATAATTCCTCGTTTTCTATCGATTGATGAACCTGACCAGTTGTTGGCCGCGCCAACGCTTGTATTTTTATAAGCCTCTTTCGGCCAGGTGTCATAGCCGAATTCACCGGGGCCAGGAATCGTTCTGAACACCCAGGCTAATTGACCCGTGCGGATGTTAAAAGCCTGGATGTTTCCGAGCGCCGCGTCCGACCCTTCCGACAGACTCAGCGGCATGATAATGAGATCTTCATAAACTGTCCCAGGAGTGCGGGAGGCGACATACTTTTCTTTAGCAGTTTCCCCGAGACCAGTTTTCAAACTCACCCGACCACTGTCCCCAAAGGATAAAATAGTTTTTCCGGTAAGTGCATCAACCGCATAAAGCCACGCATCTCTGGTAAACAAAATCCGTTTATCGTCTTGATCTTCCCAATAAGTAATACCACGCATGATCAGGTTGTTTCCTGAAGTGTCTGCAATTCTCCAGATTTCTTTTCCTGAGGCGGCTTCCAAAGCAAAAGGTTCGGCTGTTGCCGTTACACCATATAATCTTCCATCCACAATAATGGGATTGCATTGTACTTGTCCACTATCACCCGAGTGATACTCCCATGCCACTCTTAGTTGATTTACATTCGTCAAATCTATTTGAGTCAAAGTTGAATAGTGATTCCTTTCGGGACCACCCAGGTACTCCGACCACTCGTTTTGTTTCAAGTTTGTTGCACGGTAATAATAAATAACGATTACCGCTATGATGACAACCAGGGAAGCGAGGAGCAGTTTAAATTTAAAGTTCAAGGTTTAAGATTTAAGTTTAGTTTCAAGTTATGTTTTATGAGTGAAAATTTGAAATTAATATTTGATAGTCCACTATTTAATGTTGGGTAGACAGTATGTATGAGAGTAAAAGTGGAAAGCCAATGCGTGGTGATGCATCTGCGGCAAATTTTTAATTTGCGATCAATCGTGGAATAACAGACATTGGTCCAAAGTTTAAGGGACAATGGATAATTTATCGGACTGATAGCTCAAGATACCAGACCCGTGAATTGGTTTGAACTTTAAATTTTGAACTGGGACTGCGACGCGGTCGATCGACTTTCTCGTCAGCCTATATGAATTTTCTTTTTCTCAGCAACGGAACGGTAAATAGCCTCCACAACCCTGATATCATTCAAACCTTCTTCGCCGGGCACTAATACGCTCTTTTTGTTGATGAATGCGAGGGCGTCGTCATCCATTTGTTTCGCTTGTTGATTGGGAAGGGTTGCTTCTAATCTGACACCATCACTGGTAATGCCTCTGGCTCCGCTATATGCTTGAAAAGGGGATACCTTATACCAACCATTCCTGAAATTCACCTGAAGGTCATTGATGTTCTTACCGAAACTGCTTTCGCATTTACCCGTGACTCCTCCGGGAAATTCAAGGTCAAACTGCATGGTTTCCTCCACCTCGTGGTAAATTTCCGGACGGGTGGTGGACGCGTGTGCAGTTACGGCAATGGGTTCCATTCCGGCGCTATAGCGGGCAGCATTTAACGGATACACCCCCATGTCGTACATCACACCACCGCCCATCTTTTTTTGTTGCTTCCAATGATTGGTGCGAGATTCCCTGTAGCCCGCCGCCGCTGTTAGATTTTCAAGTTTGCCATAAGGAAGGTCTTTTGCAAACCGCATGATCTTTTGGGTGTTGGGTTCATGCTGCATCCGATAGCCAATCGTCAGCTGCACCTTATTCTTTTTTGCAGCGTCGATCATACTTTGACACTCCGCGACAGTCATGGCCATCGGTTTTTCACACCAAACCTGTTTCCCTGCGTTTGCCCCGGCAATAGTGTATTGCGCGTGCATGGAAGGAGGAAGGACAATATAAACAACATCAATGGCCGGGTTATTAGCCAGCGTTGAAAAATTCTCATAGTTATAAATGTTCTTCTCAGGAATGTTATACCGCTGCTTCCAGGCTTCTGCTTTGGCCGGAGTTCCCGTAACTATACCCGCGAGATAACAGTGCTCGGTAGCCTGTAAAGCCGGAGCCAGGAGATCCGAGCTGTAATAGCCCAAACCGACTAATGCCACGCCAAGTTTCTTCTGCTGGGGAATAATGATATTCGAAAATGCTTGTTGGCTGTTCAAGGCAAGACCTGTTAAGCCGGCGATGGAGCCCTTGATAAAACTTCTCCTTTGTATCATAATTAAAATTTAGGGTAAAACGCTCCATTTAAGGAGATGAAGATAAATTCATTTATCACCGGGTACAAGCGGCAGGAAAGTAGGTGGTTACCTTCGTCAAACGGCAGGAATTTAGTAAAAAGTACATTTTTTTCCCTGATTGCTATGACTGTGCATAATAAACCATCTAATTTTTTGAGAAATTAGCCTGATATGGGCGACCGCAGGGAACCAAATAGCTTGAAAAGTCGTATATTTACTCGAATTTGAAGATCATCGGAGCATTTTCCCAACCTTTTTATACCCTTTTGACGAACCTAAACAGTCAAAATGCGGTTCTACCCACTGAAGTAAGCGATAACAGTTCAACAGGCACAAACAACCAATACGTATAATCAATGAGACAACTAAAGATCAGTAAGCAGATTACGAACCGGGAGAGCCAATCTCTGGACAAATATCTCCAGGAGATTGGTAAGGTTGATTTAATCACCTCCGATGTTGAAGTAGAATTAGCGAAGAGAATCAGAGAGGGTGACCAGATCGCTCTCGAAAAACTTACAAAAGCAAACCTTCGATTTGTCGTTTCGGTTGCTAAACAATACCAGAATAATGGTCTTACCCTGGGTGATCTTATCAATGAAGGGAATTTAGGCTTGATTAAAGCCGCTAAACGTTTCGACGAAACCCGCGGTTTTAAATTCATTTCATATGCTGTTTGGTGGATCCGTCAGTCAATCATGCAGGCGTTGGCAGAGCAATCCCGCATTGTTCGACTGCCCCTGAACCGCGTTGGCTCTTTGAATAAGATCTCTAAAACATTTTCTGAACTGGAACAAAAATTTCAGCGCGAACCTTCATCTGAAGAATTGGCTGAAGTTTTGGATATTACAACCGAGGAAGTGACGGATACCATGAAAATTTCAGGTCGTCATGTTTCGATGGACGCTCCCTTTGTTCAGGGCGAAGAAAACAGTCTGCTGGATGTTCTGGCTAACGACAGCGAAGAAACACCTGACTCAGGTTTGATGATCGACTCTTTAAGAAAAGAAGTGCAACGCGCCCTTTCTACCCTGACTCAAAGAGAATCTGATGTCATTGCTTTTTACTTCGGACTTAACGGAGAACACGCTATGACGCTGGAGGAAATTGGACAGAAATATAATCTTACCCGTGAACGGGTACGTCAGATTAAGGAAAAAGCAACCAGAAGATTAAGACACAGTTCAAGAAGCAATACCCTTAAACCGTTCTTAGGGTAATGAAGCTTAAGAAAGAAAGCTCGATGACCGATTGCGAATAGGTGAGTTAGCGAACACTGGAGAGTAAAATTTGCTTTCGGTTTTGTGGTTTCTCTTTTATACTTTTACAGGAATTTTTTAAATTAAATATACAATGCAAGGAACAGTTAAATTTTTTAATGAAACCAAAGGATTTGGATTCATTAAACCGTCAGATTCAAGTGAAGATATCTTCGTCCATTCTTCAGGACTTATTGATGAGATCCGTGAAAACGATCAGGTTCAATATGATGTAGAGAAAGGCAAAAAAGGATTGAACGCAGTGAATGTTAAAGTATTGAACTAAGAAATTTTTCTTTCATAGATACTTGTAAAAAACCACCCGGTGACGGGTGGTTTTTTTTGTTGATTTTTTTATGTTGAGGTGCCCGAGTGTTAATGTGTTGACGTTGAAGTTATCAACGTTCGTAGCTTACATTGATTCAATCATACACCTTGCCTATACCAGATGCCGCGGACTTTCACTTAGACAAATCCTTTACCCTTATGTTTCTAAACTTCACAACAGAACCATGTCCTAAAAACCCGATATGGCCTGTATGTCTGTTCAGGCCTGGGTGTTCTTTTTTATCCAGCGTTCCGTTTTTTGCAGCTTTTTTCATGTCGCCCTCGAGGATCACTGTTCCATTCAGTGTAACTTTTATCTGATCACCTTTCACAAACACTTCCTGGTGATTCCATTCTCCCACAGGTTTAAGATAATCTCGCTTAGCCGGGATAATACCATAGACGGATCCGTGATATTGATAGGGCTCCAGGTTGGCATAGACTGGCGCAGTGTTATCCAGTATCTGGATTTCTTTACCACCATATGCGGCGTCCCCATCCAGCGGTGTATGAATTCCCAATCCGTTGTTTGCGCCGGGGGTTAACTGAAAATCGAACCGGAAAATAAAATTCCCGTATTCTTTTGCGGTGTTGAGGTTTCCATGACTTTCTTTCGTAGGATAAATGGCGATGGTGTTGTCCTCCACAACATAATCCGTTTTATTGCCTACCCAGTTATCAAGATCCTTCCCGTTAAAAAGTAATTCATATCCGTTGGCTTTTTCTTCAGAGGTGAGTTCGTAAGGTTTATTACTCAACTCTTTTACATAAATATTTCGGAAAGCTAATTCATTGCCATGCGCCTGAAGTTCTATAGCCTCTTCCGGAAAAATTTTAATGCCCCTGTCCCAATAATTTTCCATGACCACCTTGTCCACTACCAGCACGCCATTCAGATGAACCGTGACTAAGTCGCCCACCATGTTGATGCGAAATGTATTCCATTCTCCCACGGGATTATCGGCGACCACCAAAGGCGTACTTCGGTTTTTTTCGTTGTTAAAAAGTCCCCCTGAACCAACTTTCGTCGAAGCCTGCTCTTTACCTGTTGGATCCCAGATCTGAACTTGTGGTGATCCCCGTAAGTATATTCCGCTATCGCCATCCCGGGAGATCTTCCAATCGACAAGCATTTCAAAATCCCCGTATGGACGAATGGTACATAAATTTGCACCGTTGCCGGTAAAATAGATTGCCCCATCTTTTACGCTCCAGCTTTCTTTACTTTTAGCATTCGCTTCATTTTGTTTTTTCGCCAACACTTCCCTGGTCATCTTTGAACGAACTATTGGATTCTCCACCAAACCCTGCCATCCTGTGAGATCTTTTCCGTTAAAGATAGATTCAAAACCTTTTGTGTGCGGCAGGTTTGACAGGTAGGTTTGTATATCGATCACTTCGTATTGGCTATCCTGACCTTTCAGCTTATCCAGAATTTTTTGCAGTGTATTCCGGACCTCAATCCCCGTAAGCCCAGGCCGCGCATCGGATGTTGGCAACGCGATCTGCATGACCGAACGACTGGCGGCAGTGTTTAAATCCTGATCATCCAGAAACCGAGATACGAAAACAAGGGCAAGAAAAGATCTCAGATTCCCAACGGCGCGAATGACCGAAATTTTTTCTCTGGTTGTTGCCGCAACCGTCATAGCATCATCCAGCATGAGAAGCTTTTGATCCTCATGCATGGAGGATTTATCTACCTGCGAAACAAATGCGTTAAAAGCCCCTTCATGATAGTTTTTTAAATCCTGGTTTTTCCGAATGGCCAGCAAGGTCCTCGAGGCTTCATGGTTTTGCCAGCCCACCAGCGCTTCAAATGCGGCCGCGCGTTCCTTGTCATTTCCATGATGAAAGGCAGTGATTACTTTGCCTAGTGCGTCCTTATCGTTTACATACGGCATGAGTGGCAGGACCTTCGTCTTGTCTTTTTCGTAAGCCTGATTGATCAAACTTCCGGCGTCTTTGTCCATCGAACCGATGAGGGCTGTTTGAATAATTTTAGTGTTCTTTTCATTCTCTGATTGCGAGAGGAGCATCAAGAGATCAGAAGTATTTTCTGCCGCGCTTAAGTAAGGCAAGGCGGCATAGGAAGCATTTCTTACAACGGTATCTTTTGACGAAGTATTTTTCAGGGCAACGCCAAAATTTTCGACCGCCCGCCTTTCCGCGAGGATTTGAAGAATGGCAGCTTTATTTTTAGGTTGTGCAGATTCGATTTTTTGTGTCAACGCCTTTGCTTCTTCTTTCCCCATCACACGAAGCAGGGCGGTTTTTGCTGTTTGAATTTCTTTTTCATCGGTTGATTGTATCAGATAATCAATCAGGTAGGGAGTGAATTTTTTGTTTTTGCTGTAAGCAATTTCTTCAGCAGCCACCATTCGCAAAGAGCGGTTCTTAGAGCTAAGGGCGGGCAGCAAAGTAGATTCAACAAAGGCATCGATCCGGTTGACCCTTGACAACATGGATAAAATATCCGGTTGTTTTGCCGGGGTTTTCTTGTAGGCTTTCATCCAGAGTTTCATGGAAGCATCGTTATTCGCGTTTGTTGCTGCAATCTTCAGCACTTCCTTTTGATAGTCCGCATCAAAGCGATCCAGTTCAGTAATCAGTGCTTTGGTAGATTCTTCGGCGGAAGTTTTGGCCATCGCCTTGAGCGCTGCCAAACGGAAATGTTGCTGCGACGCATCTGACGTGTTTTCTAAAAGCGACTTCACGATGTTTTTTACGAGAGGATTATTGGCTTTCATGGTTGACTGATGCAAGTATTCAACCAACGCATGGGTAGCTTCACTGGGATCATTTTTGAAGTTCGTGCCTTTGGCCTTTTGCAAGAGAACATCATACGAAGCGGGATCGGCGATCAGGGCGATCGACCAGAGGGCAGACTTCCTTACGATGACGTTATCGCTGGAAGCAAATTTTGTGATGTCACCCAGTGCAGCCTGATGATTTAATTCTCCCAGCGCTTTGAGCAAACGGGCTTGCGCATCGGGTGATGAATTACTGTTCAGCGCTTTTAATAACGCCTTACTTGCGTCGGGCGTGCCAATGCGTACAAGCGCAGACACTGCCTGGTCCATTAAATCTTTATCGGCGATGATTTGAGCCAGTGTTGCCACGGATGCATTGGAACCAATTAACTTCAGGTTGTCTATAAAATACGCTTTAACTTCTGTGTCGCTGGCTTTGGTTAGGGCAGAAATATAAGCGTTCTCTATACGGGCTTTTTCTTCTTTGGTAGAAGCATGGTGGGTGAGGAGTGACACGGCATAACGTGGCGCGATGCCTGCCACCTGGCCATTGGGCTGTACCCTTCCCGTTAGGACCGCCAGCCCTTCATCACTCATGTTAACGAGACTTTGGTATAACTTGTCAGCCTCTTGATTATCTTTTGCCGGAAGCAAGGCGAGCGCGTCTGCTACCTGCGTATTGATTGACCGGTTATCCTGTGCGGTAACCAACGATAAAGACAGCACTGCCCATGTCAGGGCGAGAAATACGATTTTATTAAATTTCATTTTAATGAGTGATTGATAGTAATTAAATTTTCCAGGGGCCTCTCATAGGTTGATTGATCAGGCGGTTGGCGGCTTCATCCTTAATGAACTCCTGCTTAACAGGATCAAAATCCAACGACCGTCCTAGCTGTAGCGCTATCTTCCCCATGTTCACGATTGTCGCGGATCGGTGACCATTGATCTCATTCAAGGCGAATTTTTTGCGCGTTAACACGGATTCAGAAAATTTAGGAACCTGTGGATTCGGATCCGGCATCCCATCAATGACTTTTAGAATATTCGGAATGTCAGATTTAAAACCGCGGTATATTTTTCCTTTCGGACCTTCGATATACGGTGCGTTAACATCTTTATTTGCTCCGTCGAGTACGATCTTACAACCATCGGCATACGTAAATTCTATTCTTCTCCAGGTGCCAACAGCATCATCGTGTTGCTGAGGTGCATCGACATCCACCCGAATAGGGCTTGTGTCATCCTTTCCGAGGAAATATTGTACAGGGTCAATATAATGCTGACCCATATCACCGAGGCCTCCTCCGTCATAATCCCAGTAACCGCGGAAGTTTGTATGCACCCGGTGCGGGTTGTACGGTTTAAATTGGGCGGGGCCAAGCCACATGTCGTAGTCGAGATTTTTTGGGACATCAGTAGGCTCGAGGTTGGTTTTTCCTACCCAGTAAAATTTCCAGTTAAAGCCAGTCACGCCACTAATAGTAACTTTTAGAGGCCAGCCAAGCGCACCGCTTTCAACCACTTTTTTGATGGGCTTAACCGTCGTTCCCATGCCATAAAAATTATCCTCAAACCGGAACCATGTATTCAGTCTGAACATCCGGCCATATTGTTCCATTGCTTCGACTACTCGTTTTCCTTCGCCGATCGTACGCGTCATAGGCTTTTCGCACCACACATCTTTCCCAGCCTGGGCCGCCATTACCGACATGATTCCATGCCAATGCGGAGGGGTGGCTATGTGCACAATGTCAATGTCTTTCTGGGCGATCAACTCACGGAAATCGGAATAACCGCGAACCCCTGAGCCGATCGTGTCCATGGCGTGTTTCAGATGTTGTGTATCGACATCGCAAACGGCAATTACTTTGGTTCCTTCATAAGGAATATGCCCCATGCCCATGCCTCCAACGCCGATAATACCCTTTGTCAAGGTATCGCTGGGCGCCAGAAACCCCCGCCCGCCAATGACATGGCGCGGAACAATCGAGAACGCTCCCAGGGCAAGCACAGAAGTTTTAATAAAGTCTCTTCGACTTGTATTTTTAAGGATTCGGTTTGCGTGTTTTTTCATTCGGTTGTGAATTGATATTTTTTGGCGTTCAGGTGTGCACCTTAAGTTATCATTTTTATAGGATGAAGTATCAGATTAAAACAAATAGATCCGATTTTCGAAAAATACTAAAAAAAGCCGTCGCCTGATTACCATTGGTATAATCGGTAAGGTACGCGGTTTGAGAGGTATAGGGTGTAGAGGTGTTTTCTACGTGTAGGATTAGGGTAAGTTTGAGGTTCCGATTAACTTTAAATTGTGAATGTTTTTTCGTAACTTAAATACTCGACCGTTACTTCCCTATATCCCTTTACCTCCCAGGTCTGTGCTAAAACCCGCCCTCATTATAATGCTTACTTTAATGATGGTCTCCGCCGGGTTTGCTCAGGTTGATACTGAATTCTGGTTCGCTCCGCCGGAAGTTACGTCAGGCCATGGCGATCGCCCTATTTTCCTGAGGATATCTACCATGGATAAAGCTGCTTCCGTCCAGGTAGTGCAACCGGGGCGTCAAAACGTACAGATTGCCGCTGCTGATCTATTCGCTAACACCACCCAAACCATTGACCTCACCAGTCATATAAACAATCTGGAGACCAATATTGCGGCATCTGTCATGAAAACTGGTATCCGTTTAACATCTTCCGCACCAATTACTGCCTATTACGAAGTGGGCGCTCCCTGGAATGCTGACATTTTTGTGTTGAAGGGAAGAAATGCCCTTGGAAATCATTTCGTCATCCCCGCGCAAAACTTTTACAACAATAGCAGTGATTATTTTCCTACGCCATCATCCTCGTTTGACATTGTGGCTTCTCAGAATAATACGGTCGTAAAGGTGCGACCGACAAAACCGATTGTGGGTCATATTTCAGATACCCTCATCACCGTGAAGTTAAATGCCGGTGAAACCTACTCCTTCCGGAAGGTGACCTTACTGGCAACCGATAACCCTGGGGGGACGATAGTAGAATCCAACAAACCTATCGCAATAACCATTAAAGATGATTCGGTCATTAACGGTGGCTGCCGGGACATCCTCGGTGATCAACTTGTACCAGTGGAAGTGGCCGGCACTGAATACGTTGTGCTAAAAGGCTTTTTGGATACTCAGGAATTTCTGTTTATCACGGCCACTGATGATGATACAAAGATTTTTATGGGTGGTACAGATTCGCCCGTTGCGACATTAACTGCAGGACAGATATATCGTCATCAGGTTACGCGACAATCTACCTATGTAAAAGCCAGTAAGACTATATACGTTTTTCATGTGAGTGGTTTCGGATGCGAAATGGGCCTTGCGATCTTGCCCTCTATTAATTGCAAAGGTTCGAAGCAAATTGGATTTTCCAGAACCACATCCGAGTTTTTTGGTCTGAATGTGTTGGTCAGGAAAGAGGGGATCAGTCATTTTCGGCTGAATGGATCGTCCACATTGATTCCTGCCGGGTCATTCTTCCCTGTCCCGGGAACAGATGATAAATGGTACGCGGCGCAACTCAGCTTTGGCACCCAGCAGATTCTGGTTGGGCAGGCAAGCCTGATCAGCAATAACGTTCACTCATTCCAGGTGGGAATTATTAATGGCAACGCTGCGTCTACTTGCCGTTATGGATACTTTTCTTCTTTCAGTACACTTTTTATCGGCGATGATCTGGCTATTTGCGAAGGAACAACAGCTTTCCTTGATGCCGGCCCGGGAAAAGAATCTTATTTATGGAGCACAGGACAAACGTCAGAAGAAATCAACGTGAGCACCCCGGGTGAGTATTGGGTTAAAATTGAACGGGAAGAGTGTATTCTGTATGATACCATCCGCGTGGAAGTAAAAAAGGGAAAGATCGATATCGGACCTGACCGTGAAACTTGTAAGGGCGATATTACTACCATAGACGGAAAAGAAAATTTCAGCTGGTTTTGGTCCGATGGCAGTACCAACCAATTATTAAACACAAGGGAAGCTGGTAAATACTGGGTTTCAGTCTTCGATTATACCGGGTGCCAGGCTTCCGATACGGTAATGGTTTCCTTGAAAGATGTTCCTGTCGTTGACCTCGGAGACGATAGAGTGAAATGTCAGACTGACCAGGTCTTTTTGGACGCGACTTTTCCCGGAGCCACATACTTGTGGAGTGATGGAAATACTTCTGCTTCGAGAACGATAAAGGACGAAGGCCTGCATTGGGTGACATTAACATGGAACGGGTGTTCCGCATCAGACTCAATCCAGGTTACAAACTTACCCGGTCCTTTGCAGGATTCAATTTTCGGAAGTCCATCCATATGTCCTTATGCAGTGGATATTGACTATCATGTTGAATCAATTATCAATTCAAACTACCAATGGTTTGTGACAGGCGGCGTGATAAAAACTAATGACGGGCAAGCTATCACCGTAGATTGGTTTGGCCCAAGTCCGGGTTCGGAAGTAAAAGCGCTCATTACCGATAGTCAGGGGTGTAAAGGTGATACGCTGCACTATCCAGTACGTATCAATGTTGAACTCATAGCAGAAATACCCGATGGCCCTGATACGCTTTGTGTAAACAAAAGCCAACAGATCGTTTACACCACCCCTGAAACAAATGGTTCCGTTTACCAATGGAAAATTCAAGGTGGCGAAATTTATCAGGGACAGGGTACTTCCGGAGTGGTTATTAACTGGATGGAAGGATTGAACCGGTTGTGGATTGAGGAGACCAGCACCACGATCGATACAGTCTGCCATGGTACCTCTCCACAATTGTCTGTTTATGTTTTTAAGGATTTAACTGCCGTAAAACTCAATTTCGTAAGTGTGGACACAGGCGCTGCCAATCTGGTTAATATCGATTGGACCATTGCCCACCCGGAAACCGTTAAAAACAAAGAGCTTTTCCTGAATAAAAGAATTTCTTTCGGGGGCGATTGGCAATTGCTGGGTACTCTGGCAAACGATAAAACGACTTTTGATGACACGGATAATTTTTGGATGGATGAATCCTATCATTATTTTCTCGCTCTTACAAACCTTTGTGATGAACCAATGATGTCAGATGTGCATACAACGATGTATCTATCGGGTGCTGCCGACACCCTCACGGAAAATATAACCCTTCGCTGGAATCACTATATCGGTTGGCCTGGTGGAGTTAGCCACTATGAAATTTGGCGCAAGCTCGATGATGAACCCGGGTATAAGTATTTCGCCAAAGTGGCTTCCAATGAAAATTCTTTTATGGCCCAGCTAACGATGGATGCGTTTCAACACCGGTACGTGATACGGGCGCTGGAGAGCGGCGGATTGAACGAAAGCTGGTCTACGCAGTTGGCGTTTGAATTTGAGCATGCGGTTACCATTCCGAATATCATTACTCCGAACGGCGACGAGTTCAACCAGTATTTTAACATTTCAAAGATTGAATTGTATTCGAACTCTGAACTAACCATTCTGGATCGCTGGGGGAAGAAAGTCTATCATGTCATTCACTATCAAAATGACTGGAATGGTGATGGGGCGAGTTCAGGCGTTTACTATTATGTGCTGGACCTCAGGAAAAACAAAAAAGTTTATAAAGGTACGCTCAGCATTTTAAAATAAAGTTTCCATCGAAGAATGTTGTTACGGTTTCGATTCTTCCAATTAGTTTAGCGGTTGTAATGAAAACGATATGTCCAACCACGAGCAGGTGGTCCTTATTTTAGGTGCCAATTCAGATGTTGCCAAGCAAGCACTTAAATTGTATTATGAAAAGGGATTCAGGATACTGGCTGCCTCCCGGAGTACAGGGGAGGTGAAAAAATTTTTGCTGAAGAATGGGTTAAATGATGGCAGGGTTGAGGTGTTGTATTTCGATGCCATGGCGTTTGAAAGCCATGCCGGGTTTTACGAACAGCTTCCCGTTAAACCACACATTGTATTATATGCTGCCGGCTTTCAGGTACCGAATGAGGAAGCGCTTGTAAATTGGTCTGCGACATTTCAAATGATGAAGGTTCATTATTGTGGAGCCATATCCATCCTGAATATAATTGCCATGGATGAGGCAAACCCAACGCTTCAGCGGATCATAGGATTGTCTTCTCTTTCAGGTGTGAGGGGGAGGAAGAGTAATTTTATTTATGGGAGTACCAAAGCAGCTTTTTCACAATACCTGGCCGGACTAAGACAGCACCTGTTTTCAAGACACATTAAAGTCAATGTAATTGTGGCCGGATATATTCGCAGCAAGATGACTTCAGGTCTGGATCTCCCTGAGCATTTAATGCTGGAGCCACGATTCGTTGCTGAGAAAATCGTCAATGCCGGGAATAATTTTGTAATTGTTCCAGGGTTCAAGTGGAAAATTATTTATCACATTCTCCGATGGTTGCCTGAAGGGTTGGTGGCAAAGTTGCCTTGAAGATTATTAGGCTCAAGCCCGGATTGACTACCCCTGTCCTGCGCAAGGCGTAACGGGGGTGGTTAAACCCAGTCTTCTTTTTAGATATTTTTTTAAGACTCTTATACAGCGCCCTGGTTTCGCGGGTTGCTTCCAGGTCTATTGCCTTTCCTTTCTGGGCATTTACCAAACCCGCTGATATTAACGGGATGGCTATCGCTAACACAAATATTTTTTTCATACAGGAATTATGGCTTTGGCAACGGCATCTTTCCATTATCAAAATACATCCAATCCAGGAACAGGATGTTCTCTTTTTTTCCGTCGTTGTTGCGGAAAACCAGATAAAGGTCTTGCTGGGAGGCGTTGTTTACTGAAGCCTCTGAAAGTTTTACAGGATCACCGGGTCTCTCTACTTGCGGAACTTCGGTCTTTGCCAGCAAGACGCCCCTCGGGCTTTCAGAATGGATCTCGATTACACTTCCTTTTATCCGTGAACTGACTTTAAAATAAATTTTCTGGATCCCGGTCAGATCGATTTTTTTGAAACCTATGTGTGATCCATTCTGCACACCCCCTAAAAATGTTATGTCAGTACCGTCTACGTGGCGGGTAGATACATTATTGCTCACGTCGTAGTCTTCTGCTTCTACTTTAGGATGCCTCAATGTAAGCAGACTTGAACCGGTCAAGGTTCCCGTAGCCGGATTACCCTTATCGGTATAATTAGCCCGCATGACGTAAAACCCGTGCGAATTATTTTTAACATGTTCACTGGCAACAACCTTCCCATCTAAAGGCAACGGCTTAGTTTTGGGATTCGTTAAAGACAAAATATATTTCACCATTTCAGCGGCTTCCTCAGCAGAATGTTGCGGATGGGCAGCCATCACATTCTTTCCCCAGTTGCCATTACCACCCTGGAGAATTTTCTGGACCAACATGTTCTGGGCATTTTTTCCGTTATATCGTTTGGCAACATCCATGTAACTCGGACCAATTGATTTTTCCGTTATGTTGTGGCAGGTTTTGCAATCGCTGTTTGCGATGACCACTTTTCCTCTCAGACTTGTTATATCACCTGACAGATCTGCACTTGAGGCCAGTAAGGCAAGGTCTTTTCCCTCTTTCAGATAATCAAAAGATAAAAAAACAGAAGCGGGGTCGATACCTTTTTCAATGGAGCCGTCTTCCTTATCCGATACCGTTACTGAATAATCGATTTTCCCATTATTTGAATAAAATGATTTATTAGGCCCTTTGATTGATATCGAAACCTCAGGCGGCTCGTTGCCCGCCCTGATCTCGAGTTGAGCCGTAGCTTTTTTTCCTTCCTTATCGGTAACGGTTACCGATGGTTTGTAAATCCCGGGCTTATCGTAGGTGACGGTGATACGGTGAGTATTATTCAGACTGTCACCACCTGGGATTCCAGGATCCCATGAATAACGAAGTTTATCATTCCTGTCAAAGTCAACGGACTTTTCTGCTGATAGCGTTACCGTTAACGGAACTGCGCCATTGAGTTTATCAGCGAGTACTTCAGCTTTTGGTTCCCGGTTTCCCTCCACGTAAGTAATTTTTACCAACCTTGAATCCGGGTTATGCTCGAAATAATTCGCCCCATATTGCAAGACGTATAAAGCGCCATCCGGACCAAATTTGATGTCAATGGGTTTATACCATTCCTGGTCCGGTAAGAACGGTTCGATCCTGGCCAGATTAATTTCCTCATCAAAGGAGACGACCTTTACCCAACTGCGTGCCCATTCATAAATGAAAAGCTTGCCGTCAAAATATTTCGGAAACCTTGTTTTAGTACCTTTAAAATCGTCGTAATAATATACCGGACCACTCATCGCACTGCGCGACCCTTTGCCCAGAATCGGGAACTCTTTCGAGTCACCATAAGGGTACCATATCATAGGTTTTTGGGCAGGTGGAAGAATTTTTGATCCGGTATTGTTGGGAGATGAATTCTCTGGTTCGTCGGCATTGAATTTTGGACCAATGGCATTGGTCGCGAAATCAAAATCTGCATAAGCCTTATTATCGGCAACGAAATACGGCCAGCCGTAATTGCCCGGTTTCTTAGCCTGGTTAAATTCATCATGGCTTTGCGGCCCCCGCTCATTCGTAACGCCACCATCAGGCCCGACATCACCCCAGTATACAATACCATTATGGTCGTCAACGGTAAATCGAAACGCATTGCGTGTACCCATCACGTAAATTTCCGGCTTACCTTGTGATCCATCCTTCGCAAAAAGATTTCCATCAGGTATTGTATAAGTACCGTCCTGTTCAGGATGAATCCGCAATATTTTTCCACGAAGATCGTGGGTGTTTCCTGAAGATTTCTGTGCATCAAAGGGTGCTCTTCCCGGACGCTCATCAATAGGGGTAAAGCCATCGGATTCTTTGGAACTCGTGTTATCTCCCGTAGAAATATATAGATCGCCATTCGGTCCGAATTCAAGATGTCCTCCTGAATGGCAGCAGGTTTCGCGCTGTGTAGGAATCTCGAATACGATTTTTTCGGAACTCATGATGAGGCTATCGCCTTTCATGACAAACCGGGATACGTTTTGTTTTGCCACCTCCCCCGCGGGAGAATAATTGATATAGATATAATTATTTTTCTCAAAGTCGGGATCCAGGGCAACACCCAGCATGCCATCCTCATAGTTTCCGGTAATACTAACGTCAAAGGTGGCAATGGTTTTTGTTTTTTTTGTAATGGGACTGTATAACTTGACATCCCCCCGGCGTTCGAGATACAATACCCGGCCATCGTTGAAAATAACCATCTCCATAGGTTCGTAGAGGTAGGTATCCAATATTTCTACAACAAACCGGTTCGTTTCTGGCACTCGTTCAGTTTTAGCCCCGGAGTAATCGGGCGATTTTCCAACGGAGAAGTCAAGCCCTTCTTCTATGACATTTTCCGCGTCCTCTGATTTTGTACCACCGTCAAGTTTTGCGAAAAAAAAACGGCCACCATCGTAATTTGTTTGCCACGGATTCTCTTTTTTACGCTGGCGGTCGGAGTTAATACTTTGATACCACGGCCAATTCAGAACGGTATCCTTGTCAGAATTGATAACCATTAATCCTGCGCCGGACTGCATATACCGTTCCAAATCCGCCTGTTGCTGATAGTCTAATACGTCAGGAGATATTCCGACAAATATTACAGCATTGTATTTCATTAAAGAATCTTCCACAAAATACACCGCACTTGAAGTCGTGTCAATGTCAATTTTTTTAGCACTACTGATTGCCGTTATGTGGGAAAGGGAAGATTGGTTTCCTTCCGATGAATTGTTTTTGTGCACCATAACAAGGATTTTTTCAGGCCTCTTTTCACAGGAAAAGAAGGTGCTAAAAAAAAGTAAGTAAATCAGCAAAGTATTCCTCCGGAAAATCATGGTCACCATGTTTTGGTATTTTGGGCAGCAATATAGAGAAGCAAATGATAAAAAACATCGCTTTGATATACCGGAGCCACTTTCTCTGTGAGAGGGGAGCACTTTGTTTTCCTTTTTCATTAAATTAAATCAGACATAACCAACCAGACCGGCGGTAAATGGAATAATTACTGGAATTCATGCGAAAAACCAATTTCGCCGAGGCAGGCAACTTTAGAACCGATCACATTATCAAAATTCTGCTTAAATTTTTAGCTGGAGCATCCCTACGACGAACATCACTTTAAAAAAATGTTTTACCTTTTGACTTAAACCATAGACTAGCCCTTTGAATTTCAGAAAATTTTTTTTCGGCATTGCTGTACTGGTTTTGTTTTTGATCACGGAAGATCTTTGCGCGCAAACAAAACCTTCGGCGAAAACTGTTGACCTGATCTATCAGAATGAGGAAGAGAACCTCCAGGTTTTTCACCAATGGATCCGGTGGAATAACCCAGGAAGTCTGCTGATGAATCATTTGATTAAACTGGCTTCGTATCATTTTGATCTCAGAGATCAGGAAATTGCCAAATTGACGACCCCAAAAGCATGGTCAGATCGACAGCAGATGGTCAGTAAAAAATTGGCTGAAATGATGGGTCCGTTTCCCGAAAAAGGGCCATTGAAGCCCATCATTACAGGGATTATAAAAAAGGAAAGTTATCGTATCGAAAAGATTGTTTTTGAATCCCGACCTGGTTTTTATGTGACGGGTTGTATTTTTATCCCCGATGGGATCAAAGGAAAAGCGCCTGCGGTATTAAACCTTATCGGTCATGAACAAGAGTCTTTCAGGGCGCCGTTAGACCAGATGATTATTCTGAATCTTGTCAGAAAGGGAATCGTAGTTTTCACAATAGACCCGCTTGGTCAGGGGGAACATGTTCAATATTTTGATCCCAAAGTAAATTTTTCCTCAATTGGTTATTCTGTGGTGGAACATTGCTATTTCGGAAATCAATGTTTCTTATCTGGATATTCGAGTGCGAAATATTTTATCTGGGACGGCATACGGGCAATTGATTATCTGGTGACACGCAGGGAAGTGGATGCTGACAAGATTGGGGTAACCGGGTTTTCAGGAGGGGGAACGGTAACAGCATACCTGGCAGCGTTTGATGATCGGGTTAAAGTTTCCGTTCCGTGCAGTTGGTCTACTGCCAGCCGCAGACAGCTTGAAACAAAGGGCGCGCAGGATGCGGAAGCGACCCTTGTAAACAGCCTGGCGAAAGGAATAACCTTTGAGGACCTGCTGGAAGTCAGGGCACCGAAGCCCGCATTGCTGACGTTTGTATCCAGAGACCAATATCTTACGCTTCAAGGAGCGCGGGAAGCTTATCAGGAGGCCAGTAAAGTTTACGCCATGTTCAAAAAAACCGATCAGTTGCAATTCGTGGAGGATGATTCCAAACACTGGCTGACGCCGAAAATCCGGGTGGCGATTTATGCTTTCTTCATGAAACATTTTGGCCTGACGGGTGATCCATCAGAAACCGAGATTGAATTATTATCTGCTGAGGACCTCACGGTCACCAGGACAGGCCAGATTGCTAGTTCTTTTGGTGGAGATATGGTCTTTGATGTAAATAAAAGGGAAAGCTTACCTTTGATCGCGGCGTTGGAGAAGTCGCGGAAGAACATAGGCTTCCATCTGGAGAATGTCCGCAGGAATGCCAAAGAAATTTCCGGATACATCGGACCTTCCGCTGTTACCACCCAGCCTTTTATTAACGGAAAGTATCAGCGTGATGGGTATAGTGTTGCAAAATATGCCATCCAGGGTGAGGGTGATTACGCCATCCCGATGTTGCTGTTTGTACCCGATGATACTTTGAGGAAACATCCGGGTATAGTTTACCTTCATGCCGCAGGAAAAATTACGGATGCGAAACCCCGTGGTGAAATAGAAAAATTAGTGAAGAAAGGATACGTCGTGGTCGCAGCGGATGTAATTGGTGTTGGAGAAACAAAAAACACCGCCGCCAGAGGAATTGCAGATGGTTATACGGGTGTACTACTAGGCAGAAGTATAGTGGGAATTCAGGCTGGAGATATCGTGAGGGTTGTCCGTTATCTAAAAGGGCTTAGTAATATTGACAGTACCCGTGTCGGCGCCATCGGACTTGGCGATATGGGAATTCCGCTTATTCACGCTGCGGCTTTTGACGAATCCATTAACAATATTACCGTTGTTGGTTCACCCGTTTCCTACAAGTCAATTGTTATGAACAGGATTTATAAAGTTGGATTGGAAGAAAATAAAGGGGGAGGGACCCATCATCCTTACGAGGTAAATTTTTCGTGGGGAGTGGCCAGCGTTCTTACAGGGTATGATATTCCTGATTTAATCGGATGCATGGCGCCACGGAAAGTTGTGCTGTTACAAATAAAAGATCAGCTGCTTCAACCGGCTTCTGATTCTTTTTTGAATGAGGAACTTTCCTTTTCCCGCGCCGCGTACGAAT
>JBDSIM010000300.1:0-12069 GCA_039917935.1 Cyclobacteriaceae bacterium | reverse complement strand
CTCGGTGTTCGTCAAGACCGACGCTACCGCCTGGGCCATGGGGCTGAACAGCAGCGGGCAGTTGGGCGACGGGTCGACGACACAACGCACATCGCCCGTGCAGATGTCGGGCGTGACGTCGGCCGCGTCGGTGGCTGCCGGCGGGTCCCACACGCTCGTACACCGAACTGACAACACCCTCCGCGCGGCAGGGTGGAACGGCTGGGGGCAACTATATACACCAATTGCCGCATCTTCAATGATGGTGCTTTCGATCTGTATACAAACGCAGAAACACGGGATAATTATACAATTTTCCTGGAGCATGGAAAGCCGATGGTGTTTGGAAAGAGCAAAAACAAGGGAATTATTCTTGATGGCTACACACCGCGCGTAGTGAATCTGGATCAGGGCGAATATTCGGTCAACGACTTGCTTATCCACAACGAGAAAGACAGCACATTGGGATTCATTTTGGCAAACATGACTTACAGTGAAGAGCTCCCCAGGCCAATGGGTGTATTGCAGGCTGTCAATCGGGTGCCTTATGAAGAGCGGGTTGTTAATCAGATCCAGCATGAAATTGTTACAAAAGGTGAGGGCGATCTGCAAAGCTTGCTCACTGGTGAATCGAGCTGGCTGGTTTGAAAAATGTTGGTGAATGAAGGTACTTAAGATGAAAAGAAGATGGAGGCTCTTTTTAATACGAAAAGAATCAATTCACCTTCTTTTCGCTCTTTGATCTGATTTTATGCCTCTTCCTTACGGGATAAATTTCCAGCATGTGCAAGCTGGTAGCGATTAATTCCCCCATGGTTCTTCCTTCGAGAAATGCGTTGTCTTCATACAACTCTGCCAGCTCGGAACGAAGTCTCAAAACATTTTCTTCCTTCGAAAGCTGGTCATTGCGCATGGAATTTAAGAGTGCTTCCAATTGACCTCCTGCAGCCTTAACACGCGTAAGCAACCTGGTCCTTTCTTCTTTCTGATATTGAAGTTCCAGCACAGGCGACATGGATTTGAACCCCAGATTGATGATGGGATTATTTTCTTTAAAATATTGAGGCATGTAAATCTTCAGATCGCCTTCGTAGCAGTGCTGATCAAAGTCGATTGTGCGCAACCTAAAACACAGTTCATCAAAGTCGGGAATCACCTCTACTATGAAGTTGTCATTGCGCATGTCACCAATCAATTGGACAAGACTGCGTTCATTAAACTTTACAAACTCTTTGGCAATGCGTAAAGGGTTATAATCCTGTCGCGGCAAAAAGTTTTTGATGAAGGAATCACCCGGTATGCCCTGAATGTGCTCTTCGATCAGGGTTGCTCCCTTCACGAGGTAATTGATTTTATTGGGGGAGAGAAGATGCTCCAGTTCCATACCATAGATCCGTGACATATCAGCCTGCTTAACATAGAAGTAATCGAAGAGGTCATTAAGCCGGTTGACGATTCGAACACGGATGGGGTTTGTATTAGCATAGAGACAGTAATCAATCCGATCAATGTACAGGTGTTCCATAACGCCAACATCACCACCGACTTTTAGTTGGGCGTATATTTTTCTCAGGCACTCGTCAATAAACTTTTGATCTGATTGATTGTAAATGAGTGTTTCCCAAAAAGTATCAGTCCCCTTCTTGTCAAACAATGGAATTGAGTTGTTGAAATGAAGGAGATCGTGATAGGAAATGGGTACATCCGACTCACGATTCGTGAGCAGAAGGTACCCGCGCAGTGCTTTGCTTACCGGATAACATGGCTTTTTAAACCGGATCTCGGCCATTGTTTATAAAAACTCATTCTTCAGTTCCATCACCCATTTTTCAATCCGGCCCAGGGTCAGATCCTTTTGGTTGTCTTCATCAATCGCCAGTCCTAAAAACTGACCGTTCACCACACCTTTAGAGACATTGAAATTGTAGCCATCGGTAGGCCACGCGCCAACAAAGGTAGCACCTTTTTCTTTGATACGATTGTGAATTATTCCGAGCGCATCCAGATAAGTATCAGGATATCCGTCTGCATCGCCAAGACCAAGATAAGTTACTTTCTTACCCGCATATTCCACCTTTTCGATCTCATCGATAAAGCTGTCCCAGTCTTCCTGCAGCCGGCCAATCTCCCAGGTAGGGCATGCCAATATCAGGTAGGGATACGGTTGCATATCGTCTGCAGATGCTGAGTTTACATTGTGCAACTCAGCATCATCTCCAAATAATTGTTGAATCTGATTGACAACACGCTCGGTGTTGCCTTCTGTTGAACCAAAAAAAACTCCAATTTTAGCCATATGTCAAAAAAATTTATTATTGTTAATAGTCATCATCATACCGGTTGTCGAACTGACCACGTTTGGGGTGGTATTTCATGAATACTTCTGATCTCATCAGTATATCAACATACTGTGCACGTTTGTAGGCAAATGGATCAGACAATTTTTCTTTCGATAGTTTGCCCTGAAAATCATCCAACGATTCATACTTTTTATTCTTCATCCAACTTTCAATATCTGCGAGCATGTCGGTTATGGTATGGATGCCCTTTTTATATACTGCACTCACTACCTGCACGGCATGGGCTCCTGCCAGTAACATTTTCACTACATCTTTACCTGTAAGAATACCCGTGTTGCAAACAATGCTGCCTTTCACCTTTTTGTGAAGTAACCCTGCGTAGCGCAGGGCAAGACGATTGTCGCTTTCACTGCTAAAGTTATAAGGGTAATAATGCTCTTCATCTTCGATGTCAATGTCTGGCTGAAAGAGGCGGTTGAATAAAATAAATCCATCAACGCTAAGTTTATCCATGCTGGAAATGAGCCGCAACGTGTTGGAGTAGAAGGGGCTCAGTTTGACAAATAGTGGAAGACGAATGCCGGCACGCACCAACTCCAGGGTCTTGATCTGTTTTTCTTCAATGGCTTCTGAGGTGGTATCAAAATCAAAATTGTTGCTATAGAAATTAAGCTCGAGAGCATCGATACCGGTGTCTTCCATTTTCAGTGCAAACTCCAACCATGATTCATCATTTGTACAGTTTAGACTTCCAATGAGCGGTATTTTGATTTTGCTCCTGGCCTCTTTCAGTTGCCTGAGATGTTCGGCCGGCCCTGCATGGCGTGCAGAAGGAAAGAAAGTAGAATGCTCAGCGTCCCAATCGCTATAAGATTCCTGCACTTGATCCAGTTGCAAAGATTCCAGCTGGATTTGTTCTTCAAACAGTGATTTATAAACGATGGCTGCAGCGCCCGCTTCTTCCAATTTAACCAGGTTGTTCACATCGGTCACAATGTTGCTTGCTCCGATGACTATTGGATTCTTAATAGTTAATCCACCATAGGTTGTTGAAAGATTGATACCCATAATTTTTTTTTAACTTATGACAGTTGTTTGATGTCCTTGAACCGCTGTGTATTATCCTTCACGGCCAACTCTACAAGCCTGGTCGACTCCTCCGGATTAGTCAGGTTCAGCGTCTTGTACCGGATTTCCTCTTCGAGATAATCCTCAAATTTTGTATCAACATCATATCCATCCCAGGTCAACGGATTCTGATCTTCTTTTCGTAATCCTGGATTGAACCTGTACATGGGCCAGTAACCACATTTAGCTGCCTTTTCAGATTGCTTTTTCGTAAGCCTCATGTCATATCCATGCGCGATACAAGGAGAGTACGCAATAATTATTGAAGGACCTTTATGCTTTTCGGCTTCTACAAATGCAAGGGCTGTTTTTTCACGGTCCATACCCATGTTCACTGAAGCGACATACGCATTGCTGTAGGATGTCATCATCAGGCCAAGATTCTTTTTACTCAATTTCTTACCATCGGAAGCGAACTTAGCAACAGCACCCCTAGGTGTTGCTTTTGATGCCTGACCACCGGTATTGGAATATACTTCTGTATCAAGTACCAATAAATTCACATTTCGGTTGGAGGCCATTACATGATCAAGCCCACCAAAGCCGATGTCATAAGCCCAACCATCGCCACCGATAATCCAAATGCTCTTGTCTACAAAATAGTCTTGCAATTCAATCACCTTGTTCAATACAGGATTTTCACTCAAAACCTTTTTCTCTGCAGCCAAAAGTTCTTTCACATAATCAGCATGATTCCTGGCCTCATTGTTTACTTCATCAAACAGACTCAAAGATTTCAGAAGCGCTGCCTTAAGATCTTCACTAATGGAAGATGCCATCAAAGACTCTATATTTGTTTTTAATTGCCTGCGATTGGCATCAACTGCCAGCCGCATTCCAAAACCAAACTCAGCGTTATCTTCAAAGAGTGAATTGGCCCATGCCGGTCCTTTTCCATTTTTGTCTTTCGTATAAGGAGTGAGGGGGAATGTTCCGCCAAAGATCGATGTGCATCCGGTAGCATTCGCGATGATCATCCGTTCGCCAAACAGTTGTGTCACCAAATGAATATAAGGAACCTCTCCACAACCGGAACAGCTTGGAGGATATTCCAGGTAAGGCTCTGTTATATTAGGTTCATTCACAAAAGGAAGTTTTTCAATCCAGATGGCAGGATTGCCCGGCACGCCACGAAACTCCAGCCGTTTTGTGCCCGTAGGCATGGCTCCGTTGACCGGCATATAGGAAACCGGTATGCGATCGCCTTTCAGCCGCATTATAGGATCAATGATTTTTTCAGCAAACCATCCTGAACCTTCAGGAACTACTGCGGTTATCTCTGCATATTTGTCTGACTCTTCAGGTATAGGAACATCTGTCACTGCTGCAGCCGCAGCATCTATGGCCTTCCAATTCATTTCTACAATTTCAGGGCTTTTACGCGCAAATTGCTTTTGGACAAACTTCTTAATCAGATCAATGGCTTCTTTTTCGGGTAGAACTCCGGAAACTTTGAAGAATGCGGTTTGCATAACGGAACTTATTTTTCCGCCCAACCCTACGCTTTTCGCAATCCTGGAGGCATCAATAGTATATACTTTAATCTTTTTCTCCCGAATGGTGTCTTGCATATCTTTCGTGAAGAGTCTGAAGATATTTTCGGGCTTCTGGCTTGAGTTGATCAAAAACTTTCCTCCATCCGTAATTCCTTCAAGAATATCATATTGACCGATGTACTGAGGGCGGTGCAGTGCTACAAAATCTACTTTATTCAGCAGATAATCTGACTGAATTTTTTCTTTACCGAAGCGCAAGTGAGAGATGGTCCAACCACCCGACTTATTGGAATCATATTGAAAATATCCCTGAACAAAGAGTTCCGTGCTGTCACCAATGATCTTAATGGCATTCTTATTGGCGCTCACGGTTCCATCCGATCCATATCCCCAGAACTTGCAGCGCACAATGCTTTCCTGTTCTGTGTCTATCTCCTCGTTAACAGGAATCGATTTGTAAGTTACATCATCATTGATGCCTACGGTGAAATTATGCCAGCCATCATTTTCAAGATGATCATAGACGGCTTTCACCATCGATGGCGTAAATTCTTTCGAGGACAAACCATAACGCCCACCGATAATGCGGATGCCCCCTCGTTCACCAGCCAAAGCCGCAACCACATCGAGATAAAGAGGCTCCCCAATCGAGCCTGGCTCTTTGGTACGATCGAGTACGGCAATCTTGTTAACTGATTTTGGGATTTCTTTCAGGAAGTCTGCAACGGCAAATGGCCTGTACAATCTTACTTTAACGAGTCCCACTTTCTCACCCCGCTTTCTTAAATAGTTAATGGTTTCTTCAATCGTTTCGGTCGATGATCCGATGGAAATGAGAATCTTGTCTGCATCAGGTGCGCCTATGTATTCAAAAAGTTTGTATTGTCGTCCGGTCTTTTCGGCAAACAATCTCATATATTTTTCTACGATGGAGGGGCAAACTTCATAAAACCGGTTGACGGTTTCTCTTCCTTGAAAATAGACATCCGGATTTTGCGCACCTACCTTGCAAATGGGAGCTTCCGGCTTCAACGCCACGGCGCGAAACTCTTCCACAAATTTCATGGCAAGCATGCTCCGCATTTCTTCGTAGCTGACCGGTACAATTTTCTGTATGGAGTGTGAGGTACGGAATCCATCAAAGAAATGAAGGAACGGAATTTTAGCTTCGAGTGTAGACAGGTGAGCGATTACCGCCAGGTCTTGCGCCTCCTGCACATTGGAAGAAGCGAGCATGGCAAAGCCAGTTCCGCGGGTTGCCATGACATCCGAATGGTCGCCAAAAATGGAGAGGGCCTGACATGCCAATGAGCGTGCTGAAACATGAAATACAACCGGCAACATCTCTCCGGCTATTTTGAACATGTTGGGCAACATCAGCAACAAGCCTTGCGAAGCAGTAAATGTAGTGGCAAGTGCCCCGGCAGAAAGTGCTCCATGGATGGCCCCGGCAGCCCCTGCTTCTGATTGCATTTGTGTCACATCAACCGACTCACCGAAAATATTTTTCCGCCCCTCGGCACTCCATCCATCAGCCCGCTCGCCCATGTCGGAAGATGGCGTGATGGGGTAGATGGCGGCTACTTCAGAAAAACCATAAGCTACATTGGCTACGGCTGAATTGCCATCGGTATTGATATAAGTGTTTGGTTTCATGTATTTGGAATTCTGTAATCAAACATAGACTCTTCATTACTGCATATGGCTATCAATCGTCACCCTGTGGGATGATTTAAATCATAGCAAGGTTATTATACCCGGAAACCAAATCCCTAAAACGGTAAGGAAGCGGTTACTTGGCAATTGTACGCTTGATGAAGCTTTTCACAGCAGATAATTGTGTCAATCCGTTTTAAAATACTGAACCCACACGAGCGCGAGTTTCAGTGACGATAGGAGCAAAGGCGAATGCAACAACGTCCCATGAGGCTGTGTACAAACAATGTATGATCCTCCTGTTGTGCGCCCGTCATGCGCGCGGTGGCGTGTTCCGCTCAAGCGATAATAGACAGAGTTGGACACAACTGAACACCGGGCTGACACAACTAAATATTACGTCCTTTGCTATGAGTGGCAGTAATATATTTGCCGGCACCCAGGGAGGCGTTGCTTTAGCTCCGGGCTTACTCAATATTTATCGAAAGTTTCTAGCGTTGGCTTTCAATAACTTAAGCTTTTTCGGTCACCACCCCAGTTACACTCTTTGAGTAGCTTTGGTTTTAGCGTGGCATGCGTGGCCTGCACAATGTGCGTTGCTACCAGGTTGGCAAAGCAATAGGGATAGAAGTGAAAAGCCTCCCGATAAAAATCGGGATAAACTCCGTGTGTGGGCAGGAGCGAGGCCGGACTTGTACGGATAGCCCGGGCCGCAGGCATTGCCCAAGAAAATCTGGCGCTGGTCTTGTTAGAATGGTGTAACAAGATTTAAAAAAGGTGGCCTGTTGCAAAGCCACCTTTTATTTTATTTATGAATGTACCGCACTAAATCAAGGCTGACTTAAGCCAACGTTTCGTCATCCTATGCGAGATCAAAGCGGTCAAGGTTCATAACCTTATTCCATGCTGCCACAAAATCCTTCACAAACTTCTCCTGAGAGTCTGCACATCCGTAGACTTCAGCGATAGCCCTCAGCTCTGAATGAGAACCGAAGATGAGATCGACACGAGTACCCGTCCACTTAATTTCGCCTGTCTTGCGATCACGACCCTCAAACACATCCTGAGACACTGAACTTCCTTTCCATGTCGTACCGAGATCGAGTAGGTTCACGAAGAAGTCATTGGTGAGTGTCTCTGTGCGTTTGGTGAAAACACCCTGTTGAGAATTGTCAAAGTTCGCGTTCAGCACACGCATGCCACCCACCAGTACAGTCAACTCTGGCGTAGTCAGCGTCAACAATTGCGACTTGTCAATTAACATGGCCTCTGCCGATGCCTTGTGACGGATATTAAAGTAGTTGCGGAACCCGTCTGCAGAGGGCTCAATAGCAGCAAAGGACCTTACGTCGGTTTGCTCTTGGGACGCATCAGCACGGCCAGGTGTGAATGGTACGGTCACATCTTTACCGGCATTCTTTGCCGCCCTTTCGACGCCTGCACATCCGCCAAGAACGATCAGGTCGGCAAGCGAAACCATCTTACCACCAGACTGGAATTCTTTTTGAATATTCTCAAGGGTATTAAGCACTTTCGCCAATTGCGGCGGATTGTTGACTTGCCAATCCTTCTGTGGTGCAAGACGAATGCGTGCACCGTTTGCGCCACCGCGTTTATCAGAGCCACGGAATGTTGATGCTGAAGCCCAGGCAGTTGACACCAGTTGGGATACCGTCAATCCCGAAGCAAGGATTTTACTTTTTAGTGCAGCTATATCTTTATCGTCAATTAGTTTATGCGCAACGGTCGGGATAGGGTCTTGCCAGATGAGCACTTCTTTCGGAACCTCCGGACCGAGGTAACGCACGATTGGCCCCATGTCACGATGCGTCAGCTTGTACCACGCGCGGGCGAAAGCATCTGCAAAAGCATCAGGATTTTCGAAAAAGCGCCTTGAAATTTTCTCGTAAGCAGGATCTACCTTTAACGAGATGTCAGTTGTCAGCATGGTTGGTGCGTGACGTTTTGATGGGTCATGTGCATCAGGCACTGAATCCTTACCTGCGCCACCCTTCGGTTTCCACTGATGTGCGCCAGCTGGGCTCTTCGACAACTCCCACTCGAACCCAAAAAGATTTTGGAAGAAATTGTGACTCCATTTCGCCGGTGTAGTTGTCCAGGCTCCTTCAAGACCACTCGAAATTGTATTCACTCCATTACCACTTCCGAATGAATTTTTCCATCCAAGCCCTTGCTCTTCGATGCTCGCACCTGCTGGTTCCATGGCAACGTACTTGGCTGGATCGGCTGCACCATGCGTTTTACCGAAGGAGTGTCCTCCGGCAATAAGTGCAACAGTTTCTTCATCATTCATCGCCATCCGTCCAAAAGTTTCGCGAATATCAACGGCTGCCGCGAGCGGATCCGGTTTTCCATTAGGACCTTCCGGATTCACATAGATCAGGCCCATCTGAACGGCACCGAGAGGATTTTCAAGTTCACGTTTACCAGTATGGCGTTTGTCACCTAACCACTCGCTTTCAGAACCCCAGAAAATATCTTCCGCAGGTTCCCAAACATCTGCACGTCCGCCAGCAAATCCGAACGTCTTAAAGCCCATCGACTCAAGCGCGCAGTTACCCGTCAGGATCATTAAGTCTGCCCATGAAATTTTCTTGCCGTATTTCTGTTTGATTGGCCAGAGCAGCAAACGTGCTTTGTCAAGATTTGCGTTGTCAGGCCAACTGTTGAGAGGAGCGAAGCGTTGCGTTCCGAAGCCTGCGCCACCACGACCGTCAGCAATACGATAAGTGCCTGCGCTATGCCACGCCATCCGAATAAAGAGCGGGCCATAATGACCGTAATCCGCTGGCCACCAGTCTTGAGAAGTGGTCATCAGATCGAAGATGTCATTCTTGACTGCTTTCAGGTCGAGCGACTTAAACTCTTCAGCGTAGTTGAACCCTTCGCCCATCGGATCGGACAGGGAAGAATGTTGACGGAGGATGCTTAAGTTCAACTGATTTGGCCACCAGTCCCTGTTTCTTGTGCCACCGCCAGCACTTTGCTTAAGCGCTCCACCAGAAAATGGACACTTGGCTTCACCAGTGTTCACATCCGCTAAGATTGAGTTCGTATCTTTTTCCATTTTTAAAGATTAGTGATTGTTTTGCAAAATTGATTCGTCAAGATTACAACACTTGGTTTAATAAATCAAATTGATTATTTTTATAATCATATAGATATTATCTATGACTCTGACACAGCTTGAATATATTGTTGCACTGGATACTAATCGACATTTTGTATCAGCCTCCGAAAAATGTTTTGTCACACAGCCTACCCTGAGTATGCAAATTCAGAAGCTCGAGGAAGAACTGGGTGTAAAAATTTTTGATCGCACAAAACAACCCGTTATTCCTACAGAAATTGGCGCGAGCATCATTGCCCAGGCTCGAATCATTTTGCGCGAAGCCAACACGGTTAAACAATTGATCAGCGACCAGAAGGACATCCTTACCGGTGAATTGCGGATTGGAATTATTCCCACGCTCGCTCCTTATTTAATACCATCGCTTTATAAATATGTGCGGGAAAAATACCCTCAAATAGATCTTATTATTAGCGAGGCCATCACGGAAGAAGTGATCCATGAACTCAAGCACAACCGGTTGGACTGCGGCATCGTGGTCACGCCTCTGAAAGATCCATCGATCAAAGAAGACATACTTTTCTACGAAGAACTTTTTGTCTACGTCTCTAAAAAGAATGCGTTGATAGACAAGAAATATGTATTGGCCAGGGAAATTGATCCCAGCCAGCTCTGGGTATTGGAAGAAGGGCATTGCTTTCGATCGCAGATATTAAACTTATGCGAGTTAAAAAAAAGCAGTGATTTTCACTTTAAGACAGGCAACATAGAAACCCTCAAACGAATGGTAGACAAAAGCGATGGCATAACCATTTTACCAGAGTTGGCTGTGATGGAGTTTACCAAAGCCGAGCATAAGCTGGTGAAACGGTTAAGGGACCCGACACCCGCACGTGAAGTAAGTCTTGTTACCCATCGCGACTACCTGAAAAGCAAACTCATAAAAACCCTGAAGGGAGGAATTTTAGACATCGTTCCAGCCCAAATGCAGAAATTGCAGAATAAGAAAGTGGTGGAGATAAATTATTGATTTTGCTGGGAAGTTTTTGTTTGAGACTGTTTTTAACGCTCTTAGCATCCGAGAATCCGATTTGAATTTTTAAGAAATTTCCGAGCTTTTCTCCATCACTAGATTTGGCGCTGATAATATTGGAGTGATCCAGCTAGATTTATATGATAAAGGATAGGAGCGAAATAGTCACCTGCCTACCGGCAGGCAGGCACATAACGTCAAATTATATAACTGTGCGGTGGGCTTGTGTGGATCGTCAGATTGCTCTGTATTCTCAACTTAGCATAATATGATTATAACGCGGGGGCAATACGCGACACTTCAATTGTTACAGGGCGGGGCAGCAACACTCTTTGGGCAGGCTTAGACAGTGGGAGGGATGTGGGGACTGCACAATGGGTGTTGATGCTGGGGGTAGGCTATCGATGTTTCAAAATCATTGTATTAAGATAAGATTCCTTGATTCCGGTTAATTGCAACTATTAACAAGGACGACCAAAAATATTGTTGAGTCCAGCTAATGCACGCAGCGTTGAATCATTGAGAGTCCTTATGGTGAAAAGCTCGCCTAATTTTTTGAAATTCGGAGTCAAGCTGATGCAATAAAAAATGGTGCTTGGCCCACATCGCGCCTCTCTTACCTAAATCTCCATTATTATCAGTTCGTTGCCAAGAATGCAACCATTCACTAACGTATTTTTTTGACTCAACATCTTTGAGTGAAATTAGAGCGAATGCCGGATTAATTTGTTTAAAGAAACAAAGTTCGGTATCGGTTACTAAATAATGCCCCTCAAGCAGTTGAATGAAAAAAATGGGCTGTTTCGGATCATCCTCATTTTGAAAGACCGGAACAAGAGACATATATAGATTAAATTTGGTTTTGACTTATTATCTACAAAAAGGATCTCAAGATGGTAAACTATTTCTTGTAAATTATTAAGGACTAATTCTGCGCCTGGATTTAGAATATTCCTAAACTGCTGATGAAGGGCTTTCTGTTGCGTTTTTCGTTCAGTACGTAGTTTAACATTCTCATAAAGGTCGTTGATTAAATCCACTGTGGTATCAACCCAGTGCATGCCTGCTATTCCTCCGAAACCATGCCGGCTGGGATGGAAAAAATAATTTCTAGCTGCCCTCACATGTTTCATGAAAGCTGGATTATTTACTTCGAAAAACTGCTGATCTTCAAACCACGCAATCAATTAGGCGAGTGGTTTTTTGCCCCACTCTGAATTATTGACTTCACTATATCGTAATTTGAGAGCCATTTCAAAGTAAGCACGCTATCAAGTACATCTTTTCCCGCCCAACTCTTACCAGTATTTTTGTTGTGACACTGCGTGGTGCAGGTCTTTAACCAAAAATACTATGCAAAGACGGACTGCCAAAGCCTGGCACGAG
>JBDSIM010000299.1:0-11976 GCA_039917935.1 Cyclobacteriaceae bacterium | reverse complement strand
ACCAAGTTGAATAAGGGAATTGGAACCGAGCCGGATCCAGGGAATTTCGCGCGAAACGGCTTCATCTACCAATGAAGATGTGCTTGGTCCGAGTCGTACTTCTTCGCGTATCTCACGCATTTTCTGGATGTCGGTACCCGGGTCATAGTCAGTCCCGTTGATCAACGCATCGGCTATACGCACAGATGCTTCTCCTGCATACATTCCAACGTTCTCTTCAGCATAGCTAAAAACCACATTATAGATGCCCCTGGTCTTGGTTTCACGGGTGCGTCCGAAACCCGTTTCCATTCCGGCAAGGCTTTGGATCTCCAGTGCGATGTGCTCGATAACGTGACCCATCCAGGTTCCTTTTTCTACCCTGTAAAAGAAACCTCCCGGCTTCCCTTCTGAACAGCGATGCTCATACATGCTGGGAAACATTTTTTCTAATCTTTTTCCGAATCCATCAATCTTGTCTGTGGGCCGGTCTTCAAGATCCTCGATGTCCAGGCGCATCTGAATGAGTTTCTTCCGGTTTACACTCCATATATTAGGACCGCGAAGGGCCTGGATTTTAAGTATTTTCATGAACGGAATTTAATGAAGGATATGCTTTACTCAGCTAAGGTTAAGCAAGTAATTCTTGAATTTCAAATTGCTAATAGGCCCGAATCCATTAACATTGCTATAATTTTTTTAACAATCGATGGCATATGGTACCAAAGGGTAAACTCATTGTGGTCGGCGGAGCAGTCGATAAAGGCAGTTTTACCGAAAAAAATGACGAAAAAGGTATTCAGACGAACTTCAATTTTTTCGAACGGGGAATTCTCAGACGGATCATTACCGAATCCAGCCTTAATAGTGAATCCCGGATTGAAGTAATTACTACGGCTTCGCAGATCCCCGAAGAAGTAGGACATGAATATGAGAAGGCTTTTCATTACCTGGGGGCCATGAATCTCGGATTGCTCGGAATAAAAACACGCGAGCAAGCGAATTCCAGTGAGGTAAATGACCGCCTTGCGCGGGCTGACATCGTGATGTTCACAGGGGGTGACCAGCTCCGCCTTACTTCTATTTTGGGAGGGACAGCATTTCACAGGTCATTGCTGGCGAGGTATAGCAATGAAGATGTTGTTATTGCCGGTACTTCCGCCGGGGCAGCGGCATGTTCTCATAATATGATTTATCAGGGCTCGGCAACGGAAGCCTTGTTAAAAGGAGAAGTTCAAATCACCAGTGGCCTTGGATTGATCAACCATGTTATTATCGATACACATTTTGTTCAGCGTGGCCGGATAGGAAGGTTATTTCAGGCAGTAGTTGGTAACCCCATGATCCTGGGAATAGGACTGGGCGAAGATACAGGCTTGCTGATCATCGGCGGAAAAAAAATGGAGGCTTTAGGATCAGGGCTGGTGATCCTGGTCGATGGCCGGTTTATCAACGACACGAACCTGACGGAAATTGAATTGGGAGAACCTATCTCTATTGAACATCTCGTTGTGCACGTGATGGCGAAGGGCAGCCTTTATAATCTCGAAACGCATAAGCTCACGGTTCACAAAAATGACAGAACCCTGCTGTTAAAAAATTTACCTCCGGACTAATGGGCGACCCAAAAATTATACTTCACGGGGGATTCTTCAGTGAGGCCGAAACGTCGGACACCATAAAACAAGCCAAGCAAAAAGCGCTTTCAGATATTGTTAAAAAGGGGTACCTGTATATTCAGGACCATGCGGCACTGGAGTCCGTTGTATATGTTACTGAACTGCTGGAGGATTGTGACCTTTTCAACGCGGGCATTGGTTCTCAAATCCAGCGCGATGGAAAGATCCGGATGAGCGCTTCCCTGATGGATGGCGTGAGTTTAAAATTTACGGGTGTGATCAATATTGAAGATGTGAAAAATCCCATTCGTGTGGCGGAACGTTTATTGCTTTTCGAGGACCGGGTTCTCGGTGGCGAAGGTGCTATTCAATTTGCGCGCATGCAGGGCTTTGGCTTTTATAAAACAGAAACTACGCAACGAAGAAAAGAGTTTGAGGCCAAACGTGGTGCTGCAGGATTAGGAACGGTAGGCTGTGTTGTGCTGGACAGCGAAGGCGGTCTTGCCGCAGCTACCTCTACTGGCGGAAAAGGTTTTGAAATGCCCGGAAGAGTATCTGATTCAGCCACTGTGGCCGGTAATTTTGCCAATGACGTTTGTGGAGTATCGTGCACGGGAGTAGGTGAGGATATCGTCAGCGGGGCTGTGGCGACTAAAATTGTGACACGTGTAACGGATGGGCTCTCTCTCCGTGAGGCCTGCGAAAGGACCTTTGACGAGCTGAAGCCATTCGATGGTTTCGCAGGTGCTATCGCCATCGACAAAAAAGGGAATACTTTTCACATCGATTCACATCCAAGTATGGTATTCGCGTCATTTGATGGGGACAAACTTAGTGTGTTTGATTGAAGATTGAATCCATTAACCCAGAGGACAGGGAGGAGGCTCAAAGTTTTACAAAGTATTTTTTGTATTTCATTGTGATATTTCTGGATTCTCTTTTTAAGCGTTACCCCTTGAGAGCAGAATAGTTCTTCAACTAGCAGCAAATCTGAACAATAGGGCACAAAGTTATCCATCATAAAAATTTTTTTCTCTTTGAGCTAGTGAAGTGGATGACAACAATTGAAGCGCAATGAATGTATTTTTCTTTGTGATCCTCTGCGCCTTCTCCGTGGCCTTTGCGTAATTGGATTTTAAACAATAGTGCCTTCCAGTTTCTGGCGTTTTTCAGGATTGTTCTTACCATACTCGGAAACACTGTTTAATAAATCAACAGAAACGCTATGCTCGTTAAACACGAAGGTTATCTTATCACCGTGCATCGCCTCTATAAATTTCAGATTTAGCGTCAGCGTATTATCGGAAGTGCATGTGGCTGTTGCGGCAATTTTTGAAGGAACAGGATTTCTGTTGCTTACGGCAAAAGGATAGGCAGCACTTTCCTTACTGGTCACCCATTTCTCCCAGCCGGCTTGGATAGTCTGCCGTCCTTTGGATGAATCAATAATCAACGCACAGCCATCTTTCGAAAATTTTAATTGTATGGAGGCAACATCAAATTCATTCTTATTACATTTAATTTTGACATTGTTATACTTTTTAGACAAAGCATCGCTAACCGTGCCTTTGGGAACAGGAATCGCGAGGCTGGATAAATCAGTTTTCAAATTTGCTGACAGGGTGTTATTTTCCTGCAACGCGGAGGGCTGTATCGCGGGCAAAAGGTGTTCCCACATGAGCAGCATCTGCTTTTGCATGTCAAAACTTTCGCTGGTAACTACAATCACAGCGTCATGCTGTGGCATCACGACACAGTACTGACCAAAGGCACCATCACCCCTGTAAAATTCGGGTTTGCAACGCCAGAACTGATAACCATAACCCTGGCTCCAGTCACCGTCACCCGTTTGCGAACTTGTCTGATAAGTACTGGCATCATGTACCCATTCTTCCGTTAGAATTTCTTTTCCGTTCCATTTACCTTTTTGCAGATATAGCTGACCAAGTTTTGCAATGTCTTCGGTTTTCACGCGCAAGCCCCATCCCGCTACGTTCAGTCCCTGGGGAGATGTTTCCCAATCATGATCTTCGATATTCAGCGGTGCGAATAATCTCGGAGTAAGATAGGTTTCCAGATCCTGACCCGTGATTTTTTTAAGAATGGCGCCTAGCATATAGGTTGCACCTGTGTTGTAGAGAAAATGTGAACCTGGTGTATGCTCTACCGGAAGGGATAAGAATGTTTTAGTCCATGTCGCAGTACTCTCTCTCATTTTTGAGGTGGTATCTTCACCATGACCTGTATTCATGGTCAGCAAATTTTTTACCCTCATTTGTTTCAGGTTCTCGCTGATCTCCACGGGCAATTCATCAGGGAAAAAAGATACTACCTGATCGTCTACTTTTATTTTACCTTCTTTCACCAGGAGTCCGATGGCCGTACTCGTGAAACTTTTGCTTAACGAATATAAGGTATGCTTGTATTGGGCTTCAAAGGGCTTCCACCATCCTTCGGCAATCACGTGGCCATGGCGCAATAACATGAAACTGTGCCACTCCAATCCAGACGCCTGCGCAGCCTGTATAAATTTACTGATGCCAGCGGCTGAAACCCCTTGTGATTCAGGCGACATACGCGTAAAACTTCCTGCCGTATTACCAGAATAAAATCCTTCTGATTTTGAAAGGGTGGGTAATAGTCCCAACGCTAAAGCAGCAGTCCCGCTGCACTTCAGAAAATTCCGTCTGGTTGTATTCATAGATTTATATTTTAGACAAAATTATGATTTCTAAGGGCTCCATCAGAAGACAAGGGTATTTGTAAAGCCTTTACTGCTTACTGCAGACCTGCCTCCTGCCGACTGATACCCCTTTCTCTCGAACGTGCACCAAAATTCTCAACCCTATTAATTAACTAAACTACGCCATCTTGACAACCCCACGAACATAACCAACAGACTCTGCTAATCCTGGTACAGGGTCATCGTCATCCTTCTCGTACTCCAACGCCATGCATCCCTGGTATTTTATTTTGTTTAGCGCCTGAATAACTTTGGGTATATCGATAACACCCCTGCCGATCTCAACAGATGTTCCATTGGCTTCTGCCTTATCCACATCTTTTAAGTGCATATCATATAGTCTGTCCTTATATTTTTCAATCATGGGAACCGGATCCTGGCCTATTCTTACAACGTGGCCAATGTCTATACACAAACCAATTCTCCTATCGAGACTTTTAACTTTTGTGTAAACATCTGCGGGACTTTTATAAAGGTCATCCCCTGGTCCATGATTATGGATAGCCAACTTTATATTATACTTTTTTACCTGTTCATTTACCAGGGGTAATAGATCATGATTGGGAACCCCGATGATCATTTCAAGGCCGGCATGGGCGGCATAACTGAATGCAGTTTCAACTTCCTGTGCAGTTTTCATATAAATCACACCCGCTCCGTACAAACGCAGACCTGCATTTCTGATTTTTTCGGCCATGCTTTTAATGTCATCCGCAGAACTCTCCAAAGGCATATGCATGCTTTTCAGGGCCAGGGAGGTAAGGCCTAAACGTTGGCATATTTTGATGACCTCGTCCAGATTCATTTTTCGCAATGTGTAAGACGCCAAACCCAACGTTAAGTTTCCGTCGGTTTTTACCTGATGGCGATGACTGTCGGCTTTTGCTGAAAATCCGCTGATGTTTGTTAAGCTAGCCGTGGCTGAAAGACTTAGTACCTTCAGGAACTGATTTCGGGTAATGCTCATGGTTCGTATTATTTTTTTATTAAGATAACATTTCACCATTCAGATATCCTAATTTATCTCCACGATATCAGTAGGGCTTTGTGAATTACTTTGCTGGCGATTCTGCTTGCGCGGAAGTTTCCTCCGTCCTTTAAGCACTTGAAGATTTTTTCAGCTATGGCATCTCCTCTTTCCCTTGTATTTCTCCTTTGTCCTGTTTTTTATCTGCGACAATCTTTGGAATTTCGTCCGTATAAATCAGCCCGATCTTCGCGGCATGTTCAGCAGCTTCTACGGTATTATCTACGACGATCATCTCAACTTTGTCTACTACCAGTTCTTGAGAAATATCAATGGCTATTTTCTCCCGGTCTGATAACTGCACATCCCTGATGTATATCGCCAGGATCCGGCCAGGAAAACTGGAAACAATTTCGCGGTAAATTATGGGGTCTTCCTGACCTGAATCACCGATCAATACAAAATTGAGGTGCGGATAGGCCAGCAGAATATTTTTGATTTCCTTAAACTTGTGCCCCATATGGCCTGAGCTTTCGTTGCTCGCATTCAAGCCAAAATCGCGCAACAATAAAGGCCCTTCCGGAATTTCGTTAAGGTCTAAAAAATCGATCAGCAGGTCATATAAATTCCAGGGACTGCTCGACACATAAAAAAATGGATTATTGCGTTTGCCATTCCTCCCCAGCTGAAGGGATTTGTAAAATTCGGAAACACCGGCAAAGGGAAGGCGAGTGTGGGCATTGTGAAGAAATGTATTGCGCGACATGGCGAGCAAATTTGTTGCGGTAGTCTTCACAACGGTGTCGTCAATATCGCTGATAATTCCGTACTCTGCATCTGCTGGTGGGACGAGAACGTGCGCTGTACTTTTAATTCCCCCTTTATAAGAATAAGGTGCTTCAATGAGTTCGAGTTCAACTTCGTGCCACATGTCGTCCCATGCTAATGCTTCTTCGGTAAACAAATCGAGTGTAAAATATCCCTCGTCATCCGTGGTCACAAAATGAGCCTGCTCCTGGAAATCTATTTTTAAACGGGCATGCGGTACTTCATCGCTTTCAAAGCGTTTATACATGCTGATGAGATTGTTCCAGATAGTATCCTTGTCAGTTGATTTCCGGATGCCTTTGTCTCTGAGGACACGGCCCTTCACATATAGCCGGTTTACTGTTCCGTAACTTCGATAAGGGACAATCTGCAAAGGCTTATCAGCATTGAGCCTTTTCCGCAACGCCAAAGTCAGGGTGTCAAAATTCGCTTCGATGCCAGTAGCAAGTTTAATGAGTCGCTTTTTAAGTGGCGGCATGGAGATGGTTGTTCGAACAATTTATGAAATTAATTTCAGGTTGCAGCAACCTATATCCCCCTCGGAGGCACGCGCGTCTCGCGACAGACTCTGAGGTCACATCTGTAATGGACAACAATTTTTTAGATTACCAATCTCCCCAAGGCCCGAATGCAATTCAGGTTAGCGCATAGATTGAACATCGTAGGCATCAGGTACCCGGAAACCGGTGACTCTGATGGGGAGGAAGGTTATCGGTTTTTTATATAATACTTCCTAAATCTATGGGCAGTTTTCTGATCCGCTTCCCCGTAAGATCGAAAATGGCATTGGCAAAAGCTGGGGCCACCGTTGGAAGGCCTGCTTCACCGGCGCCATCAGGAGGTGCATCGCTTTCGAGAATGATGGTTTCAATTTCCGGGCACTGGTTGATCTTAAGCAAGGGATACGTATGGAAATTTTGTTCTACCACAGCGCCATTGCGTATGGTTAATCCGTTGTATACAGCGCCTAATCCCATCACGATAGAACCTTCTGTTTGCGCTTTTACCGTATCGGGGTTGATGCAAATTCCCAGATCGATCACGGTCGTAATTTTAACCGGAACAATTTGTTTTCCGCGTTGTTCAACTTCTACCACCTGTGCAAAATATGCTCCGGATCTTTCAACAGCAGCTACTCCTCTTCCTACCCCTTTTTTCCGGGGGGATTTCCAATTGGTCTTTTCAGCTACGCCTTCCAGCACCCTGCGGTACCGGGGATGATCCAGCATATCGAGCCGGAATTGTATAGGATCTTTTTTAGCCTGGTGAGCGAGCTCATCAATAAAACATTCATGAGCGAAAGGATTAGTGGAATGGTACACCGCACGCCAGTAGGAGATGGGGATATGTCTTTTTTGAAGAACGCCTTTCACCGATAAGTTGGGAATTAGAAAATCGGTATTAATCCCGCCCATCAGTTGACGACCGGCTTTCATATTAGGGCCAGTCTGATTTTGAATTTCCTGGGCGATTACTTTGTGTTCAAGGGCTGTTACTTTTCCCTGGTCGTCCATTACCGCCCGACAAACATTCAGACTGCATGCCCGGAAAGGTCCTTGTGTCTGATCATCTTCACGTGTCCAGATTACTTTCACCGGTGCTCCGGATTTTTTCGAGAGGTCTGCAGCTTCTTCGGCTACATCAATCATGGACCTCCGTCCAAAGCCACCACCCATAAACGTGTAGTTGATGTCTACTTTTTCCTCGGGAAGATTATAAGTTTTTGAAAGGAAGGTGCGAATGCCATTGGGGTTTTGAGTCGATCCCCAAAATGTGGCCTGCGTATCGGTAACGCTGGCGATAGCGTTCATGGGTTCCATCGGCACGTGGGCCTGATAGGGAGTTTCGTAGGACGCCTCGATGATTTTTTTAGCATTCTTAAATACCGAACTCACATCTCCCTTACCGAACAATTCATCGCCTTCCATTTTAGCAGCTTCATACGAATCTGTCAGAATAGTGTCATCCGAAATCTTCTCCAGTCCCTGCGTATCCCATTCCACTATAAGGGCCTTTCTACCTTGCAAGGCGTACCAATAGTTATCGGCCAGAACAGCCACACCTTCCCGCTTTTGTCCGAAGACATCGCGTGAGGTTTGGAGCACATGGCGTACACCCGGCATTTTTAAAACGGCTTCTTTGTTGAAGGTTTTCACTTTTCCCAGGAATACAGTTGACCGTTCAACCAATGCGTATAGCATCCCCGGTACGGTAATGTCAATTCCAAATTTTGCTTCGCCATTTGTTTTCATCGGAATATCTTTTCTGGCTACGGATGTTCCGATGATCGAAAACTCGCTTCGTTTTTTCAAAGGTGGGTTTTCAGAGGGTGATAATTTGGATGCTTCCAACACCAGCTCTCCGTAGGTGAGTACATTACCCGATGGGTTGACCACCGTTCCTTTAGTTGCTTTGCATTGTTCGAGATCGATCTTCCATATATTCGCTGCTGCCTGTCGCAGCATTTCACGGGCTGCGGCACCCATTTTTCTTAATTTTTCGAATTCGGTTTGGATGCTCCTGCTGCCTACAACCATTTGACTTCCATACAAACCGGCGTTGGCAATGGAGGGGCGGATTTCTACTTTGTCCATCGACACTTCCAACTCTTCCGCAAGGATCATGGGGATAGATTGATAAGTTCCCTGGCCCATCTCAGGCCGGTGAGTGAAAAGGACAATACTGTTATCCGTGCCAATCGAAATGAATTGGTTAAGGTCGACTTTCGTGGGGTCGGAGGCTGTTCGCGCGATCAGTTTATCATCGCCTGCTGCTTCGGGCACATACCCAATAGCGAGGAAGGCACTGGCGATTGAACTTACTTGTATGAATTTTCTTCTGGAGATCGTTTCCATATTACATTTTTAAAGCTTGTTTGATGGCCTTTCTGACGCGCGGATATGTTCCGCACCGGCAGAGTACTGCGCTCATGGCAGCATCAATATCTTCATCGGATGGGTTCGGGTTTTTCTTTAACAACGCAGCCGCGCTCATGATTTGCCCCGATTGGCAGTAGCCACATTGAGGGACTTGTTCCGCTATCCAGGCAAGTTGAACGGCATGGTCATTATTTTGAGAGAGACCTTCGATGGTGGTAATTTCTTTTCCGGTAACGGAAGAGGATGGAATAACGCAGGACCTCACTGGCACACCATTTAAATGCACTGTACAGGCCCCACATTGTCCAATGCCACATCCGAATTTGGTGCCGGTGAGGCCCATAAAATCCCGGATCGCCCATAGCAATGGCATCTGTGGATCTATATCAATTTCTTTAGATTGTCCATTTACACGAAGTGATAATTTTGCCATAATATAAGTGGATTATTGTTGGACGATTAAATTTAGTAAATTCAGTTCGGGCATCCAACCAAAATTGTAGGGTAGCTTTTACACCCCTCCTTGCCATTTGTCAGTTTTCATTTTAACCCATACATTTATTTAAGGGTATGTAATCCGATGATAACCCTTACCGTCCGGCTGTAATTTGTTTTACAAAACAACCTTAAGATGAAAACCCAACACCAAAACTTTTATTCCATTATCCTTCTGTTTGTCCTGTTTTGCTGCGGGGTGAAAAGAGATCAGGAGCAGTTCCAAGCTGAACTAAAATCCATTAATCTCCTGAGAGGGGATATCACACTTTGTGGTTCTGAAGAAGCACAGTTCGGGAAAGTGGAATTTGGTCTTTCCTGTATGGAGAAAGTGCGGACAAATTTCAATCTCGCAACAGCTCTTCTACATTCATTTGAGTATACAGAAGCGGAAAAAGTTTTTGCGAAAGTTATTGACGAAGATCCGGATTGTGTGATGGCCTATTGGGGCGTGGCCATGAGTAACTTTCATCCCTTATGGGCACCACCAGCCAAAGAAGAGCTGGAGAAAGGCTCCCGGACCATCGCGCTCGCCCGTTCACTCGAAAGTAAATCAAAAAAGGAATCTGATTACCTGGAAGCAGTGAGTGTCATGTATGACGATTGGAATACACTTGATCATAACATGCGTATACTGAAATTTGAGAAGGAAGCGGAAAAAATTTATCTGAAATACCCTGCCGATAAGGAAGCTGCAATATTTTATGCGCTGGCATTACGGGCAGCATCTGATCCTGCGGATAAATCATTCACGAAGCAGCGAAAAGCCGGTGAAATATTGAATGCACTTTTTCCAAATGAACCTAATCATCCGGGAATTACCCATTATCTGATCCATACATACGACTATCCGGAGTTGGCAGAACTGGCGCTGCCCGCAGCAAGGAAGTATGCTTCTATTGCAGCCACCTCAGCGCATGCTTTGCACATGCCTTCTCATATTTTCACACGTCTTGGCCTGTGGGATGAGTCGATACAATCCAATATAAATTCTATGTCCGCTGCTAAATGCTACGCGGAAAATTCAGGCATTCAGGGGCATTGGGATGAAGAACTTCATGGAATGGATTATCTGGTCTATGCTTATTTACAACAAGGGAGAGATGAAATCGCAAAGGTGCAATTGGAATATCTGAGGTCTATTGAAGTAGTTTTCCCCCTCAGTAATAAGAATGCCTATACATTCGCAGCGGTTCCCACAAGGCATGCGTTGGAACGCAAAAACTGGGAAGAAGCAGCAAGGCTTGAATTGAAGCCGGATAATTTTCCGTGGGAGAACTTCCCCTGGGAAAAAGCAATTGTTTCTTTTGGCAGGATCCTGGGCGCTGTACATACCCACAACATGGGTTTGGCGAAAGCGAATTTGACAGAATTGCAAGCAAGCTATGCAAAGCTGATGGAGAAAAACAAAACCTACGAAGCTAATCAGGTGCAGATTCAGATCAGGGCATCGGAGGGATGGATTCAGTTTTCTCAGGGCAAAAAAGAAGAAGCCATCAGGTTAATGACTGAAGCTGCCACTCTGGAAGATGCCACGGAGAAACATCCTGTAACTCCTGGTGAAGTTATTCCAGCCAGGGAGCTGCTGGGAGATCTGTTGATGGAAATGGGGGAATTTACCAAAGCACTTGAAGCTTACGAAGCAGATCTGAAACGACATCCCGGCAGATTCAATGGATTGTATGGCGCTGGCCTGGCTGCCAAAAAATCCGGCGAAAGTGAAAAAGCGATAGAATACTTTCAAAAGCTTGTAGGAGTAGCGAAGTTTTCGGATAGCAAAAGACCGGAGCTGGTAGCGGCGGAATTGTTTTTGAAAGAAAATATTTAATGAATGTAATGCTATGATAATATTTTAATAATACGAACAAATGCGAAAGGTAATATTATCACTCATGTATTTCTTCATCAAAAATGAAATTTGATGGGGATCCGAAAGTTGCAAAATCGGACATTGCGCAAAACGTACAAGATCTAAAACAACAACGGAAAAAAACATTTGGCTATATGGTGGCTCTGGGTCGATTTCAACCTTTATGAACTTAAATTTAATTGACGAAATCAGAATGGCGGTTATTAAAATTATTAGAGACGAGAACTGTTAAGTCGGGGGTTGTGGCCCTTTCCTATGAGCCATTTGTTGACAATGGTGTTTTTACGCGAAATATTGTTTGAAACAGAATTCCGCAATTTATATAAGCAGTAAATCCGAAATGTGCGTCAGGCGCGAGACTGGATCCTGATAATGATCGGAACTGATAGCCCCGAGCCGAAGCATTGCCCCACCTTAGTAAAAAAAGGAAGATCAATGTCTTCCTCTTTTATTTTCGTTGGACCTTGTTCGATTGGCTGGTCGTTGTTGCATATTGGGATTTTCTATTGATCTGTTTCTGTGAACAGCAGAAGGTCTCACCACTTGCGGGCGTATCTCGCGGTTATTGTTAACCGTACCAGACCTTCTATTCGAGA